>JAZRDG010000045.1:0-4209 GCA_045660125.1 Eubacteriales bacterium | reverse complement strand
AGACCCCAGCGGCAGAGGGAGCGCGTGTTTTGTTAGTTGGGGCAGGACGGGGTGTCGAGGACGCCCCCCCTACCGACGGACGGTTTTTGCATTCGACTTATTTTGCATAGGATTGCGCAATCCGACATTTCAACCGGTAGGGGGCGATTGTCGAAACCCACGCAATAAATCGGATATGTGAACCGTCCGTCGGTAGGGGTCGGCGCCCTCGACGACCCGTTCGGGCGCAAAGAACTTTTCTGTCTTGCCGTTCTCGCACGTGCATTGTTGCGCCAAAAACGGAAAAACGCGTGCGATCAAAAATGCCGTGGTAAAAATAAAATTCCGATTTTGGAATAAAACATTTGCAAAACCTATTGACAAACACGCATGGTGGGTGTATAATGTTACCATAAAAGAATGAGGGCTCCCGCACTCGGGGGCGGAAGGGAAGGAATATTATTATGGCGAGAAAAGCAGCTGCAACCGAGGTTGTTACGGATACTAAAATGGATAAGCAAAGAGCACTCAATACCGCAATGGCGCAGATCGAGCGTGAGTTTGGCGCGGGCGCGGTTATGCGTCTGGGCGAGAACGCGCACATGGAGGTGCAGGCAGTTCCTACGGGATCGTTGTCGCTTGACATGGCGCTGGGTATCGGCGGCGTGCCCAAGGGCAGAATTATTGAGATCTTCGGGCCCGAGTCCTCGGGTAAGACTACGGTTGCGCTCCACATTGTAGCAGAGGTGCAAAAGGCGGGCGGCGAGGCTGCGTTTATTGACGCGGAGCACGCGCTGGACCCCGTATATGCAAAGGCTTTGGGCGTGGATATCAACAATCTGCTGGTTTCCCAGCCCGATTGCGGTGAGGATGCGCTGGAGATCACCGAGGCGCTGGTGCGCTCGGGCGCGATCGATTGCGTGGTCATTGACTCGGTAGCGGCTCTGGTTCCCAAGCAGGAGCTGGAGGGCGACATGGGTCAGGCACAGATGGGCATGCAGGCGCGTCTGATGTCGCAGGCAATGCGCAAGCTGTCGGCTGTCATCAACAAGTCCAACTGCGTTGTCATTTTCATCAACCAGCTGCGTGAAAAGGTGGGCGTGATGTACGGCAACCCCGAAACCACCACGGGCGGCCGCGCGCTCAAGTTCTACGCGTCTGTGCGTATTGATATCAGAAAGACCGATCAGCTCAAGAACGGCGGCGAGATCTACGGTAACCGCGTCAAGTGCAAGATCGTCAAGAATAAGGTCGCGCCTCCTTTCCGCGTTGCGGAGTTTGATATTCTGTACGGCAAGGGCATTTCCCGTTCCAGCGAGGTATTGGATTTTGCTATTACCTCGGATATCATCAAAAAGAGCGGCTCTTGGTTCTCGTATAACGGCGAGAGAATCGGTCAGGGCAAGGACAACGTGCGTAAGCTGATCGAGGGCAATCCTGCGCTCATGGCAGAGATCGAGGAAAAGGTGCGCGTGCTGCTTGCAGACCGCGATATGGTCGTGGAAGAGGAGTTCGATCTGGACGACGATGACGACGACGCATTCGACATCCGCGTGCTCAAGGACGAAGATTAAGATATGACCATCCATATCAAGCGTATCACCCCCGTGCCCGATAAGGGGCTTGTGTGGGTCACGCTGCTCCTTCGCGGCGAGCATACCGAGCAGGTACAAAAGGAGAAATATCCGCTGCTGATGCTGCAGTTTGCCGGCATGGGGCTGCAGGTGGGCGAGATCGACGAGCAGACCGCCGAGCGCATTGCGGACGCGTCCGGCGTCTGCCGCGCGTACGTCAAGGGCTTGACCTCGCTTTCCTACGGGGATCAATCGGCAAGGGGACTGACCTATAAGCTTGTGCAAAAGGGATGCGCCAAGGCGCATGCCGAGCAGGCGGTGCAAATGCTCTCGGATGCGGGATATTTGCGCGAGGAGAGTGCTGCCTTGCGCGAGGCGGAACGCAGCGTGGCAAAGCATCGCAGCCGCAGACGCGTGGAATACGACCTGCAGGCAAAGGGCTACGACGCGCACACAGAGGACGTGCGTGCCTATCTGGACGAGGTGGATTTTGACGAGGTTTGCCTGACTGCCCTGGGGAAGCAATGCCGCCACGGCATGCCCGAGGGGGAGGAGCGCAAAAAGCTGTATCAAAAAATGCTCGCACAGGGCTTCACCTCTGCGCAGGTGCGCGGGGCTTTTGAAGCCATGGAATCGCAAAACGTGTAAATTTTTTGTCACTGTATGCGTTTTCTCTTGAAAAACTTGATAAAATCGGTTATAATATAAGCGGAGGGAACCCCTCCGCTTATCCTGTATAAAGGAGAACTTACATGAAATATACGAAATTCATATTTGCAGCCCTTTGCGTCCTGCTTGTGTGCAGCATTTGCGCATGCAGCGGCGAGGTGCTGCAGCAAGGGTCGCAGCAGCAAAACTCGGGGCAGCTGACGCAAGGACAGCTTGGCAGCTCGGCAACTCCGGGCGGCAATCCCGGTGCGCTTACCCCCTCGGACGCCTTTGACGGTGCGGAGCACCTTTTGGATATTCGCGTGCCCAAGACAGGCAAATCCGACTGCATTTTGATCCAGCTGGACGATACCGTGATTTTGATGGATACCGCCGACGCGGACGATTATGCCGAGATCGCCGATATGCTGGAGTCTCTTGGCATCTCTCGCATCGACTACCTGATCCTGACCCATTTTGACAACGACCACATCGGCAGCGCGGCAAAAATCGTGGAGGATTTCGAGGTCACCCACGTGTATATGCCCAATTACGTGCGCGATTCGGGGCTTTACCGCTCCTTGATGGAATCCCTTGACGAGGCTGCGAGCCGCACCACGGTGCATAAGCTCAACGACGATACCGAGATCACGCTGCCCACGGGCAATCTTTGGATCAACGTCTCGCGCGTGTATCCCGAGCTTTCGCACGAGCAGCCTATTCCCCAGGACAGCATGGATAACGATCTTTCGCTGATCTGCGGCTTGTCGCTGGGCGATTTTTCCGCCTTGTTTATGGGTGACGCCGAAAAGGCACGTTGCGAGGATTTCGCAGCGCAAACGCAGTACGCAGGGCAGTATGACTTTGTAAAGCTGCCGCACCACGGCAATCAAAATAAGGCGTTGCGCGAGATTCTGGCACGCTGCGACGTCCAGTACGGCGTCATTTGTACGGACTCGTTTGCGGAAATTGAGGTCGAGCTGATCAACCTCATGCTCGGCATGGACGCGCAGATCGTCTATTCCTATAACGGCACAATGCTTTTGCGCACCGACGGCACGACCGTGGAATGCTTGCAGTAAGGGACGACTATGAAAAAGATACTCATTGTTTATGCAACCAAAACGGGCACTACGGCAACCGCGGCAGGTCTGCTTGCTGATAAGCTGACCGGCAGGGACGTAACGCTTTGCACCACCGATGCGCCCGAATCGGATCCCGGCGCGTACGATATCGTGATCGTGGGCGGCTGCATCCGCTATGCAAAGCTGTATAAGCCGGTCAGGGAATACCTTGCAAAATGGGATGCGGTGCTCGCAGACAAGCAAACGGCGTATTTCCTTGTGTGCGGTTATCCCGATAACGTGGACGAGTACTATGAAAAGGTTTTGACCGATGCGCAAAGAGAGCGCGCCTTGGAGCTTGCCTGCTTTGGCGGCGAGATGGTGCCTGCGCACGCAAAAAGCCTATGGGATAAGCTGGTGCTCAAGATCGAGCGCGACAATATCCTGGGCGGCGGTCACAACGGCGACCAGCGCGAGGGCATGGTGCTCCCCACCATTTCCGAGAGCAATATCGCGCAGCTTGCGGTAAAGATTAAGGCGATTTCGCTATAAGCGCAAAGAAAAAGCGGCACGACGGTGCCGCTTTTTCTTGTCGGAGACATTGCAATTTCTCGGCGCTGCGCCCCGAGAGGTCGAGCTGCGGGTTGGGCATAGAAAAGGGTTAGGCTTCAGAGCAGCTCGAAGAGTTTGATTCTTGACCGATGGGGCGTCAATACAAAAGCACCGAGGCGATTGCCTCGGTGCTTTTATATTGGTGACCCATCGGAGAGTCGAACTCCGGACACCATGATTAAAAGTCATGTGCTCTGCCATCTGAGCTAATGGGTCTTATTTGCTACCAAAATATTATATCATATTTGTGTTGTTTTGTCAATCTTTTTTGTTTCGTCAAAACAACAAAAGAGTAGCAAATCTTATCTGTTCATATTGTTTGTTTTATCCAC
>JAZRDG010000044.1:0-18862 GCA_045660125.1 Eubacteriales bacterium | reverse complement strand
CGGTGACCTGATCGATGAGAGCATTCTCAACGCGGACAAGACCATCGCGTCGAAGTCGGATCGTAGCCATGTCGTTCTGTGAGCCAAGGAGTTGTTCCATGGAGTTGTCTTCCTAAGACCGCTTGGCCTCCGACTTCAAATTTGATGATCGAGGACTACAGCGACATCGATCTCAAGACCTGCTACGGTGACCTGATCGATGAGAGCATTCTCAACGCGGACAAGACCATCGCGTCGGTGTCGGTCTATCTGCCCGTTGAGCGCGATATCCGCGAGGACGTGGAGTTTTTGCGCGAAATGCTTGCCAAGGACGGCATCGAGGGCGAGATCAAGATGATCGGTCTGAACGAAGAGGACTGGGCAAACGCGTGGAAGGCATATTATAAGCCGATCAAGATCGGCTCCAAGATCGTCATCGTGCCCGCTTGGGAAAAATACACGGCAGCCGAGGGTGAGCTGATCGTGCGCATGGACCCCGGTATGGCATTCGGTACGGGTACACACGAGACCACCAGATTGGTTATCGGTCTTTTGGAAAAGTACACCACCCCCGGTGTGCGTATGCTGGACGTGGGCACGGGTAGCGGCATTCTTGCCATCTGCGCCTCCAAGCTGGGTGCAGGGGAGTGCAAGGCATACGATATCGACCCCATGTCGGTACGCGTGGCACGCGAAAACATCAAGGATTCGGGGCTTTCCAACATCACCTGCGATCAGTCCGACCTGCTTCGCTCGGTTGATCTGGAGGGCGGAAAATACGGCCTGGTGTGCGCCAATATCGTGGCGGATATTATCATTCGCATGACCCCCGACGTGCACAAGTACATTGCAGACGACGGCGTACTGCTGGCTTCGGGCATCATCATGGAGCGCAGCTCGGACGTGGTGAATTGCTTTGAACAGCACGGCTTTGAGATCGTGGAGCGCGCCGAAGAAAACGGCTGGTGCGCACTGGCGGTCAAGCTGAAAAAATGATCGAATATACGCTCATACGCTCAACACGCAAAACGATCGGCATGCAGATCAAGGACGGAAAGGTGATCGTGCGCGCGCCGCGTAGATTGCCCAAGGCAGCGATCGATGCATTCGTGCTCAAGCATGCGGATTGGATACAGGCGCATCTTGCCAAGGCAAAAGCGGCGCAAGGCGCACCCAAGCTGACCGAAAATGAGCTTGCCGAGCTTGCAAAGGCGGCAAAGCAGGTCATTCCCGCACGCGTAGCGCATTATGCCGCCATGCTTGGCGTGGAGTACGGGCGCATCACCATCCGCACGCAAAAAACGCGCTGGGGCAGCTGCTCCTCGCAAGGCAATCTCAATTTTAATTGCCTTTTGATGCTCGCACCGCCCGAGGTGCTGGATAGCGTTGTGGTGCACGAGCTTTGCCACCGCAAGCACATGAACCATTCGAAAGCGTTTTATGCCGAGATCGCGCGCGTCATGCCCGATTATAAGGTGCGACACGCGTGGCTCAAGCAAAACGGCACCGCGCTGATGGCAAGAGCGCACGGGAATTGAATACGGAATTGCAATAGAAAGTATGCAGTAGGGGCGACTTGTGAATCGCCCGCATCATGCAAAATCGAAACAGAAAAAGCCGCTCGACCGAGCGGCTTTTTTGCGATTTAGTCAAAGAAAGCAATATCTAAATGTACTTTTTGCGAGGAAGGATTGTATGAAGAACTGATTAGCTGGGCGCCGGAGCACATGGATGCCGTCAGTTTGGAGTCGTAAAAAAGAAGCGATTTGTCTTGCAAGGACATCGAAAGCGAATCCGAAGAATAATAATATACAAATTCTATTGCCACGCGGTGATGAATTGCCAGTTTGCAGCCGCAATACAGCGCATTGGCATATTTTGTGAATTTTTGATATTTTGGCAGAGCCAACTCCGCCTCAACGTGCTCCCAGGCACGCTCCAAAAGATGTGCTTCATCAGCATGAGCGTCGATTTTGGAATCGGAAAAGTCTGCGCGAAAAAGCAACTCCTGATAATCAAAAAAAGAGCAATGCATAGCGTCCTCCTCCAAAATAAAAAGTGCGCAGCCGAAGCTACGCACTGAAAAATGGTAGCTCCAATTGCTGCGACACAAGTATTTTCGAATAGCTGCAAGTACAAGACCAAAGCATACGAAAATGGAGCGTACATTTTTACCTATGGTAAAAACGTACACTTTGAAATCATGTACTTGAGGCAGTGCCCGCTATTAACTTGTGTCGCAAATACATTATAGCACATCCGGTAGGTGTTGTAAACACTTTTTTTGAATTTTTACATGTAATCATGATCAAGAATTTTAGGGGAAGTCTCAACGCTTATTCAAGTAAAGAGAGCAAATCTGTTCAACCCCGAACTGCTCTCTCTTTTCCGTTCGTTTCAATTTGCATAGCTGACGAGCCGTGTGCACCGTTAGCGTAGTATAAAGACCGTCGAGGACGCCTGTCCCTACAAGATGTTCTTTGTGCAGGCGCGGGCGATCACTGATCGCCCCTACGAGTGTTTGTGTTGATATTTCGCAATGATTTTTTGGGTGCTGTAGGGGCGATCAGTGATCGCCCGCAAAACACCCCCGATCCGTGCTTGTGCGTGAATCGGGGGTGTTTTCTTATACCTTTTCCTCTGCCTGTGCTTTTGCTGCCTGCACCAGGCGGTAGTACTCGAAGAACTTATAAATGTTGTTGCCCTCGGGGGCGGTCATTTCGCAATATGTCTTGCCAAAGCTGAACAAGAGGAAGCGTCTGCCGCGCATGGCAAGCTCGGTGACGTCCGAGAAGGGAACGAACATCTCGCCGCATCGGATGCCCTCGGCATTCATGCTGAAGCGACCCTCGGCAAGCGTCCTTTCCTCGTGGTTTTCCACGGTGTAAACTCTTGCGCCCTCGGCAAAGATCTCGGCACCGCTTTGCACCATGGCCTCTGCCGCTGCGCTTTGTCTTGCGGCAAGCGCGGTCAGGGTGGTGTCGGGTGCGCCGTGCAGGTAACCGAATGCGTCGTATGTAAAGAAGCCGTCGCAAGACGTGCAGTATACGCGATCATTCTTGGATCTCATGGTGTCTACCTTGCCGCAGAAGGGGCAGACGTAAAGCAGGTTCTCCATGCTCTCGGCAAGTCGCTTGCCCTTGTATTTGCGGGGCTTTTGCGCTTGACGTGCATAGGCGTCCTCGTAAAGATCCTCGCGAATGATGCGATTGACCTCATCCTCGCTCATAGCAGCGATCTGCTCGGCAGTGTATACGTTTACGGGCTCGCCGTGAACGTAGCCTCTGCGCGTGTTTTTGGTGCTCCACATGGGGCTTGCAAAGTAGCCGCCCGAGAGACGGTAGGTTACAAGACCGCAGCGCGCCGCCTTGACAAGACCGCCCGTGGTGGGGGCGATGGTGCAGGTCAAGCCGTCCCAGGAGCGCACGCCCTCGGCAAACATGCACACGTTTGCACCCTTGCGCACCTTGCGCAAAATGTCAATGATAGCGGATGCCGCCGTGGTGCCTTTCTTACGCAGAATGGGCGCGAGCAGGTAATTGACCAGCTTGTAGCCGCGCTTCCAGCGCGCGATGTGCTCGCTTGCCACAAAGTACATCTGGCGAGGGAAGGAGCAGCCTACGAACAAGGGGTCAAAGTCGGTGACGTGGTTGGACAGCACGATATAGTGATCGGGCAGGTTCTTTGCGGTTTTATAGGTGTATCCGAATTTGATTTTGCAGAACACGGATACGGGGAAGCGCAAAAGCTTCCAGAACAGATTGAGTCGTTTTTGCACGGAAATGTCCTCCGTAATAATTTTTTAGAGATCGATCGAAAAGTTCACGTAAAAATGCTCCCGCGCGGGGCAGGAGCATTGATTTTGCAGTGTGATTTATGCAGTCTGCGCACGCTTAAGCTCGTGCTCCAGCCAGATAAGCCCCATGCTGAAGGCATCGTGCAAGCCGTCCTTCTGACCCTGCTTGATGATCTTGGTGGGATCCTTGGAGTCCAGCACCTGAATCAGGATCTTACCGGGTACCTCGTCGCCCTTTTCGTTTTTGACGTAAGACATGATCTCGAGAATGAGAATGCAGCTCTCGTTCATGTCGCCGTAGCAAATGGTGTTGCCCTCGCGAACCAAAGGCTTGTCTTTATAGTAAAGGTATTCGCCGCCCACTTGAGCGCGTGTTTCGTTTGCCATGATGTGACCTCCTTGAAAATCTATATAAATAGACATTATATACTATTCGAACTATTATACCACTAAAAATCCCTTGCGTCAAGGCATTTCATAAAAAATTCACTCAAAGTGCCATATAAGGCGAAAAACGCTTGAAAAATCCGCTGCCTTGAGGCGTTTGCATTGCCAAGGTGTAGAGCGCGTCGGCGCGGTCGGAAAGCTCACGCTGTCTGCAATCGGGTGCGTCGGCAGGCTTGATGACCGTGGGAACGGGGCTGTTTCGGCGCAGCTCGGCAAGGATCTGTCTGCCTTTGGTGTTTGCACCAAGCACCGTGAAGTACTCGGGCGTGCGGCGCAGGTCCTGCTCGGTCACGCCGAGCGCGGCGTACAGTACGGCGCGGCGCACGTGTGCGTCGGGCAGGGATTTATGCGATACAAGCGCGTAAAGCTTGTCAAGATCGGTGGCGTTTTGCGCAGCGTCGGCAATGCGTGCGCCAAGCCCCGAGGCACAAAGCGCGGCACGCTCTAACTGCTGGCGCGGCATGGTACGCAAAATGGCAAGCAACGCCAAGCCGTAAGCCTGTTTGTCTGCGAGCAGCTCACCCTTTTGGTGCGCGCGACTCAGCGCGTCAAAGGCAGGCGCGGGCAGATGGTCGCGCAAGGCATCAAAGCCGCTCTTGCTAAGCAGGGTGCGCAGAGCAGTCGCGCTGGGATAGCCTTCGGTCAGCGTTTGCGCATTATAAGCCGCCCCCGTGCGGCGCGTGCAGAGCGGTGCGATATCGTATTCGCCCGCCATGATCGCCTTGCAGTATGCAAGACCCAACAGATCGTTGGAAAGCGCGCTGACGTCATCGCCTGCCACCTGTGAGAGCGCCTTGGCGTAGGCGGCAGCCGTGCCTATATTGGTCTTGATCAGCGCATCGTACAGCGCCTTGAATTCGGGGGAAAGGGAAGCGGCAGCCAAAGCCTTCAGGCGGTCAATATCGCCGCTCTCGCTGCCGAAGAACAGCGTGTCGCAGCCGAATGCGTCAGCAGCACTAACGCCCGCACAGGCGAAAAATTCGGCACTACCCGCGCAGTAAGGGAAGGGCAGCTCGATCACAAGATCCGCACCGCAGCCGATTGCTGCCGCGGCTCTTGCATACTTGTGCGCCATGGTAGGCTCTGCCCTTTGCGTAAAATTGCCGCTCATGATGCAAACGATCTCGTCAGCTCCCGCACTTCTCGCGCAGTCCAGGTGATATGCGTGCCCGCCGTGCAGCGGATTGTATTCACAAACAATGCCAAAGCGTGCCATAAAACGCTCCTTTCCCGTACTTTCTTTGGTCAGTATATCACGCAATTGCGGATATGTCAAGCAAAGGCTTGGAAGAAAATGAAAATTTCCCATAAACTTTGCTTTATTGCAAAATTTTTATAAAAAACACAGTAATTATTTACCTTTTCGCTTGTTTATATAGGCAAGGAACTCTTTAACGATGGAAGTTCATAAAACGTTTATAAAATTATTTTTTGAAATTTGAATAATTTTACGCAATTTTTATCTTTAATATAGAGTAGAAATATAATTTTACGGGAAATTTGCGGGAAATTTGTGCAATTGTGTAACGAATCTCGAAATTTTGCCATTTATATAATAAAGGGGGGATGCAACATGCCGGGTGTGAGCAATTAGCACAAAAAATCTTGACAAAAGCCATATAATATGGTAATATTGTATTGGCTAAGGACCGCGCGGAACCAAAAATTTAAAGCAAAGGAGAAAAACATTATGAAGATTTCCACGATCCATAACCGCAAAGCACGGAAAAAGTGGCTGATATGCCCAGCACTTGCGTCAGTGCTTGCACTTTTGCTTGTGCTTTCCTCGCTGCCCGTATATGCGGGCGAACAACAGACCGAGCAGACCGAAACACCCACGGTTACACAAGACGCGGGCTCGGAGTCAGCAGAAAGCGCGGCTTCGAGCGAACAAGACGAACTTGTAGCAGATAAGCTGGAGCCGATGCAACCGAACGACCCGCAAGAGCCTGAGGTGGCGGCAAACGATAATTGGGAAAATATCGAACCATACATCAGTATCTTACTTCATGAGGGGTATATAGGTTTCAAAAACAAGTCGTCCAGAAATTATCTGACGATTCCAAATGGTTCGACATCAGCCGGAACAAATGTTTGCCAGCAGAGTGAAAAAAATATCGCGAATGCACAGGAATTTTTTTTGAGCTATACGTATACTCCAACTAAAAATGTGGCATATTTTACGATTTATCCGGTGGATTCATCAGGAAATACCGTGTCAACTCGAGTAAAATCAAGTGTTAACGCAAACGAAGGAGTAGCGAATGTTAGTTTACAAAACTTTATGCCGACCCAAATGACTGATAGATGGCAGATTGAGCATTATGAAGACAATTATTATATCATTCATATGGCAAGCAAACCGCATGAATCCGGACCAAGATATGTTTTAACTGCACAACCGGGCGAGGGTAGTGCAGGTGGATCGGGTATAACCGCTCCTGGAAATGTTTTTGTTACCACTTTGACTGCGAATAGTACTCCAAGTGATAGCATGCTCTGGCAGATTTGCGCGGATGGTATGCCAATGAATATTGATTCTAACGACATTGCCGAAAACAAATCGTATACTTTGGAGGAGAACGAAAAAATCTTGTTTTATTATATCCCTTACCGTTTTAACGAAGATTTATCGTGGCAATCTTCCAATATCAGCACCGTATCGCACCCATCAAGTCAAGGTATAGCGAGAGCAGTAGCTCCGGGAAAATCTACAATCTCTTTGATAATTGACATAGACGGTCGAAGGGAATATGTGACTTCACAAGTATATGTAAAATTGCCTGATGGAGTTTATTATCTCAAAAGCAGATCAACCAGTATGTTGTTGGATTTGGATAAAGATAGTATTTCTAATGGGACCTCAATTCAAGTTTTTTCTGTTAGCCAATCGGAGCCGGACAATTTTAGTCAGCTGTATAAGTTTTACTACTTAGAAAATGGTTTGTACAGTATTCGTCCCATGAGAAAAAACAATATGGGGATTTCTTGGTCATCAGAAAATCAATCTGCGACGCTTCAAGATATCGGTACCAATAACTCAAGTGTTCCCATTACCGGTCAATGGTATTTGGATAAGGATGCCAATGGGTACTATCTCTACGCAAAAACGGGAAAGTCGAAAACAATTACAGTGCCTGCAAACGCGATTAGTAGCACTGATTTGGTTTTGCAATCTTATAATGGTAGTACAAGCCAAGCTTGGACGATCAGTGCTGCAACCCAAAATTATAGTCAGATTATGCTGACAGATTCATTCAAAGATTTAAATGCACAATGTGAATATTCGTTTGATGCCTGGTACGTTACCAGCGATGTAAACATCAATGGCGATGCTGTTGTATCATGGGATATTGAACCGAGCGAAAAAGTAATTAAAAGGGGCGAAACAACTAACTCGTTTGTAACATTGATTCCAGGAGACGCACAATTGACTTTTACCGTCACACATTCAGGTGCTCAGATCGATCATGTGAAAGATAGCGAAATAGACATTAAAGTTGAATGGACGGCTCCATCTGAGGGGGATTGGTTTATCAGAAACGCATTTACATCTAAGGTTGTGTCAACAAGAGGAAGCAATCAAGTAGGGGCGACATTGTCACAAGAGGTGTTTTCCGATGCGACTATAAACGAATGGGAGTTCATCCATATTGATGAGAACTATTTCTATATAGTCTCTAAGTCAAGCGGCTTGTGTATACGAGCCAATCCCAATATTGCGTACGCTGTCATGCAAAGTAGTATGCCGGTTGACCCATCTGATTCGGATGACTATTCGATATGGAAAATTCTCAGAACTTCAAACAATCAATTCAAAATAGTTTGCAAAGCATTCGAGAATAATGGATATGTGTTGTCTGTCGTATCTGAAACATATGGTGCGTTAATTTTAAATACCTATACGGATGATACTGATTATAGGGATGAGTGGCATCTGAATATTTCAGGAAGTGAATTAACAATACTTGCTGTCGCGGACAACAATATTACGCGTTCAGTTGCAGCTACAAATGCAGAGAGTGACGCGGAAGAGAAAGGGGTAGATGTTAATTTAATCATTTCAAGACATACCTCTACGCAGGCTGTTCTGTATGGTATGAAAACAAGTGAAGTGTTTGTGACAAGAAGCCATGGATCGCCAAACTCAATCGTTATTTATTCACTCGAGGAGGGGAGAGAGTCCTCGTCACTGAAAACTTCGGATATATACGATTTTGACACTGAAACGGTTCAGTTTGATTTGAGCGGATGTGAATTAGTGGTGTTCATTGGGTGTTCTACGGCGGCAGATGCAAACCATCACAGCATAGCAGATGCTGTAGTGAAAGCAGGTGCAGGTTCCGCTATTGGCTTTGAAGAAACAATAAATGCTGCTCTAGCTGACAACTGGATGGAAGCATTTTTACAAGCATACTACGATCCAGAATCTGAAACATATCATAATGTAGCGGAATCAATGGCTCATGCAGTATTAGTGGAAAGTGACGGTGGCTTGGATTCGTGCCGATTGATACCATAAGATATACATTTGATTATTTAAGGAGGGCAATATGAAAAAGATTTTAATATTATTTATCACTCTGTCGCTGTTTATATGCTTTGTTTCGTGTGCAAAAGAGCAAGGTCCGGGAATGATACAAACCACCGATCAATCCCAAACAGAAACGGAGATCATCGAGAACACGGATATAACTACAGAAGAGGCCGAAGTGATAGTTGACGGAGCCTTTCTGGAATACTTCAGTGTATTACAATATGGCTCCGCGGAGGCTTCGGGATTACAGACGGATCACAAGAACAATTTTTCTTACAATGAGCATGATTACCAGGACGAATCTGTGAACCGAACCCTCAAATCTAACATGCAAGGAACCGAGTATGAGTTGACATATAAGGAGTCATCGGATGGTCCGTTATATCATGATACCATTCACAAATATAGTGACGGGAAGAGAGAGCAATGGTTCGATGAAGACATGGAGAAATGCGTGTATTATTATAATTCCTATAGGCCGGATGATGTAGATGCTTGTTCAAAAGAGAAGCAAATGGAAATTGCACATGCATTTTTGGAAAGTCATGTAACGAATCCGGAGCAATATCAAATAACTAGGGAAGAATATATTTCTGATACGAATGGCTTGTATATTGATTTTACCAGAATGAATAATGGAATTGCGACATGCGATCGGGTAAAACTAAGAATAAACAAAGAGGGTGTTATCACACAGTTCAAGCTTGAGCATATTAATGAAATGAGCAACGTACAGCCCATTCCGGAAGAAATCAAACAACGCGCGAATATGGCACTTGAAAATGAAGTGCAAAGTATTTATAGACAATTAGCAGAACAAGAAGACTATGAAATGACTTATAAGGCTGAAATAGATAAGCTTGTCAGATTGGATGATGGGCGCTTGGCTTTTGATTGCCACGTTGAAGTCAAGGTTACGACTCCGGACGGTGAGATTCTGAGCGAAGGAGCATGGTTTATCATTCCCATTACAGAGCCCACTGTACAGGCAGAGTAAATGATATCATCCCCGCGGCTTTGCCGCGGGGACGCTTTTTTGAAAATTTACTTTTGGGAAGAACAGAGCAGGAAATTCTCAAAATCAAGCAGGAAAATATTAAAAAACTCTTGACAAAATGCAGATTAGCGGTTATAATATTTACTGTCGCTTTTTATGTCGTTTGCAAGGAGGTTATATATTATGATTCTTGATATGGGCCCCATGCTGCGCGGAGAGGTGGACACGCTGGCTGTGGACTATACGGTCAAGCCCGAGCCGCTTTCGGGTGTAGAGTTTACTGCGGATGCTCACGTGGTCGGCAAGGTGACCGATACGGGCGGATACATGCGTTTGGTGCTGGAGGCGGATATGCCTTACAAGACCATCTGCGCAAGATGCCTTGATACGGTAGAGGGCGTTTATACGGTCTGCTTTGAGCGTACCGTAGCAGAGGAAAGCTCCTTGTCGCAGGAGCAGATCGACGATAACGTGGATGAGTACATCATCATTCGCGAGGGTCAGCTGGATATTGACGAGCAGCTGGTGGAGGAAATGATCCTGTCTTTCCCGACCAAGTTTGTGTGCTCCGATTCGTGTCCCGGACTTTGCCCCAAGTGCGGTGCGCAGCTCAAGCACGGAAAGTGCGGTTGCTCCACGCGCGAGATCGATCCCAGACTTGCAGTGCTGGCAAAGCTGCTTGAGGAAAGCGACGAATAAGTTTGAATGTAACCGAAAATCGGTAACAGATATAAGATTATAAAAAATTTTGACATAATGCGGTGTACGGTATTAAGCCTATTGTACACCAAAGAGGAGGTGTAATTATGGCAGTACCGAAGAGAAAGGTATCCAAGGCACGCAGAGACAAGAGAAGATCCAACAACTCCAAGCTCGCTATGCCCGGTATGGTAAAGTGCTCCAATCCCGAATGCAATGAAATGGTATTGGCACATCGTGTTTGCAAGACTTGCGGTTTCTATGGCGGCAAGCAGGTAATCACCCTGAAGCAGAAGGAAGACTAATCCTTTTTTACCATCACAAAACCACACAAAAGGATTCATCGACGCGCAGCGGGGTGAATCCTTTTGTGGCATTATCAGGAGAATTTATGAAATATTTGAAATATATCGCGCTGCTTTCTGCCTTGCTGATGCTTTGCGCATGCAGCTCGGTGCAGAGCATGCTGGAGGGAGAAACGGCTGATCTGACCCCGCCTGCCAAGGACACGGTGGATCTGGACGACATTCCCGATTATCTTGCCATGCCGCTTGCCGATTACGTCACGCTTGGTGCGTATACCGGCTTGACTGTCAAGATCAATACCGTGACCGTGACCGACGCACAGGTCAACGAGGCGATCGAGGGCATCAAAACGCTCAACGGGCTTTACAAAAAGATCACCGATCGCGCTGCCAAATGGGGCGACGTGCTGTGCGTTTCCTATACTGCCATGACCTCGGACGGAGGCACGGGCGTCAGTGAGACAAACGTGGAGATCGCGCTGGCAGAGGATAGCTCTTATCCCGCAGACTTTGTACAAGGGCTGGTCGGAGCGCCCTGTAACATTCCCGTAGCCGTCACCGTAGAGGACGAGGACGGCGTGCTGACCACCTATACCGTCACCGTGTCGTATATCAAGGGCGACTATGCCGAGCTGACCGATGCGTTTGTGACCGAATATACGGGCGGCGCATGCACCAAGGCGGATGCATTTTTTGTTTACTACAAGGAGCAGCTGTTCAACGAGCTGTATTATGAGACGGTATACGACGCGCTGTGGGAGGCATGCCAGGCAAACTGCAAGGCGGAAATCGTACCCGACGAGGCTGTGAGCTATTACCTGGAATCCATGGAGAGCTACTACCGCCGTATGGCAAAGGCGAACGGCGTGACATACGAGGCGGTGCTGGCTGCCTTTGAGCTGGACGAGATCAAGATGATGAATCTGTCCTACGGATACGCAGAGAAGGATATGATCTTTTACGCCATGATTGCCGACGCGTGCTTGCAGATCCCCGAGCAGCAGTATACGGATAAGCTGACCGAGTATGCAACCAAGTATTTTGATAACTACGCCGCAGGCGTAGGCAAGGGCAGCGGACAGGGCGGCAAGGTGACCGTCGAGGACGTTGCTGCGTATCTTGGTGCAGAGCAGCCCAACCTGATCAAGGAGCTTTGCTACGATGAGCTGCTTTACGATTACCTTTACGAAAACAATAAGATCATCATGGGCGAGACGCCTATGAATTAAATAAAAAATGCCACTACGTGCGTAGTGGCATTTTTTATTTTCGGGCGGACAGTCGAGGACGCCTGTCCCTACGTTTATTGCGCGGTAAATATCACCTTTCCATCATTTACGCTTGCCGTGACGCCCTCTTCCGCCTTGATTTGTTCCGCGAGCAGCGCGTTTGCGAACGCGTCCTCGACCTGCTCGGTGATCACGTGCCGCAGCTCTCTCGCGCCTTTTTCGGGGGCGTAGCCCAGCTCGGCGATCCACTCGGCAACGCCGGCGTCAAATGCCAGCGTAACGCCAAGGGCGCGTGCGCGCTCGGTCACCTCGTCCAGCATGGTCCCTGCAATGCGCACGGCGTGCTCGCGCGAAAGATCGGAAAATACGATCACCTTGTCCACTCGACCGAGAAATTCGGCAGGGAACAGCTCGCGCAAAGCCGAGCGCATCTGCTCGTCCGCCTTGGTCTGCTCGCTGACCGAAAAGCCGATGCTGCGGCTGCGCTTGCCTGCGCCCGCATTGCTGGTCATGATAATGACAGTATTGGAAAAATCCACGCGCCGCCCTTGAGAATCGCGCAAGCTACCGTCGTCCAGCACCTGCAAAAGCAGGTGGAATACGTCCGGGTGCGCTTTTTCGATCTCGTCAAACAGCAGCACGCTGTAGGGCGCGCGCCGCACGCGCTCGGTCAGCTGACCGCCCTCCTCAAAGCCCACGTAGCCCGGAGGCGAGCCGATCAGCTTGGAAACGCTGTGCTTTTCCATATATTCGGACATATCAAGGCGGATCATGGCGTGATCCGTGCCGAACAGCGCGTGCGCAAGCGCCTTGCACATCAAGGTTTTGCCCACGCCCGTGTGCCCCAAGAATACGAACGATCCGATGGGATGCCCCTCTCGCTTCATGCCCGTTCTGCCGCGCTTAATGGCAGCCGCAACCGCCCGTGCCGCCTGCTCCTGACCGATCACGCGTGCGCAAAGCTCTTGCTCCAAGCCCAGCAATCGCTCTCTCTCGGAGCGCAAAAGCCCGGTTACGGGGATCTGCGTCCATTGCGTGACTACCTCTGCGATCTCGCGCTCGGTTACGGTGGGGGTGCTGCGAAACAGATCTGCATGCAGCCCCGATTGCAGCCGCGCCAGCTGCCCCTGCAGGTCGATCTCACGCTCGCGTACCTGGGCTGCGCGTGCAAAATCCTGCGCGGTCACAGCCTGCTCCTTTTGCACCGCAAGCTCTGAAAGCTGCGATTGCAGCGACTTGATCTCGGGGGATGCCTTGCAAAGCGAGAGCCGCAGCCGCGCTGCCGCCTCGTCCACAAGGTCGATCGCCTTGTCGGGCAAAAATCTGTCCGTGATATAGCGCTGCGACATGCTCACGGCAGCCGCCAGCGCGTCGTCCGAGATGGCAAGCGCGTGATGCTGCTCGTAGCGCGGACGCAGCCCCTTGAGGATCTCTAAGGTCTGCTCGGCACTCGGCTCTTTGACCAGCACCGACTGAAATCTGCGCTCCAGCGCGGCGTCCTTTTCGATATAGCGCCGGTATTCGGATAGCGTGGTCGCGCCAATGACCTGCATCTCACCTCTGGCAAGCGCAGGCTTGATGATGTTTGCCGCGTCCACCGCGCCCTCGGCAGCGCCTGCGCCGATGATGGTGTGGATCTCGTCGATAAAGAGAATGATATCGGGATCGGACGAGGCACGCTGCAGCACCGCCTTGAACCGCTCCTCAAATTCGCCGCGGTATTTCGCGCCCGCGATCATGGAGGCAAGATCGAGCGAGATGATCTGCTTGTGAAGCAGGTTATCGGGCACCTCGCCAGCCGCAATGCGCTGCGCAAGCCCCTCTACCACGGCGGTCTTACCCACGCCCGGCTCACCGATCAGGCAGGGGTTGTTTTTTTGCTTGCGCGAGAGTATCTGGATCACGCGTGCACTCTCCTCGTCACGCCCGATCACGGGGTCGGGCGCGCCTGTTCTGGCAATGGCGGTCAGATCCTTGCCGTATCCTTGCAGCACGCCCTCCTGCTTGTCCTTTCCCTTGGCTTGCTTGCCGCCCTTTCTTGCGCTGTTCATGAAATTCCGACAGTCCGAAATCAAGTCCGAGGTGGGAATGCCCATGCCCTCCAGAATGCGCGAGGCGACCGCGTCCTGCTCGTTGCAGATCGCCAGCAGCAAATGCTCTGTTCCGATATAGGTCTGCGCACCGCCCGCGCATTCGCGTGCCGCGCCCTCAATGATCTTGCGCAGCCGCGGCGTCATGTCCTCGGGGGATACCACCGAGTAAGAGCCCACGCCTGTCAGCGAGGCGACCGCATCACGCACGCGCGACAGATCCGCGCCGCGCGATTGCAGCAGCTTTGCAGCCACGCAATCGCTCTCGCCCACAAGCCCCATGAGCAAATGCTCCGAGCCGATGTAGGTGTGTCCCAGCTCGGCTGCGTATTTTTGGGAAAGCTCCAGCGCGTTTTGCGCCTTTTTGGTAAATTTGCTATTCATGGCGTTGCTTTATGCGCCCAGACGCTGCTTGACCAAAGCGGCGCGGAACAGGTCTCGGTCCTGCGCCGAGCGCAGCGGCTGCTCGGCTGCAAGCGTCATGGTGCAGGGCATGATTTCCACCAGCAGAGTGTTGAGCAGGTCGGGGGCGATGTCCTTGAGCAGCCCCATGCTGATGCCCAGCCTGACGTCTGCGGACAGCTGCAAAAATTCATCCGCGCCAAGCAAATGCGCGCTGCCAAGGATGGCGCGTGCGCGCAGGGCTCTGTCGGTCAGGTATGCGGCGCGCTCCTGCTTTGCGCGATCGCAAAGCTTGCGCTCGCTCTCAAGGATCTGGCGCGTGGTGTCCTCCATGCGCTCCAGCATTTCTTGCTCCGAGGCGCGCAGCGAGGAGCGGCAGGAAAGCATATACAAGCAATTCTGCGCCTGCGTACCGCTCATCAAGGGGCGCAGCGAGATGCCAAGCCCAGAGAGCTTGACCGAGAGCGGCTCGATTTGCTCGTGCAGCGTCAGCGCGGGCAAAAAGAGCAGGGCATAGGCGCGCATGGCTGTGCCGCATTCCAAGGGATCGGAGCATAGATAGCCAAGCCCTGCCTCAAAGGCGTACGCCTCCTTGTCGTCGATCAGGTCGTCCATCTTAAAGGCGTTTGCCGCCGCGTCCTGCAGGGAAAGCCCGGGCAGCGTGCAGCAGATCTGCACGTGATCCTTGCCGCCCAGCATGACGGAGAGATTGCAGGGCTCGTTGAGCAGCAGCGCGTGCGGCAGGCTGATCGAGGCAAATTCCTTTGTGACGTAGTATTTTTCTGCGTAGGACGCCGCCGCGGTGGGCGAGATGTCCGAAAAATTGATCATGGAAAAGCCGTTGCCCTCCAGCATTCCTCCCACGCCTGCGATGATCTCTGCCGCTTGCTTGGGCGAGATGCGCTGTGAAAAGGGGTATTTTTCCAAGTTTCTGGAGAGCGTGATGCGTGAGAATATCACGGTGTCGTTTTCATATCCGGGTGTGTTGTACCAAGCCATTTTTGTCTTTCTCCTTTACTCAAATCTGCGCCTTGAGCGTATGTATCTGATCGCGCAAGAGTGCTGCGGTCTCAAAGTCCTCGGCAAGCACGGCTTGCTTCATCTGTTCTTTGAGAAGGGCGGCGCGTGCCTCGCGCTCTCTGCGCAGCCTGAAATTGCGCGGCATGCGTCCGGGATACGCCGTGCCCTCGGGAAGGGCGTGCAAAGAGCCCGAAATTTCATCACGGAAGGTCTTGTAGCACGCCGCACAGCCAACGCTGCCGCTCTCGGCAATGCCTGCCAGCGTGGAGGAGCAAACGGGACAGGTGCGCACGGCGGCGATATTGTGCGGCACGGTAATGCCGCAGAGGTTGCCGAACATGGCGCTCTCGCTGCAGCCAAACGCAGAGGATGCCGAGGGAATGCGCACGTCCTCCAGCTCGCCCGTGCGGCGCATGGTTTCCGCGCAATCGGCGCAAAGCGAGCAGGAGCGCGTTTTTCCGCCCAGGTTTTCGTTATAGAAAACCGTCGCCTTTTTCTTTTTACATTTTTCACATAGCATAATGGAAAGTATCCTTTCTTTTATTGTTAGTCTATATCATTATAAATGCCCCGATGCGCAAAACGTGTCGCAACGGGGCGTGTAAAAATTTATTCTGCTTCGCTGCCTGCGGGCAGGGCGTTGAAGCGATCGGCAATGGCGTTCCAGGTCAGAATATCCACAAGTCCGTTTTGTGCAAGATCGAGAAATCCTTGTATCTCGCGTACCGCATCCGCCGTGGCAGCGTCGTACGTGCCGGTAATTTCGGGCGGCGTCAGGGAATAGAGCAGCGTCAGCTCGCCAAGCATGTATTGCAAAACCGCTACGTCAATGCCGGTAGCGCCAAGGTCAAGAAAGCCGCCAAGCGGTGCGCGCGGAAACAGGGCGATGGGCGTGGGAGGTGCGTGCAGCGCAAGAGAGGCAAGATAATCGGCGTAAAGCCTTTGCCAGGTCTCTGCGTCCGCCGTGCCCGTGGCGGGAAAGCCTGACATGCGCTGATAATTGCGCAGCGCGTCGCGCGTGGCAGTGTCAAAAATGCCGTCAACAGGCACTTGACCGATCTCGGGTGCGGTGTACGCCAGCTGGCGCAGATACCGCTGCAGATTTGCAACGGCAGGGGAATAGTTAGGATGATTGCTTTGATCGGGCATGATTGCTCCTTTCATTGCTCGCCAACGGCGAAGCCGGGGTATTGTCCGTCTTGCAGGGTGTCCGAGGCTACAAGATCGCTGTAAAGCTCGGCAATGGCGGTCCAGGCGATCGCGTCCACCGCGCCCGAGGCGGGCAGCCCGAACTGCGTGCGGAATGCGCGCACGGCTTGCTCGGTTTGGTTGCCGAAATATCCCGTGGGCGTGACCGAGGGAATGGACGGATAGGTTTGGGAGATGCGGTTCAGATATTCCTGCAGCACGCGCACGGCAGGCGAGTCCGCGCCCTGACGCAGCACCACACCGGGGAAAGGGATCGCACCGCTGACCGTGTACTCCTCGGGCACCGTTCCGACGATGCCGAGATACGCGCGATACATGGTCTCCCAGGTCTCGGGTCCCACAATGCCGTCGGGGATCAGCCCAAAGGTGGTTTGCAGGTCGGTCACGGCTGCGCGCGTTGCCTCGCCGAACGTGCCGTCAATGGTCACGGTGGGAATGGTGTTGTAATAGACCGAAAGAAAGCTGAGATAGTATTGCAGACTCAGCACGCCCGAGCCGCTGTCGCCTAATCGCAGCACCTCGGGGAATTGCTTGGTGACCTCCTCCAGCCGTATGCCCTCGGAGTCAAGCTCGTTGAGCCGCTTGACGCCTGCGTAAATGGCTTGAATGGCAAACCAGGTCGCGCGCCCCACGATCCCGTCGGGCGTCAGGTTAAAGATCTCCTGAAAGGCGCGCACCGCCGCCTCGGTATCCTCTACGAAAATGCCGTCCGTTTGCACGATCTTGGGAATGGCGGGGTAGTTTTGCGAGATGCGGTTGAGGCGTATTTGCACCGTGCGCACGTCATCGCCCACGTTGCCCACGCGCAAGGGGAACTCGGGCGGCGAGACGTCCAAGCCCTCCACGGGCACGTCGGTGACAATGTCAATGTCGTTGCCGTAGTAGGTGGTCAATATCTCGTAAGGTGTCAGCCCCTGATTGGCAAGCTCCACAGAGCCCCATTGCGAAAGCCCGTTGCAGGTCACCTCCACGCCGTCGCAATAGGCGGCAAACAGGGGCTCAACGCTGCCTTGCCTGCGAATGTAGGAGTTGAAAATGTCGCCCGCGATCTCGCGGATGTTATCAAAGATGTCGCGTCCGTTGACAAAGGATTGATCAATGGCGGTGGAATTGGTAATGTCAAAGTCGTAGCCGCGCGAGCGGTAATATTGCGTGTAGATGCGGTTGAGCGCAAACGAGATCTGCGCGTACATGTTGGCGCGAATGGCGTATTCTGGCCAGGTCGGGTAAATTTCCGAGGAAGAAACGTTCATAATGTAATCCAGAAAGGGCAGCGTCACGTTTTGCGCAGCCGTGCCCGGTGCGCCGAGATGCACCGTAATGGTTTCGGGTATGACGGGTGTGTCGGGCATGTTGACCTCCTTTACAGATCGGGGTTTACCGACTCGAAAAATTGCTGCGTGTCGCGCCCTGCGTTGTCGGTAAACTCGTTGTCGGGTAGTGCCTGCAGCACGGCGGGCTGCACCGCCACAATGCCGTCAAAAATGGGCACGTTGGCGTAGTAGTTTTCGTAGTAGCGATCGGTCTTGACGTCTATGCTGTACAGCGCGTAGGGCAAAATATTCGACCCGGGGGCTTGCGAGAGCGTGCGCGAGGGCGCGGGCAGGGAAAGAATGGGCGTTTTGCCGCTGCGATCCGTGACCATAGACGAGATCACGTTGCCAACGTCACCGCCGTTTTCGGGATCGTAGTCGCGCACGGTTACGATCACACCGGGCAAGGGAATCGCACCGCCCGCCGTGCTGACCTGCACGACCAGATATCCTTCACCGGACGGTATGCGAGAGGGAGAACTATTGTCCATGTAGGAAACCTCCTTTGTTATCATTTTTCTGTATCATGGTATGAAAAAAGCAGAAAAAATGTGACCGTGCTGAATTATTTTTGAAAAAGACCTTGACATTGGCGCATGAGTTTGCTATAATATACAGGTCGATGACGCCGGTGTGACGGAATCGGCAGACGTACCAGACTCAAAATCTGGCGATGGCAACATCGTGTGGGTTCAAGTCCCACCACCGGCACCAAAAAAGGGATCAAGCCAACAGGCTTGATCCCTTTTTTGCGTGCCGGTGATTGAATGTGGGACTTGAAGGGGCGGCGCAATGAATGACATGCCGGTGGCATGTCAGAACGCCGCCTGACCGAGGCG
>JAZRDG010000043.1:0-21399 GCA_045660125.1 Eubacteriales bacterium | reverse complement strand
CTCCAGCAGCTGCTCGACGGTGGCGTCCATGCATGAAGCAAGTGTGCCAAAGCGGCGCGCAAGCGCGGTAGCGGCGACTTGACCGATATTGCGGATGCCAAGCGCGAAAATCAGGCGTTCAAGTCCTGCCGACTTGGACTTTTCAATGGCGGCGATCAGGTTGGCGGCAGATTTGTCACCCATGCGCTCAAGGGCGGAGATCTGCTCGGCACGCAGGGCGTACAGATCAGCCGTGTCGTGGATGAGATCTGCTTCAATCAGCGCGTCCACGATCTGCGGGCCAAGCCCGTCAATGTCCATGGCGTCCTTGGAGGCAAAATGCTCAATGCCGCGAGAAAGCTGCGCGGGGCAGGAAGGATTGATACAGCGCACCGCCACCTCGCCCTCTGCCTGCACCACCTCGTGTCCGCACGAGGGGCAATGCGTGGGCATATGGAAGGGGATCTGCGTGCCGTCACGCTTTTCGGGATGCGCGCAAACCACCTCGGGGATAATGTCGCCGCTCTTTTGCACGGATACGATATCGCCCAGCATAATGCCGCGCTCGCGGATAAAGTCAATGTTGTGCAGCGTGGCGCGCGATACGGTCGTGCCCGCCAATCGCACGGGGGAAAGCTCGGCGGTGGGGGTCAGCACGCCTGTGCGACCAACCTGAATGGTGATCTCATTGAGCCTTGTCTGCTTTTGCTCGGGCGGGAACTTGTACGCCACCGCCCATTTGGGGGTGCTGACGCCCTGTCCGAGTGCGGCTCTTTGGTCAAGACGGTTGACCTTGACCACCACGCCGTCAATATCGTAGGGCAGCTCGTCACGCATAGCGCCGATCTTTTGAATGTGGGCGATGATCTCGTCTGCCGTGTGCACCACGGTGCGCAGCTTGATGGCAGGGAAGCCCAGCGCGTCAAGTCGGTCAAGCGTTTCCATGTGCGTTTCGGGCGCGTGACCGTCTGCGTATATATCGCCCTCCTGGTAGTTGAAAATGAAAATATCCAGCGCGCGCGAAGCCGTGATCTGCGGATCAAGCTGGCGCAAAGATCCTGCCGCCGCATTTCTGGGGTTTGCCATCAGTGCCTCGCCGTTGGCTTCACGCTTTTGGTTAATGCGCTCAAACACGGCACGCGGCATATAGACCTCACCGCGCACGGTCAGCGTCAAGGGCTCGGGCAGCGTCAAGGGGATCGAGAAAATGGTGCGCACGTTTTGCGTCACGTCCTCGCCCGTTACACCGTCGCCGCGCGTCGCGCCCGTTACCAGCACGCCGTTCTCGTAGATCAGCGAGCAGGACAAGCCGTCGATCTTGGGCTCAACGGAGAAGAGCGCGTCGGGCAGCTCTGCGTGCACGCGCGAAACAAAATCGGTCAGCTCCCCGTAGGAGAACACGTCCGAGAGCGAGTCCATGCGCACGCGATGCGTCACTTTGGCAAACTTGTCAAGTGCCTTGCCGCCCACGCGCTGCGTAGGAGATGCGGGATCAAAAAACTCGGGATGCGCCTCTTCCAGGGCGAGCAGCTCGTAAAACATGCGGTCGTATTCGTAGTCCGAGATCACGGGCGCGTCGTCCACGTAGTAAAGCTTGGCGTGGCGTGCAACCTCGCGTCGCAGTTGTTCTATTTTTTCAAAAATTGTGTCGGAATTTGCCATAAAGCCCTCCGAAAATTCAAATTTGCATACACCATTATTATACCAAAAAAGTTGCGAAATGTCAACGAAAATCAAGGGGATTTTGCGGTTTTGGGTACTATGATCACCGTCAACCGTTCAGTAGGGCGGGGCTTTATGTCCCGCCGTTCGTTTTGGCATACGCATATGCCTTTTCTTGGACGAAAAAAAGAACACCCGAGGGTGTTCTTTGATAAATTTATGATCTTTTATTCTGCTTGCAATCTCTCCAGAGCAGCTTTTGCGCTTTCTCTGAGCGCCGTTTCTCCTCCGTTGTCTGCGCAGTACCGATAATGCTCGAGGGCTTTTTCGATCTTTTGTGTTTTCTCATACAATTCACCTAACGTGTGGTGTACGACAAGCAAGCTCAAATTGTCAAGCTTGGGGAATTTTCTCTCAAGCAGCTGCAGATTATAGCTTTCCGCTATGGTATAGTCACCCAACGCCATGGCGCGGTCACCCTTCAAAATACCGTCAATTACCGCTTGTGCCATATAGTCTGTCTTTTGATTGTGCACTTCGGCAAACAACGCTTCGGCTTGTTCGGTCATGCCGTAAGAAAACAGAAAGGATACTTTACAAAGCTTTGCCAAGGTCATCTTTTTTGCGCTTGCGGTGGCAATCATGTCGTCTGCGGTTGCCAGAACGTTTTGCTTATCATTTTGGGACTCATATGCGATGGCAACGTAATGTAAAAGCTCAAAGCTCGGCTTGTTTAAGATCAGATCGGGGGAGCTTTGCAGGTTATTGTATCGCTTGATAAATTCAGCAGGCTTTAATGCCTTGCGTACAAGCTTATGTCCTGCGGACAAAAGCTTGCCTTTGCCTTCGTAATATATCGCCCACCAGGTTATGAAAGGGATGAGCGAATACATCAGAAGTCCCCAGCACAGAATCCAAGGGCTTGCGTGCAAAAGGACATTGATGATGCCCAATGCAATAAAAATTGTGCCTACAATAAAGTACAAAACCGGCATGAACAAAATTTTCCATAAGCTTTTTTTGGTCAGCAGCATACGTTCTCCACCTTTCTCGCATCCAGCGTAGATCTTAATTCATTATAGCATAAAAATGGTCGCTTGTCAATTGCAGCATGCGTGGCTGCTTTTTCGCAAATTCTTGCGATTTCCACTTGACGCGTCGGTAAATTTATTATATAATAAATTTGTATGTGCGTTTTGCAAAATCGCGTTAAAGGAGTGAGGGAAATGCAAAAATCGGGCGGAAATATGAGAAAATTCCGCGTGTACGGTCATGAAAAGAAAAAAGACTACACGCAGGGACCAATGTTCGGTAAAATCATTTGGTTCATGCTGCCCGTCATGTTTACGGGTATCATTCAGCTGCTTTATAATGCAGCGGATATGGTGGTCGTGGGCAACTGGGCGGACAATGCGGACGCAGCCGTGGCTGCGGTTGGTGCGTGCGGCGCACTGATCAACCTGATCGTCAACCTGTTTATGGGTCTTTCGGTCGGTGCGGGTGTGGCTGTGGCACAAAAGATCGGCGCGGGCGACCGCGACGGTGTGCAAAAGGTGGTACATACCGCGATCCTGATCTCGTTTTTCACAGGTATTGCAGTCGGCATTTTCGGCTTTGTCATGGCAAAGCCCCTGCTTGTGCTGATGGGCACGCAGGAGGAGGTGCTGGTTGAAGCAGCGCCTTATATGCGCGCGTATTTCGTGGGCATTCCCGCTTGTATGGTATATAACTACGCCGCAAGCATGCTGCGCTCCAAGGGCGACTCCAAGAACCCCTTGATCTTCCTGACGCTCTCGGGTCTTGCAAACGTATTCCTCAACCTGATCTTTGTCAGCGTGTTCCATATGGGTGCTGTCGGCGTTGGTATCGCAACTGCGGTCGCGCAGTACATTGCCATGGCGATGGTACTGTACCACATGGTGCAGTTGGACGACGATTGCAAGCTGGACTTCAAAAAGCTGGCGATCGATAAGGATGCGCTCAAAAAAATGCTGCGCATCGGCTTGCCCGCAGGCTTGCAGGCAACCTTCTTCTCGCTTTCCAACGCGCTCATCCAGAGCACGGTCAATACGTACCCCACCGTTGTGCAGACGGGTAACACCACGGCAGGCAACATCGAGGGCTTCGTGTATATCTCCATGAACGCTTGCTATCACGCCGCGCTGACCTTTGTCGGTCAGAACACGGGCGCGAAAAAGTATAACCGCGTGCTGCGTGCGTCCTTGATCTGCCTGGGCCTTGTGACTGTTGTAGGTCTTGGCATGTCTACGTTGATCTATCTTAACGGTGCGGCACTGATCTCGATCTACCGTCCCGGTCAGCCTGACGTTGTGGCAGCAGGTATGGCAAGACTTTCGATCATTTGCGTGACCTACTTCCTGTGCGGCATTATGGACGTAGGCAGCGGTATCATGCGTGGTATGGGTAAGTCGTTCTTGCCTATGATGGTGTCGCTGATCGGCTCTTGCGTGTTCCGTATTGTTTGGATCATGCTGCTTTGCCCCGGATTCCCCGAGCCTATCGAAACGCTGTATATGTCTTATCCGATTTCCTGGATCTTGACCGCAGGCGTGCACCTGATCTGCTGCGGCTGGACGTGGGTGTACCGCGTGCGCAAGCTCAAGCGCGAGCAGGCAGCGTTGGCACAGCAGCCGCAAACCGAAGAGCAGCCCGTAGAGGCGTAAATATTCCAAGGAGCTTCCCGTGAAAAGGGAAGCTCCTTTTTTACATAAAAACCCCCTTTACATTTTTCAAAAAATATGCTAAAATGAATATGGAATACAATGCAAAACGGAGGTCGCTATGCAGCTGCACGAGGATAAACAAAAATTTTTAGAGATCTATAACAAATACATCAAGCGCGAGGGTGCAGACAAGCTGCTGGCTTTTCTGGACTCGGAGGGTAGCGACTTTTTCACCGCTCCCGCGAGCACGCGCTATCACGGCAACTTTGAGGGCGGACTTTTGCGCCACAGCCTCAACGTTTACGAATGTCTGCACGATATTCTGAACCGCCCCCGTATGAAAGAGGTGTACGGCATTTCCTACTCGGAGGAGAGCATTGCCATTGCAGCGCTTCTGCATGACGTTTGCAAGGTCAACTTCTATAAAACTTCGTTCAGAAACGTCAAGAACGAGTTTGGCAAGTGGGAGAGCGTGCCCTATTACACCATTGAGGACAATCTGCCTTACGGACACGGCGAAAAGTCGGTGTATATCGTATCGGGATATATGCGTCTGACCCGCGACGAGGCGTTTGCCATCCGTTATCACATGGGCTTTTCGGGCAACGAGGACCCCGGCAACGTAGGCAAGGCGCTCGAAATGTTCCCGCTTGCATACGCGCTTTGCATGGCTGACATGGAGGCGGCATATTTCATGGAAGGCAGCCCCGAGAAAAACTGAAAAAACAAAGTCTAAATATACAGAAAAGGAGAAATTATTATGTCGAACAAGCCTTATCCTACCCCCCATATAAACGCAAAGCCCGAGGACTTTGCAAAGACCGTGCTCATGCCCGGTGACCCCAAGAGAAGCGAATTTATCGCAAAAACCTTCCTTGATAACCCCGTGCTTGTCAACGACGTGCGCGGCGTACACGGCTACACCGGTACTTACAAGGGCACGCCCGTATCGGTTATGGCAAGCGGCATGGGTATGCCCGCCATCGGCATTTACTCTTACGAGCTGTTCAACTTCTTTGACGTGGACAATATCATCCGCGTAGGCTCTGCCGGCTCGCTGCAGCCCCACATTCACGTGCGTGACGTGGTGTTCGGTCAGGGCGCATGCTTCCAGGGCAGCTTTAACGAGCAGTATCATCTGCCCGGCAACATTGCCCCCATTGCAGACTACACGCTGCTCAAGACCGCCATTGCACAGGCAGAAAAGCAGGGCATCAACTATCACGTGGGCAACATTCTGTCCTCGGATATGTTCTATAACGACGATCCCACCGACACCATGAAGTGGGCAAAGATGGGCGTTATGGCAGTGGAAATGGAAGCCGCTGCGCTTTACATGAACGCAGCCCGCGCAGGCAAGCGCGGACTTTGCATCTGCACCATTTCGGATAGCCTTGTCACGCACGAGGTCACCACGGCAGAGGAGAGACAGAACACCTTTACGCAGATGATGGAGATCGCACTTGACACCGCTGTGGAGATGGCGAAAAAATGAGCAAGCGCGTATTTTTGATCGTACTGGATAGCTTTGGCATCGGCGCATGCCCCGATAGCGAATCGTTTGGCGACTTTGGCGTCAACACGCTTGCTTCGGTTTGCAAGACCGACGCCTTGCATCTGCCCAATATGCAAAAGCTGGGACTTGGCAATATTGACGGCGTGGAATGCCTTGCAGGTACAGACGCCCCCATCGGCTCTTATGCAAGATTGCAGGAAAAGTCCATGGGCAAGGATACTACCATTGGCCACTGGGAGCTGATGGGTCTGGTGTCAGATGATCCGCTGCCCACCTATCCCGAGGGCTTTCCCGAGGAGATCTTGGCACCCTTCCGTGCCGCTACGGGCAGGGGAGTGCTGTGCAACAAGCCCTATTCGGGAACGGACGTCATTCGTGACTATGGCCAGCAGCATATCGAGAGCGGTGATTTGATCGTGTACACCTCTGCGGACAGCGTGTTCCAGATCGCTGCGCATGAGGACGTCGTACCGCTTGAAACGCTTTACGAATATTGCCGCATTGCAAGAGGACTGCTGGTAGGCAAGCACGGCGCAGGCCGCGTGATCGCGCGTCCGTTTGTGGGCGAGAACCCCAACTTTACGCGCTCGAGCGGCAGACACGACTATTCCCTTGAGCCGCCCGCGACCACGCTGATGGATCGCATGAAGGACGCAGGCTTTGATGTCAAGGCGGTTGGCAAGATCAACGACATTTTTGCAGGCAGAGGCGCGACCGACGTGTACTATACCGGACCTAACCAAAAGGGCATGGTCAAGACCGCAGAGCTGCAAAACGAGGACTTTAACGGGCTTTGCTTTATCAACCTGGTGGACTTTGATATGGTGTACGGTCACCGCCGCGACGCGGTTGGCTACGCAAAGGCGCTGAGCGAATTTGACGCGTTCCTTGGGGAGTTCATGGCGAATATGCGCGACGATGATCTGCTCATGATCACGGCAGACCACGGCTGCGACCCCGGATATACCAAGACGACAGACCACACAAGAGAATACGTGCCGCTTCTGATGTACAGAAAGGGCATGGAGAGCAAGAATTTCGGTACTGTTTTGGGCTTTGATGCCGTAGCGGCAACGGTTGCTGCCGAGTTTGGTATCGAGGGCGTGAGCGGTACTGTGCTGGAGGGAAAGTAAGATGACACCCGAAAAACTGATTGAAATGGCGATCGAGGCGAGGAAATCGGCTTACGCACCCTATTCGGGCTACCGCGTAGGCGCTGCGCTGCTTGGCAAATCGGGCAAGGTGTACCTTGGCTGCAACATTGAGAACGCGTCCTATACGCCTACCGTATGCGGTGAGCGCGTAGCGGTTTTCAAGGCAGTCAGCGAGGGAGAGAAGGAATTTGAAGCCATTGCGGTTTGCGGTGGCAACAAAGAGGAGATCGAGGGCAGCTTTCCGCCTTGCGGCGTGTGCCGACAGGTGCTGCGCGAGTTCTGCAATCCCGAGGAGTTCAAGGTGTATCTGATTGGCGAGAAGGGCACATACAAAGCGCTCACACTTGCCGAGCTGCTGCCTTACGGCTTCGGACCGGACTATATGCACTGATCATAGGCGCGCAAGCGCCTGTTATGAAAGTTTGGGTCGAGCCTTTTCAAAGGCTCGCGGGCTCCAAGGGCAGCGCCCTTGGTCGCTCGTCGCAACGAGCGAAACTTTCCTTAACGCTGTTTTTGGTTCTTTTTGCAGCTCCTTGCTCAAAAAGAACGGAAACGGTTTCCTCACATAAACAATCAACAACCGTAGGGGCGTGCATTGCACGTCCCTTGTTTTAACATGGGACGACCAATGGTCGCCCCTACATTGCCCTTGCTCAAAAAGAACGGAAACGGTTTCCTCACATAACCCTCCAACAAACAGAAGGAGAAAACCCCACTTGTGGTTTTCTCCCTCTTTTTCGTCTGCAACGAGTATTTCGTCTTCGACGAAATAATTCGTCTACGCCGAAAAATTCACCCTCTTTCGGGCGCTTTTGAACGATAAAAGGAGTTTCGCGCTCTGCGGAGCGCGCCCAAGGGCGCTGCCCTTGGAACCCGGTCGCTTTTTGAAAAAAGCGACGCAAAAACTTTTATCCTGTTAAAGTCGTCCGTGTGGCTTGACTTTATTCTTATTCTGTAGTATAATTATCTTGGATGTTTGTATATACCCATCAATCGGTGTGGAGGATATAGAAGTGCTTGAAAAATTAAACCTGAATCTCAGCCGTGATATCGGTATTGACCTTGGTACCTGCTCGGTGCTCGTGCACGTGGACGGCAAGGGTATCGTGCTCAATGAGCCCAGCGTGGTCGCTATGGATACCACGACAGATAAAGTCGTCAAGGTCGGTAAAGAGGCGCTTGCCATGATCGGCAGAACGCCCGATCATATCACGACTATGCGACCGCTGAAAAACGGCGTGATCAGCCAGTATGACGTCACGCTGCATATGCTCCAGTATTTCATTCGCCGTGCCTGCGGTAACACCATGTTCCGCCCTCGCGTTATGATCGGTGTGCCTACGGGCATTACCGAGGTCGAGGAGCGTGCCGTGCTGGACGCTGCAGCCGAGGCCGGCGCGCGCAGAACCTTTTTGATCGAGGAGCCCAAGGCTGCTCTCATGGGTGCGGGCGTGGATATCAATTCTCCCATCGGCAATATGATCATTGACGTGGGCGGCGGTACGACCGATATCGCGGTGGTCGCTATGGGCGGTATCGTGGTGTCCGAGTCGGTTAAGATCGCCGGCGATAAATTTGACCAGGCAATCATGCAGTACGTGCGCCGCCAGTATAATTTACTGATCGGTGAGCGCACCGCAGAGGCAATCAAAATTCAGATCGGCGCTGTGTATGACCACGGCGAGGCAAAGACCATTTCGGTCAAGGGACGCGACCTTGGCACGGGTATGCCCCGTGTGATCACGCTCTCCTCCAAGGAAATGATGGAGGCTATGATCGAGCCCGTGACCGCAATTCTGGATTCGGTTTGCGCCATCATCGAGCGCACGCCCCCCGATCTGCTGGGCGACATTCTCAAAAACGGCATTTATATGGCAGGCGGCGGCAGCTTGCTCTACGGACTTGATAAGCTGATCACCCGTGTGACCGGCATTAAGACCACGGTTGCCAAAAACCCCATTTCCTGCGTTGCCATGGGCACGGGTAAGTACCTTTCCACCATCGGGCAGTTCCGCGATAGCGTGGGCGGCCTGACGCGCGATGCAGACACCAAGCCAAATACCAAAAAATAAAGTGTAGGTACAGATATGGATTACATCGTACAGGGCTATCAGCCCAAGAAACTGTTTGAATTTTTCGAGGAGATCTGCGCCATTCCGCACGGCTCGGGCAACGAGGCAGGCATTGCGGATTATCTGGTAGAGTTTGCCAAGGCGCGCGGACTTGAGTGCCACCGTGACGCGGTCAATAACGTGTTTATCAAAGCCCCCGCAACCAAAGGGCTTGAGGATCGCCCCGCAGTTTTGCTGCAGGGACATACCGACATGGTGTGCGAGAAGAACAACGATACCGAGCATGATTTTACCCGTGATGCGCTCAAGCTGTTCATCGAGGACGGCTGGCTGGGCGCACGCGGCACCACGCTTGGCGGTGACGACGGCATTGCGGTTGCTATGATGATGGCGATCCTTGACGGTCAGATGCCGCACCCCGCTGTCGAGTGCCTGTTCACGGTTGAGGAAGAGGTAGGACTTCTGGGCGCGGAAAGCTTTGACTACGCTTTGGTCAGCGCTTCGCGCATGATCAATATGGACAGCGAGGACGAATCTTGCGTGACTGCAGGCTGCGCAGGCGGCTTGCGCACCGATCTGACTATTCCCGTGGCGTATACCGATGCAAAGGGAACTGCCATTGAGATCAAGATCGGCGGTCTTGCAGGCGGTCACTCGGGTGCGGACGTGCACCGCGGACGCGCCAACGCCAATAAGCTGCTGGGCAGAATTTTGCTCGCGCTTTCCAAGGAGTTTGATTTCAACCTGTGCACCATCGCGGGCGGCAGCAAGGATAACGCCATTCCGCGTGAGAGCGCAGCCATCGTTTGCGGCGAGAGCCTTGATGGCTTTGCCGACCGTGCACAAAAGCTGGCAGGCGAGATGTTTGCCGAAATGTGCGCCGAGGATGCAGGCTTTGCACTGCACACCAATCCCGTGTCTGCGCCTGCGGCTTGCCTTGATCAGTGCAGCACCGCGCGCGTGATCTGCGCCATTGCCACCGTGGCAAACGGCGTGATCGCTATGAGCAACAATATTGCGGGCTTGGTGGAGTACTCCCGTAATCTGGGCATCATTCGCACCGAGCAGGATAGCGTGCACTTAACGCTTTCCTCGCGCTCCGCAATTGAGAGCCAGCTGGATGCTTCGATCAACGAGCTGGACGCACTTGCAACGCTCTCGGGCGGCAGCGCGCGCCATCATTCGCGTTATCCCGGCTGGAGCTATGCAAAGCAGTCTCCGATCAGAGACGAGTATCTGGCAGCATACGAAGCACTGTTTGGCAAGACCCCCGAGGTCAGCGTCATTCACGCGGGACTTGAGTGCGGCATCATCCGCTCTCGCTTGCCCGAGATGGATATGATCTCGGTAGGCCCCAATATGCGCAATATCCACTCGCCCGACGAGAGATTGGATCTTGCCTCCTGCGAGCGCTTCTGGCAGGTTATTGCGGCAATCATGAGCAAATAAAAAAAGAGTATTGCGACCGTGCACAATTTACGTGCACGGTCGTTTAGCGTTTTGCACAAAAAAAGCTGTGGCGATAGGTTTTCTCTTGACAGGAGGTAAAATATAGTGTACAATGAAAGGTGCAAGATGGGCGAGGTATGCCCATATATGAAAATTTGGAGGTAAGCAATATGAAAAAGCTTCTTTGCATGCTGTTGGCGCTTTTGATGCTGTCTGCACTGCTGGTTGCGTGTGCAAACAACCAGGGTCCTGAACAGGGTTCTGAGGGCGACAATACAGAGCAGGAAACCGGTGACCCCAACTACACCGATGACGTGCCCGCACTTTCATTCGGCGATGAAACCGTGACCATTTTGTCCAGAGATAAGTTCGGTGTGAACGACGAGTTTTATGCCGAGTCCAGTACCGATACGCAAAGTGATGTGGTAGCACATGCAGTGTACACCAGAAATATGGCGATCGAGGACAGACTGGACATCAAGCTGGAAATGCTGATGGATGATACAGACCCGACCGCTAAGCACAGCACCGCGGTCAAGAGCGGCTCTGCGGATTACGATATCGTAGCAGATTCTACTTACGTGATCATTCAGGCAGTACTTAAGGGCGAGTTCCTCAACCTGCGCGATCTGCAGTACATTGATCTTGATAAGTACTATTGGACGCAGGGTTATAACGATATCGTTTCGTTTGGCGAGAACAACAAGCAGTATCTGGCATCGGGTGCACTGGCACTGTCCATGTTCCGTTACATGTTCGTAACCGTTTATAACAGAGAAGTGTTTGAGGATCTGGGCGAGACCGACCTTTACGAGGTGGTCAATAACGGCGAATGGACGTTGGACTACCAAAATAAGATCATTGCAGACAGATATCTGGATACCGGTACGACCGTGAACAAGAAGGATGACAGAGATATGTACGGTCTGATCACGGGCGATACGGTCAGCATTGACCCCTATTGCGTAGCCGCAAACGTACAGCTGGTCAGCAAGAACGAGAGCGGTGAGTGGTTCTACAACACCGATCAGTTCGCAAGATCGGTTGAGCTGTGCGATAAGGTCCAGGCACTGTACAACAACGCTTCCACCTACGTATTTAAGGGAGCAGCTCTTGACGATACAGGTCTGACCAATATCGTTGAGGCATTTGCAGCAAGCAAGAGCATGATGGCAACCGTGCAGGTATTCGCGCTGGAGACCAACGTTGGCGATCTGGCAGAGTTTGACTACGGTATTGCGCCCATGCCCAAGTTTGATGAAAATCAGGAAAATTATGCAACCTACGTACAGGACCAGGTAACCGGCATCGGTGTGTCCAGCTCGATTTCGGACGAGGATACTTTGGCGATGATGGGTGCGGTTCTTGAGTGCATGGCATCCGAGAGCTATGCAACCGTTGTGGATGCTTACTATTCCACCGCGCTTTCTTACCAGTATCTGCAGAACCCCGAGTCCAAGGAAATGCTGGATCTGATCTATGATTCTCTGACCTTTGACTTCTCGGGCGCTTGCTCCAACATCATTATGAACAACGGCGGTCAGTCCCTGCGTGACGTGCTCCGTCCTCTGCTCTCCGGTAAGTCCAATAAGCTGGGCTCTACTCTGACCAAGTGGGAAAAGAGCACCAACAAGGCGCTGGGCAAGATCAACGAGTTCCTGGCTGAGCTGGAATATTGATCATTAGTTTTCACTCATAAGAAAAACGAGAGTGGCTTTGCCACTCTCGTTTTTTGTTATTCTTGATTTCTTCCGCTTGCGTCGGTGAATTTGCGGATGTGCTTTGCAAGCGAGGTCTTGTCGTAATTCTTGGCAAGACGCCATTTCCAGTTGTCGCCAAGCGTGCCCGGGGTGTTGATGCGCGCCACGTCGTCAAGTCCCAAGTAGTCCTGCATGGGAATGATACAGTAAGTCGCGCAGCTCTCCATGGCGTAGCGGATCAGGCGGTCAAGATCCTTTGCGCCGCGATAGGCGGGAACGTTGCGCTCAAAGCGTACGCGCGGATCGTAGCCGCGGTCGACAAGCCAGCCCTGCGTGGTGCGGTTATCGTGCGTGCCTGTATAGACCACGCAATTTTCGGTGTAATGCGGAGGCAGGTAATCGCTGTCCTCGCTGTCAAAGGCAAATTGCAGTACCTTCATGCCGGGGTAACCGAGCTGCTTGAGCATTTTATGTACCTTGGCATCAAGGTCGCCAAGGTCCTCGGCAATCAGCGGCAAACGGTAGCCAAATCTCTGCTCCAGTTCAATGAACATGCCGGCTCCCGGACCGTTTTTCCACTTACCGTTGATCGCGGTGGTCTCGCCTGCAGGGATCGACCAGTAGTTGCAAAAGCCTCTGAAGTGGTCAATGCGCACAATGTCAAAGAGCGAGAATGCAACGCGCAAACGCTCGTACCACCAGTTGTAGTTGTCCTGCTTCATCGCCTTCCAATCGTAAAGGGGATTGCCCCAAAGCTGACCGGTCTCGGAGAAGTAGTCGGGCGGCACGCCAGCCACGGTTTTGGTCATGCCCTTGGCGTTCAGGCAGAACATGGTGGGATTTGCCCATACGTCCGCGCTGTCGTCGGCAACGTAGATAGGCATGTCACCCACAAGCAAGACGCCACGCTCCTTGGCGTATGCGTGCATCTGCTCCCATTGGGTAAAGAAGGTGTATTGCAAAAACTTCCAGAAGTTGCATTCGTTTTGGTCAATTGCCTTGTCTGCGGGCAGGGTGTCCTTGCGGCGGTCGGCAAGCGCCCAGGTGTTGCGGCCCTGAAAATCATACGTGCCCTTGATCGCCATAAAGGTGGCGTAATCGTCCAGCCAAAAGGCGTGGCGCGCGCAAAAGTCCTCGTAATCGGGGTACTTGCTTGCATCAAAGCGCGAAAATGCAAGGCGCAAGAGGGGATAACGCGCGTAGTATACGTGTGCGTAATCCACGTACTCGGTGGTGGGAGGCTGATCGGCAGCCTCTTTTTTGGTCAGCAGACCCTGCTTGATCAGCTCGTCAATATCGATAAAATACGGGTTGCCCGCAAATGCGGAGGGGGATTGATAGGGCGAGTCGCCGTAGCTGGTTTGGTGAATGGGCAAAAGCTGCCAGATTTTTTGGTTGCTTGCGCTCAGAAAATCGATAAATCTGTAGGCTTCCTTGCCCAGCGTACCAATGCCGTAGGGCGAGGGAAGCGAGGAAAGAGGGAGAAGGATCCCGGCTTGCTTCATACAAACCTCCATGGTTGAAATATTACCTTTTATTATAGCATAAACGGGGCGTTTTGTAAAGCAAATCTTGACTTTTTTGCAAATTCATGTTACACTAAAATAAAGAAATTTCTGGAGGCGCGAAATGTTATCCGAGATATACAGTGCAGGGCTGTACGGCATTGACGGCTTTATCGTAACGGTAGAGGCGGACGGTCAGCCCAGAATGGCGAATTTTGAATTGGTGGGTCTGCCTGACCTTGCGGTCAAGGAGGCAAAGGAGCGCGTGCGCACCGCTTGTGAGAACAGCGGCTATCGCTTTCCGTCCATGGCGTATATGGTCAATCTCGCGCCTGCCGATCGCAAGAAGGAGGGCTCGCAGTTTGACGTTGCCATCCTGACGGGCATTTTGCGCTGCGCGGGTGTGATCAACCGCGAGGTGGATATGCGCCGCAAGTGCATTGTGGGTGAGCTTTCGCTCTCGGGTGCATGGCGAGCCGTGCGCGGCGTGCTGAGCATGTGCGTGGCAGCAAGAGATGCAGGCTTTACCGAGTTTTACGTGCCGCTGCAAAACGCGCGCGAGGCTGCTGCGGTGCACGGCATCACGGTGTACGGCGTGCATAATATGCGCGAGTTTATCGATCATCTCAACGGCATAAAGCTGCTGCAGCCGTGCAAGCCGGACGAGGGCGCTTTTGGAGATGCGGTGACCGATTACGGCATTGATTTTTCGGACGTCAAGGGTCAAGCCCTTGCCAAGCGCGCTATGGAGATCGCGGCTGCAGGTGGGCATAATATTCTCTTGATCGGCCCTCCCGGTACGGGCAAGAGCATGCTTGCCAAGCGTCTTGCCACCATTTTGCCGCCCCTGACCTTTGAAGAGGCGATTGAGACTACCAAGGTGCATTCCGTGACGGGCACGCTGCCTGACGGAACGTCACTGCTTTCCACAAGACCCTTCCGCGCACCGCACCATACCATGTCGGCAGTTGCCTTGGTGGGTGGCGGCGCAAATCCGCGCCCGGGCGAGGTGTCGCTTGCCAACCACGGCGTGCTTTTCTTGGACGAATTTCCCGAATTCCCCAAGCAGGTGACCGACGCACTGCGCCAGCCGCTTGAGGACAGACGCGTAACCATTTCGAGAGCCAGCGGACGCGTGACCTTCCCGTGCTCGTTTATGCTGGTTGGCGCAATGAACCCTTGCCGCTGCGGTTATTTTGGGCATCCGACAAGACCGTGTACTTGTAAGGCGGGCGAGGTGCAACGCTACATTTCGCGCATCAGCGGACCGATGCTTGACAGAATGGATATTCAGATTGAGCTGCCCTCGCTTTCGTTTGACGAGCTGGCGACAGATACAACACCTGCGGAGACCTCTGCAACCGTGCGCAGCCGCGTGATCAAGGCGCGTGATTTTGCCAAGGAGCGCATGGCAGGGGATCATATTCTTTGCAACGCGCAGCTGGACGCGGCAGGCATTCGCAAGTATTGCAAGATTGACGAGAGTGCCTCGCAGCTGTTGCGCATGGCGTATGAGACGATGGGACTTTCGGCACGCGGATATGACAGAGTGATGCGCGTAGCGCGCACGATAGCGGACCTGGACGGCAGCGACGTGATCAAGGACATGCACGTAGCGGAAGCGATCCAGCTAAGAAGCCTTGACAAAAAATATTGGGGCGCGTAATAACTCATAACAACTCATAATAACTCATAAAAACTCATGAAAAGTTTTCGCCCGCCTTTTTCAAAAGGCGGCGGGCTCCAAGGGCAGCGCCCTTGGTCGCCTCCGCAGAGGCGAAATAATCTCGGCGTTTTTGGTTCTTTTTGCGCCCGCGGTGCCAAAAAGAACGGAAACGGTTTTCTCACATAATATCTCAACAGCAGATCGTTTGTTACATTGAATAAACCCTCTCCGTACTTTTTCTTGAGCAAGTAGCCGCAAGAAAAAGTACCAAAAAGAACGGCGTTTTTTCGGGGCGCTGCCCCGAACCCCCGGTCGCTTTTTGAAAAAAGCGACGCAAAAACTTTCATCGATTAAGTTGCCCGTATGGTGTGGGCAACACCATTACATTTCTTTCGGAGGCATCCTTTGACTAACTTACTGACAAAACTCTTTATCAAAAATCCCGACAGCGTAAGCGACGTGCGCGTGCGCTCTGCCTATGGTACTATGGTCAGCGTGGTGTGCATCGTGCTCAATTTGCTGGTCGCTACAGGTAAAATCATCGTGGGCACGCTGTTTGGCGCAATTTCCATTACCGCAGACGGTATGAACAACCTCTCGGACGCAGGTTCTTCGCTGGTCTCCTTGGTCAGCTTCCGCATGGCGGCTAAGCCTGCCGACCGCGAACACCCCTTCGGGCATGCGCGTATTGAATACGTAGCGTCACTTTTGGTGGCTGTCATTATCATTATCGTGGGCTGGACGCTGTTTACCGACTCGTTTGGCACGCTCATTCCGCTTTTGACAGGTGAGGCAACAGGCGAGGCAGCAAGCATTGAGTGGCTGACCTGCGTGGTGCTTGGCGTTTCGATCGCAGTCAAGCTCTGGATGTTCTTCTTTAACCGCAAGATCGGCAAAAAGATCGATTCCTCGGTCATGCACGCAACGGCTACCGATTGCCTCTCGGACGCAGGCGCAACGCTTGGCGTGCTTGTGGCACAGATCATTGCCTTTTATCTCGGTCTGCCTTGGCTGGATAGCGCGGTGGGTATTGCCGTGTCGGTGCTGATCGTGCTTGCGGGCATTCGCGTGCTGGGCGAGACCAAAAATTCCATTCTCGGTGAAGCACCCGACGAGCAGGTGGTTGCGGATATCAAGGCACTTGTCGCAAGCCATCCCGAGGCACTTGGCATTCACGATATGATGGTGCATAGCTACGGCCCCGGTCACCATATCGCATCCTTGCACGTAGAGGTGGACGGCGAAGCCAACGTGTACCACATGCACGACGTCATCGACAATATCGAAAAGCGTCTGCACGACGAGCTTGGCATCATTGCCACCATTCACATGGACCCCGTTGTGACCAATGACGAGACCGTCAACGCCCTGCGCCAGATGACGGCGGATATCCTCAAGGGCATTGACGAGCGCCTTTCCATGCACGATTTCCGCGTGGTTGCAGGCCCCTCGCATACCAATCTGATCTTTGACGTGGAAGCACCCTTTGAGTGCAAGCTGACCGACGGTGAGATCAAAACGGCTGTCGCAAACGCTCTGCGCGCGCGCACCGATGCGGTATATTTTGCCGTGCTGACCGTGGATAGACAGTGAGTTTGCATAACTTAAAAATATTCTTGCAGAAATCGACACGAAACGCTTGAAAATCTGCCAAATATGAAAGTTTACAAATAAAATATTGCAAAACTACTTGAAAAAAGCAGGGAAGTATGGTATACTATCCCTGCTTTATTCTTTTATTTGAACGAAAGGGGTGTTTGTATGGCATACATCAATCCCGATAACGAAGCCCACATTCAGGGTGAAATGAACGAGCTGCTGGAAGGCGGTCGCTCCGCATATAAGATTCCCAAGGAAGCCTTTGACAACCACCGCGTCAAGCGCGGCTTGCGCGAAGTGGACGGCACGGGCGTGACCGCAGGCGTAACCAAGATCGGTAATGCGCACGGTTACGTGGTCAACGAGGGCGAAAAGGAAGCCGCAGAGGGCGTACTGCGCTACCGCGGCTATGACGTCAACGACCTGATCACGCACTTTACGGGTGAGGGCCGCTATGGCTTTGAGGAATGCATTTTCCTGTTGTTTTTCGGGCATTTGCCTACCAAGGCAGAGCTTGCCGAGTTTAATGACGTCATCTCTGCATATCGCCGCCTGCCGCCCCGCTTTACCGAGGATATTTTGCTCAAAGCACCCAGCCCCTCGATCATGAACAAGATGGCGACCGCGGTGCTGACGCTGTATGCTTACGACCCCAATCCCGACGATACCTCGCTTGACAACATGATGCGCCAGAGCATGGAGATCACGGCAAGATTGCCCGTGATCGCAGCGCAGTCCTACGCGGTCTACCGCAGCGCGTTCCATGACGAGAGCCTGAATATTCATAACCCCGTGGACGGTCTTTCCACCGCAGAAAACTTTTTGCGCGTGCTGCGTCCCGACTCCTCCTATACCGAAAGGGAAGCGCGCCTTTTGGACGTTGCGCTTGTCGTGCACGCAGAGCACGGCGGCGGTAATAACTCCACCTTTGCAACGCGCGTGCTGTCCTCCTCGGGCACGGATACGTATTCCGCTATCGCGGGCGGTATCGGTGCGCTCAAGGGTCCCAGACACGGTGGCGCGAACATCAAGGTGCAGGAAATGTTTGATTGCATCAAGCAGACCGTGGCAAACCCGTGGGATGACGGTCAGCTGACCGATTTCCTTGTCAAAGCACTCAAAAAAGAGGTGTATGACAAGTCGGGTCTGATCTACGGTATGGGTCACGCGGTTTACACGCTGTCCGACCCCAGAGCGGTCATTCTCAAGAACTGCGCAAGAGAGCTGGCGTACGATAAGGGCTTTGGCAAGGATTTCGAGCTGCTGGAAAGCATTGAACGCCTGACGCCGCAGATCTTCTGCGAATATAAGGGCGTGGAGCGTCCCATGTGCGCAAACCTTGATTTGTATTCCGGTCTTGTATACCGCATGCTGGATATCCCCGTGGAGCTGTATACGCCTCTGTTCGCCATCGCCCGCGCCTCGGGCTGGTGTGCACATAGAATGGAAGAGTACATCACCGCAAACAAGATCATCCGTCCTGCATACCGCTGCATCTCCAAGAGCAAGGAATATATCCCCATGGAGAACAGATAAAATAAAGCTGCCCGACCTTGAAAGTGAGGTCGGGCAGTTTTTTGCGCGGACAGGGAATAGTATTCAATCAATTTTTATGCAATCACGTTTCTTTTGGTAAACATTTTGGCATTTTTCTCTTGATTATCTTGAAAATCTATGTTATAATGATATGATTGTGTAACTTTCGTCCCGGGACGTCCCCGCGGACTTGAATATATGGAGGAATGGTTTTGAGAAACACCATGAAGCTGCGCTCGGGTGCGGTCATCCGTGAGGTGACGCGCAAGGAAGCCGACGCAAAGAATTATTTGACCCGTAACGTGCTCACGCAAATGCACCTGATGCCCTCGGGCGACCCTTGTGCATACGAGCAGAACGAGGACGGCAGCATTATCTACTATTTCGACCCCGCGCGTGTGGTTGAGGCTCCCCCCGAGCTTTGGTATTACCCCACCGCAAAGACCGACCCCATCACGCTGGAGAGCGGTACGGTCATTGAGCGCATGAGCATCAAGCGCGCCGCAACCTACGGCTACTACACCAAGGAAAGACTCTTCCAGATGCACTACGAGGTCATTGAGAAGCCTGTTGCGTACACCATCCGCAACGACAAGTCGTATATGTATTTCTACGACAAAAAGACGGCTGTGCGCATGCCGCTGAGCTGCGTCAAGTGCGGCAAGGACGTGCGCTACAAGAGAAAGCTGTGCCAGGCTTGCTATGAGGAAGAGATGGAGGTGCGCCGCGCTGAGGGTGATGCGCACAGAAATGCTTCCTACGGCTACAGCCGCGAAAGAGTGCTGTTCTTTGATTTGGAGCTGACAGGCGTGTACGATCACGATGAGATCATCTCGATCTCGATCACCAATGCCCTGGGCGAGGTGATCATGGACACTTTAGTTAAGCCCGTGCGCAACAAGAAGTGGAAGAGAACCGAAAAGATCCACGGCATTACCCCCGAAATGGTGCAGGATTCCCCCACGCTGGAGGAGCTGACCCCCCGCATCAAGGAGATCTTTGCCGAGTGCGACAACCTGATCGCGTACGGTGTTTCCACCGACTACAGCCACATCAAGTACATTTACGCAACCGTGGCAGAGCGCGAAGAGCTGCACGATAAGACCCGTTGCTGTGCCAACGAGTTTGTCAGATACATTCACGAGCACCGTCCCGACGTGGTACATGCATCGCTTGTTGATGCCATGGAAACCATGGGCATTGCATGGGATGGCATCCCCCACACTTCGATTGCAGATACCATTGCGTGCCAGAAGGTCTGGGACGCGCTGTTCCCCCACTATTACCAAGGCGAATGAGCGTAAGGAAGGTATAAAAACATGTTTGATAAATTGTTTGGATTGGATCAGCCCAAGCGTGCTGATGATGGCACCGAGCTGCTGGTCACGGTATACGATAACGTGCAGCTTTCCATGGTGCGCAGCCTGCTTGAGGCAGAGAGCATCCCTTATCTGATCAGAGAGCGCGGCAGCGGCAGTGCTGTCAAGATCGTGACCGGTCTTTCTTCGTTCGGCTCGGACGTTTACGTGCCCGCAAGCAAGCTGGAAGAGGCTACCGACGCTATCGCAGCTGTGCTTGGCGAAGAGGTTGAGTTTATCGAGGACGGCGAAGGAGAGTAAGCATGAAGGAAGTATTGCTTTGTAAATACGGCGAGATCGTGCTCAAGGGTGCGAACAAGCGTTATTTTGAGGATATGCTTTGCCGTGAGCTGCGCCATCGCGCCGCTAACTATGGTGATTTTAACATTTACCGTGCGCAAAGCACCATATATATTGAGCCCAAGGATGAGTTCTGTGATATGGACGGCATGTTCGAATCCGCCCGCAAGACCTTTGGTATTGTAGCCATCGGCAGAGCGGCTGTGTGCGAGAAGAACATGGAGAGCATCACCGAGACCGCGCGCGAGTATATCCCCCAGTTCTTGGCGGGCAAGCGCACCTTCAAGGTAGAGGGCAAGAGATCGGATAAGGCATTTTGCAAGAACTCCATGGAGATCGCTATGGAGATCGGCGGCGTGCTGCTTTCCTGCTGTCAGCCCATTCGCGTGGACGTGCACAATCCCGAGATCGTGGTCAAGGTTGAGGTGCGCGAGTACGCGGCTTACGTGCATGCAGGTCAGTTCAAGGGCGCGGGCGGTATGCCCGTAGGCTCTAACGGTAAGGGCATGCTGCTGCTTTCGGGCGGTATCGATTCTCCCGTTGCAGGCTATATGATGGCAAAGCGCGGCGTTAAGATCGAGGCGATCCATTTTGAATCGTTCCCCTATACCAGCGAGCGCGCAAGAGAAAAGGTGCTGGAGCTGGCAGGCTTGGTGTCCTCTTATGCGGGTGACATCAACGTGCACGTGGTATCGCTGACGCACGTGCAGGAGGAGCTGGTCAAGCATTGTGACGAGGACTATTTCACGCTGCTTTTGCGCAGATATATGATGGCAATTGCCAATAAGGTAGCGCATAAGTTTGGCTGTGGCGCGCTGATCACGGGCGAGAGCCTTGGTCAGGTGGCATCGCAGACCATGGAGGCTATCAACGTGACCAATACCATGACCGATCTGCCTGTGTTCAGACCCTGCATTGGTATGGATAAGGAAGAGATCGTGCAGGTGGCACATAAGATCGGTACGTTTGAAACCTCGATTTTGCCTTTTGAGGATTGCTGCACGGTATTCACACCCAAGCATCCGAGAACCAGACCCGAGCTTTATAAGGTCGAGCGCGAGGAGCAGAAGCTGCCGTTTGACGAGCTTGTAGACGAAGCAATCGCAGGCATGTACCGCGTGCAGATCAAAGCGAGATACTAATGGCTTCGCCACTCTCATGAAAAGTTTTCGCCCGCCTTTTTCAAAAGGCGGCGCAGGTCGAGGGCGCGTAGCCCTCG
>JAZRDG010000042.1:0-33361 GCA_045660125.1 Eubacteriales bacterium | reverse complement strand
CAGCGATCTCATAACGCTTGCGCAGCAAGCTCATCACTTTAAACTCAATACTGCAAAAAACCAACCGCGCGCGTCGGTGCTTTTTGCAGTCTTGCAGTTATGATTGCCCTGGGGCAAGTGATGAGTTATGATTGCCTATGGCAAGTTATGATGCCCTTCGGGCAGTTTGAGTAACCAAGGCAATCATATCATAACGATCGCGCAGCGATCTCATAACGCTTGCGCAGCAAGCTCATCACTTTAAACTCAATACTGCAAAAAACCAACCGCGCGCGTCGGTGCTTTCTTGCAGTTATGATTGCCTGCGGCACAGTTATAGTAACAAAGGCAGGCGCTTTTGGCAGATCGCTTTTGTATAGGTGCACAAAGTTGTCGATCAGATCATTTTTTTCTCGAATTTCACTTGAATAAAGCAATGCTTTGTGCTATAATGTATGGGTAGTAATGTCCCTAAAGGAGCAGACAATGAAGGAATTTCACATCGGAACACAAATATATTTCGGAGAATCGGCACTTGACAGGCTCTCGCAGATCGGCTTTGAGAACGTCATCATTTTAGCCGATCCCTTTGTCGTGTCCTCGGGACTTTCCAAGCACGTTACCGACCGCCTGGAGAGCGCGGGTGTGCAGTACACCCTGTTTACCGACATCGTGCCCGATCCCCCCGTAGAAAAGGTGATCGCAGGTGTGGCTGCCGTACTCAAGGGGCATTATCCCTGCATGATCGCAGTGGGCGGCGGCTCTGCCATTGACACTGCCAAGGCGGTGCGCAAGTTCGCAGGTCAGATCGAGCCCGGCTACACCCCTCGCCTGATCGCCATTCCCACCACGTCGGGTACGGGCAGCGAGGTAACCTCGTTCTCGGTCATTTCCAACCCCGCAGAGGGCAAAAAGTACCCCTTGCGCGGCGACGATATGCTTCCCGAGGAGGCGATTTTAGACGAGGTGCTGGTCAAATCGGTGCCCGCAGCCATTACGGCTGACACAGGTATGGACGTCATGACGCACGCAATCGAGGCGTACGTCAGCACCAACAACAACGAGTTCTCGGGCGCACTTGCCGAGAAGTCGGTTGAGATCATCGGTCAGTTCTTAATCCGCTCCTACAGCGATAATAACGACTCGCACGCGCGCCGCAAGATGCACATCGCGGCTTGCCTTGCGGGCATTGCATTCAACTCCGCGTCTCTCGGTCTTGTGCACGGCATGGCACACCAGCTGGGTGCGCACCTGCACATTCCGCACGGACGCAGCTGCACCCTGTTGCTCCCTGCCCTGATCGAATACAACAGCGGCATCACCACCTCCTCGCGCTCCCAAAGCGAATACCCCTCCTGCGTGCGCAAGTACTGCAACATGGCGCGCATTTTGGGCGTGAGCAACTTCAACGAGATCACCACCGTGCGTGCGCTGATCAGCTATATCCACTTCCTGACCCAGGAAATGAACATGCCCGCTCGCGTATCCGAGGCGGTCAACATGACTGAGGAGGAATACCTCTCCCACGTGGATGCAATGGCAGAGTGCGCGCTGCTTGACGGCTGCACCGCAACCAATCCCCGCGTGCCCACCAAGCAGGAGATCGTTGAGATTTACAAGAGTATTTGGTAAAAATAAAAAAGTTGCGTGAAATTCACGCAACTTTTTTTGTTTTTGCTTTATCGGCAAGCTTTTTTACAAGCATTGCAACCATTAAAATGATGCACGCGACAGCGCAGAAGCTTGCGATATAGATCAACAAGCACCAAGGATACGGCACGTGCTGCTGCACGATGGAATACACGGGCAGCGAGGGCTCGCAATACGGGCTGACGTAGAACATATTGACTCTGTGCGCGCCTTCCATGATTCCTGCACGGTAAGCAACCTCGTTGATGCAGAGGGCTACGCCCAACGCTGCCGCAAATACGGCGGATGCCTTAAACAGGCTCTTGAACTCGGTCTTGACAAGTCCCGTATAGAACAAAAACACACCAACCACGATCATGGACGCATGGCAGACCATGGTCTGCAAGTTCACACCGATCTCGGCAACGTAAACCTGAGCGGGATACACCATCACGGTCAAGCCGCCGAAAATGGCAAAGGTGGCAAGAAAGCAATGCAGCCAGTTGCGCGCCTTGCCGCGCGTCACACCTGCCAAAAGGCCTGCGTACATGGGCATGGAGCAGAATTGCCACGGCAGGATAAACCATTGATATTCACCCGTCAAAGCGCCCCACTCGTCAACGCTGTAGGTAAACACGATCTGCTTGTAGATCTCAAGCAGGGTCACGATAATGGCTACGATCCAGACCAGTCTTTCGGGCTTTTTGATATGCCCTTTTTTATAAAGCCAACACAGTAAGACAGTCGCGGCAACGGTCAAAACCAGCCACGCAATATGATACAGTCCGAACACGGCGGGAGTCTCCGCTCTGTATTCCAATACGGATATTATTTTCTCAAGCATGATAAAAAACGCCTTCTTTTTACATATTTAGCTCATTTTATCATGCATTTATGCAAAAAGCAAGGGGCTCGGGCAAGACTTAATAATTCTTAATATTTAGATCGCTCTTGTCATACGCACATTTTTATGCTATAATGGTTTTGAACACAAGCAAAGGAGCAAAATTATGAAGAACACGCCCAAGGATATGACACTCGGCAAACTTTTGCCCTGCAGCCAAGCCCCCGCAAACGTTCCCTTCACCTTTACTTTGAACGGCACGCGCTATCAAGGATTCCCCCAAGAATTTGACCCGCACGTGGAAGCAGAGCGCATTGATTCCTCGATCACGCGCTATCGCACGACCGCCAGAACAGAGGACGGTCTGCTTTTGATTGCCGATCACTATGCATACGCGGATTTTGCCGTGAGCGAATGGGTGATGCATATCGAAAACGCGTCGGATCACGACTCTGCTACCATCTCGGATTGGCATTTTTGCGCTGCTTTTCCTGCTGCCAAGGCAAGCCTGTATCACGGCAACGGCGACACCTGCGGTCCTGACGGCTACGCATGGCAGACCGATGCCCTGGACGCGCAGCCCTTGCACGTCACCCCCTGCGGTGACGGCACGCCCTGTAACGGTGCGTTTCCCTATATGAGACTGCTGTTTGGCGATTGGGGCATCAACCTCGCCATCGGCTGGAGCGGACATTGGAGCGCGGATTTTGCCCTTTGCGGCAATACCGTGCAGTTTTCTGCAGGACAGGCAGCCTTTGACGCATACTTAAAGCCGGGCGAGCGCGTACGCACGCCCCGTATCACCATGCAAGCCTTTGAGGGCGGACACGACCGCGGCAGAAACCTCTGGCGCTCCTACTATTTTGCACACATGCTGCCGCGCCAAAAGGACGGCTCGCCCCTCTCGCCCAAGCTGTTCGTGCACACATGGAACATCGACGGCAAGAGCGAATTTTCGGGCACGACCGAGCAAAACCAGAAAGAAGCGATCGATACCTACCTGCAAAAGGGCTTTGAGCCGGACGCTTGGTGGATCGACGCAGGCTGGTACCCCTGCAACTACGATTGGGGCGTGGGTGTGGGCAACTGGCATATCAACAGAGAGAATTACCCGAACGGACTTGCACCCGTATCGGATCATCTGCACAAGCACGGTATGGAGCTGCTTTTGTGGTTTGAGCCCGAGAGAGTTTACCGCGACACCACGCTTTGGTGCGAGCATCCCGAGTTTTTGCTGTTCTACGAGGGTGAAAACGGCTTTTTGCAAAACAACGCGCTGTTTAACTTGGCAGATCCCGTGGCTTGCGATTGGCTGATTGACAAGATCGACAGCATGATCAAGGAATACGGCGTGGACATCTACCGCCAGGACTTCAATTTCCCGCCCACTCCCTATTGGCAGCAAAACAGCGAGCCGGGACGCGAGGGCATGCTTGAAAATTTGCATATTCAGGGCTATTACCGCTATTGGGATGCTCTGCTTGCGCGTAATCCCGGGCTTTGGATCGACTCCTGCGCCTCGGGCGGCAGACGCAACGATCCCGAAACCATGCGCCGCGCAGTGCCGTTGCACTACACCGACGTGGGATACGGTCATCACCCCATCAAGCAGGTGCAGCACAGACAAATGTTTGAGTGGATTCCCTATTTCCGCGCGCACAATTACAACTGGTGCAACGCAGACGGCATTTACGACGGCGGCAGACACCGCCTTGACGCCTTTGCCTACCACAACGCCATGACCCCTGCCCTGACCGACATGACCGAGTTTTACGATGATGACGAGCTGTTTGCGCAAGGCCGCGCATGGCACAAGATCTGGCGCAAGGCAGCGCACATCATGCTGGACGCGGATTATTACCCCTTGACCGAGTGTCGCACAGACGCAACGGGCTGGTGCGGCTTACAGTTTGACAAAGACGGCGCAGGCTACGTGCAGGCGCTGCGCAACGTACACGCCCCCGAGGACGCGGTCACGCTCTCCCTCTACGTGCACGACACCGACAAGACCTACACCTTTACCGAGGTGCTCAGCGGCGAGGTGCGTACCGTCACGGGCGCAGACCTCAAGCAAAAAGGCATGACCTTCGCCATGCCGAGAAAGACCGCACAGATGTGGTTTTACGAAAGTGAATAACTAAAAAACGTAGGGGAGGATGCCATATCCTCCCCTGTAATTATTCTTTACAAATCACCGAAAGCATGGTTCCGCGCTTGCCTTCTTGGTGCTTGGTGGCGTAGCGGTGTGAGAAAAACTGCTCGGGACTACAGCAGGTGCAAATGCACGCCGCATCGATATGCGCGTCGGGCACGCCTGCGCCGTTCAAAAGCATGCGGTTGACCTTGACAAGGTCACCGAAGAATTTGTCGTTTGGAGCTTTTGCAAAGCACGCATCGGTAATTTCCCTGCCGCAAAGGCGGTCAAATTCGTCCACGCAATCGGTATCTACCTCAAAGCAGCACTGTCCGATGCAAGGGCCGATGGCAGCGTAGATCTCTGCGTCACCGCACGCGTCGCGCAACGCCTTGACCGCGCCCGTAGCAATTCCGCCCGCAGTTCCGCGCCAGCCTGCGTGCACTGCGGCAACCGCCAGCACGTTATCCTGTGCGTCGCGTGCCTCCAGCAATACGGGCACGCAATCCGCGCTTTTGACGCCCAAGGGCAGCCCCTTGGCAAGCGTCATATAACCGTCTCCCGTACCGTTCGCGGGCTGCGCGTACCCTCTGCCTGCATCCGCCTCGGTCACGCTCAGCACGTCCGTGCCGTGCACCTGCGGCAGCGAGATCACGCGGTCCGCATCCATGCCCACGGCAGACGCAAACAGGCGCAAATTCTGCATCACGGTCTGCTCGTCATCCCCTCTGCCGAACGCCAGATTGAGCGAGGCAGTTTCGGGCAAGGCGCTCACGCCGCCGTTTCGCGTGGCAAAGGCGTGCTTAGATTTCAGCAGGGTCGAGTAAAAATACCCGACCCCGTTTTTTTGTGCGTATGTAAACATCAATCAATATCCTCTCTGATCACGTCGGGTGCCTGCTCCAGCACTGCGGGGTGCTCCAGATATCCGCGCAGCGTTTTAAACGCGGAGGCGTACAGGTATCCGTCGCAAATACGCTCGTCGGTGACCACCTTGAGGTCGATCATGCGCTTTTTATGCACGTTGCCCTCGTCATCCAAGGCAAGCTCCATGCGCTTATTGCCGTACGACACGAAAATGGGCAGGTTGCCGAAATTATACAGGTGATGATAGATGGGTCGGATGCCCAAAGAGCCCATGCTGGTGACAAACAGCGAGCCATGGAAGGGGCTGACGCCGATGAGTGCCTGCGGCAGCAGGTGATTGTTATCCAACAAAACCAAAAGACCCACAACGGGCAGCAGGATAAAGCGCGGCAGCGAAGCAAGGATTCGCGCTGCCTTATCAAAGCCGCTCTCCTTATCCGATTTGGTCTCGCTTGCATCCTTGACCTCCTGCACGGCTGCGTTGAACTTCTCGTACACCTCGTCAATGGTGTCGGTGGGCTCAAAGTACACCTTGATGCAGGTGTCGGGCGAGTCCGCGGACATGGTGGTCTTGATGGTCATGTTGACCACGATATTATTGCGCGCAAAAATGCGGTTACCGCTGACAAATCGATTGATCTCGGGGCGCTTTGCTACCGTGCGCACGTAGGCTGCAAGAAACACGTGCAGAAAAGAAAAGTTCACCTTTCCCTCTTTGATCTTGCTGCGGATATACGGATCGGTCTCGGTCATATCCACGCTGTCCGCAAATTGATTGCAAGCATCGTTTCTCGTACGCATAATGTACGGCATGAATTTATTCATCGGATACAGCGTGCGCACCAGTCTGCCGTCCTTGCGATCGCCAAAGCGACGCTTGCGGGGCTTGGGTGCAGCTGGCGCTTGCTTTTCCATGGTTGCATTAGGCATATCGTTAAGCTCCTTAAAAGTAACATTTGTATCATTATATCGAATTTTTACGCAGAAATCAATTGACAAAACGCACAAAACCTTTGACAAGCGGCACTTTTTGTGCTAAAATATGGAGGAGGTGATGAAAATGAAACACGTTGACGTATATACAGACGGCGCATGCCGCGGAAACCCCGGTAAGGGCGGTTGGGGCGCGGTGCTCGTTTACAGGGGCGTTGAAAAGGAGCTTTCGGGCGGCGAGCCCATGACCACCAACAACCGCATGGAGCTTTCTGCCGTGATCGCGGCGCTCTCTGCTTTGCGCGAGCCCTGTGAGATCACGCTGACAAGCGACTCCAAATACGTGGTGGACGCCGTGACAAAGGGCTGGGCAAAATCGTGGAAGGCAAAGGGTTGGAGAAAGGCAGACAATTCCCCTGCTCTCAATTCCGACCTGTGGGACAAGCTACTGAAATTGCTCGACTACCATCAAGTAACCTTCGTATGGGTCAAGGGGCACGCAGGACACCCCTACAACGAGCGTTGCGACGCTTTGGCAACCGCATTCGCGGACAGTTTTACCTAATACCTATTGACAGACGCCGCATAATCGTCTATAATAAAGGTTAACAGCACATGACCCGCGGGGTCATACATAATAAGGAGGAAACATGAAAAAGTTTTTCGGTGAATTCAAGAAATTTATCACACGCGGCAACGTAGTGGATATGGCAGTCGGTGTTATCGTCGGTGGTGCTTTTACCGCGATCGTAAACGGTCTGAGTAACAATATTCTCAAGCCCTTGATCAACTACGTGCTCTTTTTGGTTCTGGGCAAGGACTCGCTCAGCGAGATCCACACCTTCCTGCATAAGGAAGTGGTAGAGGTACTGGACGAGGCAGGCACCGTAATCGGTCACGAGATCGATCTGGCACAGTCCATCTACATTGACTGGGGCGCATTCATCAACGCCATCATCAACTTCTTCCTGATCGCTCTGGTACTGTTCGCGATCGTTAAGATCTTCAACAAGTTCAGAGATGAGCGCAAGGAGCTCTCGGACAAGATGGCTAAGGGCAAGCTGACCAAGGAGCAGAAGAAGGAGCTCAAGGCAGCAGGCATTAAGGTACGCGACAAGGCAGCAGTGCAGGCTTACTTCGAGCAGAAGAAGCTGGCAGCTGAGCAAAAGGCAGCCGAGGAAAAAGCCGCTGCAGAAGCTGCAGCAAAGGCTGAGCGCGAGGCAAATCCCACTACCGAGGATCTGCTTAAGCTGATTCTGGCTGAGCTCAAGAAGGACTAAACTTCATACATGCAAAGAAAACGGACGCACAGCGTCCGTTTTCTTTTGCGCTTCTTGACAAACGGTGCGTTTTGCGGTATAATGGCAATATAGAATTTCAATTACGGAGGTACTCTCTATGTCCACATCCTTTGAGCCCTTGGCGCTTACCAAAAAAGCGGTCATTCTTGATACCGATATGGGTCCCGATTGCGACGACGTTGGCGCGCTTGTGACGCTGATCTCCTACGCAAAGCAATATGACTTTGATATTCTGGGCGTTTGCCACTGCACGTCCAACCGCTCCGGTGTAGGCACGATCGACGCGGTTGCGCGCTACTGCGATTACCCCATCGAGAATCTCGGTCAGTGGGAGCATCCCGGATTTTTGGACGATGAGACCTGCCACAAATATTCCGACGATATTGCACAGCGCTTCTCCGAGAAGTATGCAAACGGCACGCTTGCCATTGCTCCCAGCGTGGAATTTTACCGCAGAACGTTGGCTGCAGCTCCCGATGACGGCGTGGTCGTGATCACGATCGGCATGTTCAACACGCTCTCAGCGCTGCTGAACTCCGCACCCGACCAGTACTCTCCCCTGTGTGGTAAGGAGTTGGTTGCAAAGAAGGTCAGCGCACTGGTAAGCATGGCTGCGATTTTGCCCGAGGGCAGAGAGTTTAACGTGATCTGCGACTACAAGGCAGCAGAGAACCTGTTTACCAACTGGCCGACCAAGATCTATCTCTCCGACTTCCATATCGGCTGGCAGATCCTGACGGGCTACGATCCCGCAGATCCTCGCCCCGACAGCCCCCTGTACGAATCCTACCGCCTGTACACCGCAGGCAGATGCACCAATAGCAGCTATGATTTGACCGCCGTGCAGTTTGCGGTGCTTGGCAAGTGCGAGCTTTACGATCTGCTTGACGATGCATATCGCCTGGAATTCTATGACGCAGGCACCGGCACGCCCGACGCGACGCGCGCTATCCCCGATCCCGAGGGTCGCATCTACTTTATGAAAAAGCTGGTGGATGACGCTACCATCGCGGCAAGCCTGAACGAGCACATGAACAAGTACTTATAATCAAAAAACGGACTGACCAATCGGGCTGACAAATCAGAGGCAAAAATTGAACAAAGGGCTGCTTGTAAAGCGGCCCTTAATGTTTTCAAATAGTAATTACCGCAGGGGCGGGCGATCACATATTTCGGCTATGCCGAAATTCTCGCCCGCCCTGCGGCAACTATTCAAAAAAAAACGATCAAGGACTGCATCCAAGTGATACAATCCTTGATTTTCGCTAAATTCCCCGATAATTTATCATTTCCATCGGTCAGTCCGTTTTTATGTTAACTCAACCCGATCAGCGCGTCGGTCACCGCCTGCTTGAGTGCGTGGGCAAACGGATGCTCGCCTACGACCAGCACGGTAACGTCGGGATCACGCAGGGACAGGATGCGCTTGGCTGCGCGCTTGGGGGTGGCGCATACGGTCAGCACGGGCTGCTCGAATTGCGGTGCGTTCTGACCTACGTAGATCACCTCGCCCACGGCATAGCCCTCCTCTGCCGCAAATTCCTTATCAAACGCAGCAAGCAGCTTATCGGGCGCTTGTCCCACGCAAAGCACTACCCTGCCGCCAAAGCTATTGCTTTTTTCGTGCAGCGCGTGCGTCAGTGCACGCACGTCCTCTTGCGTTGTAGCCGCGCTGACGATCACGCCAGGGCGCACGGTCACCACGTCAAAGCACACGGGCACCTCCGCCTTTTGCAAGCCTGCCATCATGGCTTGTCCGGGCAATCTCACGCCGTCACGGCGCAAGGCGTAGCAAGCCTCAATGGCTGCCAGAGCAGCCTGGAATTGCACCTCAAACGAGGCATGCAAGCGGTACGGGCCCTTCCCTCGATAGGTAAACACGGTTCTGCCCAGCGATTGCTCGCTGACGGCAGCCTCACTTTTTGCAGGCACGGTCAATCTGCTGCCTGCCGCAGCACACGCCTGCGAGAGCAGGTTATACACCTCGCCGCCCACAAAGCCTGTGATCACCTCGCGCGTGCCTCTGCGCACCGCGCGGCTGAGCTGCACGGCTTGCTTTTTGGCAAGCGCGGTATCCCGCGTGCCAAAGCCGCAGGGCATGACCAGCGTGTAAGGGGCTGCGACCCACATGGGGTCTTGCGTGCAGTCCTCCGAAATATCCAGCAGCACCACGTCACAACCGTGGCAGCAAAACGCCAGCAACGCCAGCGCACAAAGCTTTTGCTCGCTGCTGAACTCCACTAAGCTATCCTCGGTGCACATTGCATCCGATTCCTTCATGATCTGCTCGCACAGATCACACACCTGCTTGTGCGAGATGGGCTGCCCATCTATGCGCACGCGGCTGCGCAGATCGTCCGTGCCCATGCGCGTCCAGACGCCCACGCGATAGCCTGCCGCTAACAGAATGCTCTCCAAATACGCAATACGGCAGCTGCCGCCAAGGTTGGCGCTGACTGCAATTTTACGAATGCCTGCCTGCACTCTGCCAAGCCTTGTGCAAAGGGCTGCAAACTGCTCCCCGGTTGCACCGCTTGCATCTGCAAGCAGATATCTTTGTGCTCTGACAAAGGTCATACTAATCTCCTTACCGCCAAAGGCGGTTCAAATATGCTTGGAAGCTTCACCGTGGAGCTTTGCTCCACGGTGAAGCTTATGCGTAAACAGCAGAGTAAAAAGGAATGCAACGAAACCTTCACGCTATACTCCCGTGCGCTCCAGAATCAGCACGCTATCCGGCTGCAGGCACACAGGGCCCTTGCCACGCGTGCCGCAAAGCAGATCGGTAAACGCACCGTCAATGGGCAGCACCACGGGCTGCTCGCTTCTGCTTGCCGCTACAATAACCTCTCTGCCCTGCGCGCGTCTTGCAAAGGCAATGGCAGATTCATCGTGATACAGCACCTCAAAGCTGCCGCCATCCAGCGCGGGATGCTCGGTTCGCAGCTGACCCAGCTTCTGATAGAACGCCAAAAGCTCGGCGCGATACGGCACGTCCATCTCGTGCCAAGGCATAGGCATGCGGCAGAAGGGATCGCGCGCGCCCTCCAGCCCCAGCTCGTCACCGTAATACAGCGACGGAATACCAAACACGGTATATTGCAGTGCAGCCGCCATCTTGACCAAATTTACCGCCTCGGCGCGTACCTCGGGGGTAAGCTTATAGGTGGAAAGCTGCTCGTTGGTCTGATCCAGATCCTCCTCGGTGCTGCCAAGCATGGTCAGAATACGCTCGGTATCGTGCGTGCCGATCAAGTTCATCAGCGCATGGCACACCTGCTCGGGATAGGAGGAATACAGCTCGGTCAGCACGTTGTAAAGCCCCTCGGCATCACGGTAGCGGATAAAGTCCAGAATACCGTTGCGCACGGGATAGTTCATCACGCTATCCAGCTGCTTGCCCGACAGATAGCGGCGGCGGTTGCCGTACGCGATCTTATCGGCAGCATTTTCCCACACCTCACCGATGATGACGCACTCGCCGTCGCTCTCGTCCTTGACCGCAGCGCGAAGCTCGTCCAAAAAGTCGTTGGTAAGCTCGTCCGCCACGTCAAGTCGCCAGCCGCCGATGCCCTGTGCGACGTACTTTCTTGCAATGCCCTGCTCACCCGTAAAATAGCGGCGGCAGGAGTCCGCGGTATGATTGAGTCTCGGCAGGATCGGAATGCCCCACCAGCAATCGTACTGATCGGGATAGGTCTTGAAATCGTACCATTTTGCGTACGCAGAGTCGGGCGACTGATATGCGCCCACGTCCTCGTACTTGCCATAGCGGTTGAAATAGCGGCTGTCGTCACCCGTGTGATTGAACACGCCGTCCAAAATCACGCGCATGCCGCGCTGCTTGGCTTCTTGAATCAAATGCGTAAAGGCAGCATCGCCGCCAAACGCGGGATCGACCTGCTCGTAGTCGCCCGTGTCGTATTTATGGTTGGAATACGCCTTGAAAATGGGGCTTAAGTAAATGACCTTGACGCCAAGAGATTCCAAATAGTCCAGCTTTTGCGCCACGCCCCAAAGATTGCCGCCAAAGAACACGTTATTGGAAACAGGTGCGCCCGGATACGGCGCATACTGCGGCACGCCACCCTCCCAATCGGGATTGATGACGGCATCGTCACGCGTGCCAACCTCGCCCTGTCCGCAACAGAAGCGGTCCACGAATATATGATACATCACACCCTTGCCAAACCAAGCGGGCACGGTGTAGTTGCTTTCAAAAATCAGCATACGGAATCTTGCGCCCGAGCTGCGGGACAGATAAAAGTCCACGTTGTTGATACTCTCCGTAAACATGGTATCAAAGCCCTTGAGCAGCAAAAATTCGTAATAGTAAAGTCCGCTCTCTTCCCCGTGGCAAAGCGCGCGGGTATCAAGCGTACAGGTATAAGTGGTTACGGTATCGGTTTTGGCATGTACGGTCATTGCCACGTCTACGTCACCATAGCCGTCACAGTTTCCGCGCAGGACGGCGCCCTTTGCGCCAAGCGCCTCGGGAACCTCCAAATACAGCACAAGAACGCTGCCATAGGCAAACGCGCTCTTGCGCGTTACGTCCTCGCCATTACAATACTTTCTGAAAACGACACCGTTTGCTTGCATAATTTCCTCCACAGGATACTTTTGCGGGGCTGTCACCCTCGGGCGACAGCCCCAATTACATCAAAAAGTTAAGCTAAAATTACTTCAAGGGCTCGATATGCCAGATCTTCTCGGCATAATCGCGGATCGAGCGGTCTGCGGCGAAGTAACCGCAGGCTGCGGTGTTGAGCAGCGAGCGTCTGGACCAATCCATACGGTTTGCATAGTCGCGCACTGCCTGCTGGTGGGTCAGGCGGTAAGACTCAAAGTCTGCAAGGCACATAAAGGGGTCTGCAATGCCGTGACCTGCCAAGAGGTAGGTGGCAAGATCCGCAAAGGACTCGCCTGCAAAGCCGACGGACAGGAAGTTGACGATTCTCTCAAGACGGGGATTGTTCGCATAGAACTCTGCAGAGCGGTAGCCGCGCAGCCACAGCTGCTCGACCTCCTGCGCGGTCAGACCGAAGATATACATGTTCTCCTCGCCAACAGCGTCCAGCATCTCAATGTTTGCACCGTCCAGCGTACCGATGGTCAGCGCACCGTTGATCATAAGCTTCATGCAGCCCGTACCGCTGGCTTCCTTACCTGCCAGCGAGATCTGCTCACTGATATCAGCCGAGGGGATCAGGATCTCCGCGGTGCTGACGTCATAGTTCTCAAGGAACACCAGATTGAGCTTCTGCTTGATCTTGGGGTTCTTTTCAATATCCTTGCTGATCATGCAAAGCAGCTGGATAATGCGCTTTGCCATCTGATAGCCGGGGGCTGCCTTTGCACCGAAGATATAGGTCTGGGGCGTGATGTCCAGATCGGGATTCTCACGCAGATCCAGATACAGACCGATGACGTTGAGCGCGTTGAGCAGCTGACGCTTGTACTCGTGCAGACGCTTGATCTGTACGTCGTAGATGCTATGCGTATCCAGCTTCTGACCCGTCTTGCGGTACAGGTGCTGCGCGAACGCAACCTTGTTTGCATGCTTGATATCGCGTACGCGCTGCACAACGGCTGCGTCGTCCGCAAACTTGGCAAACTCGGCAAGCTCCTCGGGATTGTGACGGTAGCCCGTGCCGATGCACTCATCCAAAAGCCCCGCAAGCTTGGGGTTGGAGTAGCACAGCCAGCGGCGGTGTGCGATACCGTTGGTCACGTTGAGGAACTTTTCGGGATACATCTTGTAGAAATCCTTGAATACGGTTTCGGTCAGGATACCCGAGTGCAGCTTGGAAACGCCGTTGACGCTATGGCTGCCGATGACAGACAAATTCGCCATTCTGACCTGACCGTAGCCAACAACGCTCATCTTGGAGATGCGCTGCCAGTTGCCCGGGAATACCTCCCAAGCCTCGCGGCAGAAGCGCTCACTGATCTCCTTGACGATTGCGTAAATTCTGGGCAGCTTGAGGCGGAACAGATCCTCGTTCCAGGTCTCAAGTGCCTCGGGCATAACGGTGTGGTTGGTGTAGGAGCAGATCTTCTTGACCATTTCCCACGCCATATCCCAGGGGAAGAAATATTCATCCACCAAAATACGCATCAGCTCGGGAATGCAGAGCGCGGGGTGGGTATCGTTGATGTGGATCGCCACCTTATCGGGCAGGTTAGCAAGCGTGCCGTATACTGCCATGTGGTCACGAATGATGCTCTGACAGGATGCGGAAACCAGGAAGTACTGCTGCGTCAGACGGAGCAGCTTACCCTCGGTGTGGTTATCCGAAGGATAAAGCACCTTGGAAATGGTTTCTGCCTGGGTGTTTTCCTGCATTGCTCTTGCATACTGACCCTGCGTAAACAGACCCATATTGAAGTTCTTGACGTCACGTGCGCGCCAAAGTCTGAGCTGGCTGACAGCAGAGCTTTCTGCGCCCGAGATCATCATATCGTAAGGAACAGCCTCGATCTCCTCAGCGTTCTCATACACGACCTCCATACGGCCTTCCTTCCAGATCTCTCTGACGTGACCGCCAAAGCGCACGTGGAAGGTTCTGTCGGTTCTGGGCACAAGCCATACCTCACCGCCGGGCAGCCATACGTCGGGCAGCTCCACCTGGATGCCGTCCACGATCATCTGCTTGAACAAGCCGTACTCATAGCAAATAGAGAATCCGGTTGCGGGATAATCCAGCGAGGAAAGAGAGTCCATAAAGCAGGCTGCAAGTCTGCCAAGACCGCCGTTGCCAAGTCCTGCATCGGGCTCGCAGGTATACAGGTCGTCCAAAGCAAAGCCAAGCTCGCCCAGCGCCTTGCCGTATTCCTTATCAAGTCCTAAGTTGCACAGATTGGTCTTGAGCGATCTGCCCAGCAGAAATTCCATGCACATATAGTACACGCGCTTGGAGCCCTGTCTGTTGACTTGCTTTTTGAACTCGCCTCTCTTCTCAGTCAGAATATCTCTGATGGTCATGGCGGTTGCCTTATACATTTGTTCGGTGGTTGCCTCTGCGGGGGTGCAACCGAAATAGCGGGAAAGCTTGATTGTCAGATCCTCTCTGATCTTTGCCGCCGTGGGTCTGTAGTCTATCATTGGTTTGGTAAATCCTTTCTTGGGGGGTATGGGTAAAATACAATTGGGGGGAGATTACAGGTCTGCGTACATCTCAAGGTACTTGTCAGCAGATGCTCCCCAGGAGAAATCGGTGCGCATGACCTTTGCGACCAGCTTCTTCCACTTTGCGCGATCGGCGTACAGCTCGATTGCAGCGCAGGTGCGCTCGTGCAGCTCTTCGCTCGAATAGTTTGCAAAGGTAAAGCCGTTGCCCAGCATCTCGCCGTCCTTTTCCCAGTAGGGCTTGATCGAGTCGTAAAGACCGCCGGTCTCACGAACCACCGGTACAGCACCGTAACGGGATGCGATCATCTGCGACAGACCGCAGGGCTCGCTCTTGGAGGGCATTAAGAAAATATCGGTTGCTGCGTAAATACGCTTTGCAAGGTCACGGTCATAGGTCAGCAGTGCCGCTACCTTATCGGGATAGCGCTCTGCAAGCTCTGCAAAGAACTTTTCAAATCTTTCCTCGCCCTTGCCAAGCACGATCAGCTGGATATCGTTTTCGGAAACCAGACGATCTGCGATCTGGCTGATCAGGTCAAGACCCTTGTGGGCTGCCAGACGGGAAATAACGGACAGCACGGGCACGTCAGCGCGTACGGGCAGTCCTGCCTCAGCCTGCATAGCCTCCTTATCCTTTGCCTTGCCCGAAAGACGGCGCGCATCAAAGGTGGAAACCAAGCCAAGATCCTTTGCGGGGTTATAGTAATCGTAATCGATACCGTTGAGAATACCGGTCAGCTTATGCGCGTTCTGCTCAAGCACGTAGTTGAGTCTGTGCGCATACTCTTCGGTCTTGATCTCCTCGGCGTATCTGGGGCTGACCGTGCTGACAGTGTCTGCACAAACGATAGCAGCCTTCATCAGATTGATGCAATCGTCATAGCGCATCATCGAGCTGTGCTCTACGCCAAGCTCAAATACGTCGCCCAGAATCGAGAAATCATACTTGCCCTGATACTCGATATTATGAATGGTAAACACGCTCTTCATGTGCTCGTAAGCGGGCTTGTTGCGATATCTGGTGTTGAGATATACAACGGACATAGCAGCCTGCCAGTCGTGTGCGTGCAGCACGTCGGGATACCAATCGATCAGGGGCAGCATTTCCAAAGCCGCCTTGCAGAAAAATGCATAGCGCTCACCGTCGTCAAAGTTGCCGTACAGCGAGGGGCGGTTGAAATAATAATCGTTTTCGATAAAGTAGAAGGTCACGCCGTCCTTCACCAAGGACTTGACGCCGCAAAACTGGTTACGCCATGCCAGATTGACGCGGAACTCAGCCTCGTCAACCAGCTGCTCTCTCCAGGTCTGGCCCATAGAGCCGTGCAGCGGCAGTACCACGCGCACGTCCACTCCCTTGCCGCCCTTCTTGCGAATGGCTGCGGGCAAAGAGCCCAGCACGTCACCAAGTCCGCCGGTTGCGGCAAAAGGCATTGCCTCAGCGCCTACAAATAAAATCTTTTTTTCCATGTGCTTCCTCCAAATCAGATCGCGCCGTTCTTACCGATGTAGAAGGGCATGGTCTCGCAACCGGAGAGCATTCTGCCGTCCTTGATCATAACGTTCTTATCGGTAATGACGCAGTTGAGCAGTACGTTTTCGCCCGTGTAGGTATCCTGCATGAGAATGGAGTTCTTGACAACAGTTCCCTTGCCTACCTTAACGCCACGGAACAGAATGGAATTTTCAACAGTGCCCTCGATCACGCAACCGTCTGCTACGACAGAGTTGACGATCTTGGCATCACCGCAATACTTGGTGGGTGCGGAGTTACGAACCTTGGTCAGAATGGGTCTGTTCGGCACGCTCCAGATGCCCTTACGTGCATCCTCGTCAAGCAGTGCCATGGAGCAAGCGAAATAGCCCTCCATAGAGCCGATCTTTGCAAACACGCCGTCATAATTATATGCGCGGTAGTTTGCGGTGTCCAGGGACTTTGCAATGATATCCTTGAAGAAGCTGGTGTAGCCGTGAGAAGCAGCCTCCTGCACGACACCCTGCAAATAGGTACGGGTTGCAACCATGATATTGGTGCTGATGGTAACGCTGCCCTGCTCGAGGTGCTCCTCTGCAAAGTCGGTCACTCTGCCGTCCTCGTCTACGCGAACAACGGGCATGGTGCCTTCAACGTACATAGAGCCTGCGTCCACAACCTTGGTAACGAAGGTCAGATCCGCGCCGCTCTTCTCGTGTGCCTCCAGCACTGCCTTGAGGTCGATATTGCAGATCACGTCACAGTCGGACATGACGATATAGTCCTCGGAGCAACGGTTGATAAAGTTGGTCGCACCCTTGAGCGCGTCCATTCTGGAGCGATTGACACCGGGAGCGGTGTGATCAAACATGGTAATGTAAGGGGGCAAAATCTTGATACCGCCCGAGCGGCGAGCCAGATCCCAGTCCTTACCGTTGCCGATGTGGTCAAGCAGCGACTGGTAGTTATAGTGGGTAATCACGCCCACCTTGGTAATATCCGAATTGACCATGTTGGAGAGCGCAAAGTCGATCAGGCGGTATCTGCCGCCAAAGGGTACCGACGCCATGGTGCGCAATCTGGTCATCTCGGCAATGCTCTTATCATGCGTATTTGCAAAAATCAATCCTGCTGCAGTCATTTTTCTTCTCCCCCTTTCTTAAACCTCGGGAACCATAGCGCCTGCTTCAACAACAGCGCCTGCCTCGATGGTTACGTCCTCGCCGATAACGGCAATTCCCTTTGCCTCTGCCTTGTCTGCACCGATAACGGCATTCTCGCCAACCGTTACGCCGGTAGCAATGATCGAATAGGATACCGTAGCACCCTTGCCGATCACGGTGTCGCCCATCAGCACGCTGTCGGTCACAACTGCGCCTTCCTCGATCTTCACGCCTGCACCCACGATGCAGTTACGAACGGTACCGTAGATCTCACAGCCCTCGGAAATGTTGCTGTTCTCGATGACTGCATTCTTGCCTACGTACTGAGGAGAGAGCGCCATATGACGCGCGTAGATGCGCCAGGACTCGTCGCCCAGGTTAAGCTCGGGCTTCTCGCCAAGCAGATCCATGTTTGCTTCCCACAAGGAGGAGATGGTTCCAACGTCCTTCCAGTAGCCCTCGAAAGGATATGCAAACATCTTCTCGCCTGCTGCGAGCATATTGGGAATAATGTTCTTACCGAAGTCGTTGGACGAGCCGGGGGTGTTTTCATCGGCAGTCAGGTACTCGGCAAGCTTCTTGCGGTTAAAGATGTAGATGCCCATGCTTGCCAGATTGGAATCGGGATTCTTGGGCTTTTCGGAGAACTTATAGATGGTGCCGTCCTCATAGGTGCTCATGATACCAAAGCGGCTTGCTTCCTCAATCGGAACGCCGATAACTGCGATGGTGCAATCTGCGCCCTTTTGCTTGTGGTATGCAAGCATCTTGGCATAGTCCATCTTGTAGATGTGGTCACCCGAGAGGATGAGCACGTACTCCGCGTCATAGCGGTTGATAAACTCTAAGTTCTGGTAGATAGCGTTTGCAGTACCCTTGTACCAGTCTGCACTCTTCTGACCCTGATAAGGAGGCAGGATCTTTACACCGCCCCATGCGCGGTCGAGATCCCAAGGCAGACCGTTGCCGATATACTCGTTGAGTACCAGAGGCTGATACTGGGTCAGTACACCGACCGTGTCAATACCGGAGTTAACACAGTTGGAAAGGGTAAAGTCAATGATGCGGTACTTACCGCCGAAGGGGACTGCGGGTTTGGCTGTTTTGGTGGTCAGCGCGTACAGGCGCGAGCCCTGTCCGCCTGCCAGAAGCATTGCGACACATTCTTTTTTCTTGAACATAAGAACCACTCCTTCGTAATTTATAGTATTTGGAAATGAATATAAAATATCTTCAACGGTCATGCCGTGAAAAACAAAATTGGATTAGCTGCGAACGGGCTTGCCCGACGCTCTTTTTTTGGTACAGCGCAGCACGCAGCCGCCCAAAGGAGGCACGCGCAGCCGAATTGCCTGCTTGCCGCCCACGCTTTCGGAACGGAATTGCACGCCCGCGTTGGTCACACCGCTGCCGCCGTACGCGGTCTCATCGGTATTGAACACCTCGGTGTACGTGCCGTCCGTGGGCACCTGCAGCCAGAAGTCCTCGTAGGTCGAGGGGGTAAAGTTGAGCACCACGATCAGCTCCTTGCCGTTCTTATCTATGCGGCGGAAGCTGATGACGCTGCGGTTTTTATCGTCCGCATCGATCCACTTAAAGCCGTCAAACGAATCGTCCACCTGCCAAAGCGCCGGCTCGGCAAGGTAAAACGCATTAAGCGCCTTGACAAACGCCTTATGCTTGCGGTGTGTGGCGTATTCGTCAAGCAAGAACCATTCGATCTCGCCCTCGTACGCCCACTCGCGGAACTGTCCGATCTCGCCGCCCATAAAGGTCAGCTTTTTGCCGGGATGCAGCATCTGATACGCAGCAAACACGCGCGCCCCCGCAAACTTCTTCCAGTAGTCGCCCGGCATTTTGTCGATCATGGACTTTTTGCCGTGCACCACCTCGTCGTGCGAGATAGGCAGCACGAAGCGCTCGTTAAAGGCAAACATCAAAGAGAAGGTCAGCTTATCGTGATGGAATTTGCGATACAGCGGATCTTGCTTGACGTAAAACAGCGTATCGTTCATCCAGCCCATATTCCATTTCATATGGAAACCGAGCGCGTCACGTCCTGTGCCGGTCACGCCGGAATACGCGGTCGCCTCCTCGGCGATCATGAGCACACCGGGACATTCGCGGCGCATGTGCGCGTTGAGCTTTTTGAGAAACGCGATGGATTCCAGATTAAAATTGTTGCCGTATACGTTGGGAAACCACTCGCCGGGCTGTTTGTCGTAATCCAGATACAGCATACTGGTCACGGCGTCCACGCGAAGTCCGTCCGCGTGAAACTCCTTTGCCCAATAGGTTGCGTTGGAGATCAGGAAGGATTGCACCTCTTCCCTGCCCACGTCAAAGCAGCGCGTGCCCCAACCGCGGTTTTCCATGCGGTCCGCTCCCTGATATTCGTAAAGCGGCTCGCCGTCAAACTCGTAAAGTCCGTAAGCATCCTTGGGAAAATGCGCAGGCACCCAATCCAGGAATACGCCAATGCCTGCCCCGTGCAGGGTGTCAACAAAATAGCGGAAATCATCCGGCGTGCCGTAGCGCGGCATGGGGTTATAATATCCGCATACCTGATAGCCCCACGAACCGTCGTACGGGTGCTCCATGACCGGCATGAGCTCCACGTGCGTGTATCCCATTTCCACAAGATACGGCGCAAGCATGTCCGCGATCTCCCGATAGGAAAGATACGTGCCGTCAGGCTTTCTGTGCCACGAGCCAAGGTGCATTTCGTAAATATTCATGGGCGCTTGGTAGTACCGCTCGGCAGTTTGTCTGCGGCGGCGCATCCAGGCTGCGTCCTTCCAAGGATAGGGCGTCTGCTCCCAGATCAGCGAATTGGTACCGGGTGCACCCTCCGAATGGCGCGCATACGGGTCTGCCTTCCAAATTCTGCGCTCACCCGAGGCAATACAGAATTTATAAGCATCTCCCGCCTTGACTGCATCGGGGGGCAGCTTTGCCTCCCAAATGCCTGCAGCGGTAATGCGCTGCAAGGGCGCGGTCAGCTCCCAGTTATTGAAATCACCGCTCACCCAAACCGCATCTGCATTGGGTGCCCATACGCGGAAATAATAGCCGTCCTTGGCGCGATGCGCTCCAAGGTAATCATACGCATACCCCAACGTGCCCTGGTGAAACAGGTACCTGTCCAGTTCACCGTGCGTTGTTGCCATAGGCATTCACCTCCCATAGTTATGCATCTTATATACCACCTTAAATTATAACACATTTCTCCTCGCCTGTCAATGCGTGAAATGTCGATTTCTTCTTAATATCGCACAAATTTCAAGTGCATTTGTAGCCAATTTGTCCATGTTTTCACTGTTTATGAACAGACGTTCAAAAAACATTCAAATTCATAACACTTTCTTGACGCAAAGATATGTTATAATATAAAAAGTATTTATTCATACATCTTCATAACGGAGGATACGACCTTGATTGAGGTAAAGAATCTCACCAAAAAATACGGAAGCAACGTCGCGGTTGACGACGTCAGCTTCAAGATCCGAAACGGCAGGATCTACGGATTCCTCGGCCCGAACGGCGCGGGAAAATCCACCACCATGAACATTATCGCAGGCAGCCTTGCGGCAACCGAGGGCACGGTGCTGGTCAACGGCTGCGACATCTGCAACGACCCCATTGAGGCGAAAAAGCAGATCGGTTACCTGCCCGAGATCCCCCCGCTTTACGCCGACATGACGCCTTTGGAATATTTGCGCTTTGTTGCCGAGGCAAAGGGCGTCAACCCCAACCGCGTGGACAAGCAGGTCAACGAGGTCATGGAGCAGACCGGCATTACGCACATGAAGGACAGACTGATCGCAGGACTTTCCAAGGGATACAAGCAGCGCGTTGGCATTGCGCAGGCGATGCTGGGTAACCCCGACGTCATTATTCTGGACGAGCCTACCGTAGGTCTTGACCCGCAGCAGATCATTGATATCCGCGCGCTCATCCGCCGCCTGGGCGAGAGCAAAACGGTCATTCTCTCCAGCCATATCTTAGCCGAGATCCGCGAGGTGTGCGATCACATCATCATTATCTCGCGCGGCAAGGTGGTAGCAGACTGCTCGCTTGAGGAGCTGGAAAGCCGCGCAGGCGACTCCAGTACCCTGCGCATGAGCATCAAGGGTCAGCGCGAGACCATCCAGAGCGTGATTTCCGCGTACCCCAACGTCCGCGCGTGCCACGTGCTCTCGGACAAGGACGGCATTGTGGATCTGGAGCTGGAGCTGCCCCGTGGGCTGGATATTCGCGACGAGCTGTTCTTTGCCATGGCGGAGCGCCGCTGCGCCGTGATCAACGTTGAGCAGCAGACCGCAAATCTGGAGCAGGTATTCCTTTCTCTGACCGATAAGACCCAAGGCACCCCCGACAAGCGCGCCCTGCGCGACAAAAAGCGCCGCGAAAAGCTGCTTGGCAGCGTCAGCGAGCAGCAGAACGGAGGTAACGAGCAATGAAAGCCATTTACAAACGCGAGCTCCGCTCTTATTTCGGCAGCATGTACGGTTACGTTTACTTAGCCTTTACGCTTTGCGTCATCGGCATATACGTGACCATGAACAACCTGCTCAACTCCACCGCCGAGATGGCGTACACCTTCTCGGATATGGCGTTTATGTCCATTTTCCTGATCCCCGTGCTGACCATGCGTTCCTTTGCAGAGGAGCGACGCAATAAAACCGACATGTTCTTGCTCTCGCTGCCCATCAAGCCTGTCGAGATCGTGCTTGGCAAGTACCTTGCAATGCTCAGCGTGTTCGGCATTCCCGTTGCGGTCACTGCCCTGTTTGGCTTGGTGCTGCGCCTGTTCTCGAACGGCTCGGTGCTGCTCGGCTCTATCGGCAGCTCGCTGGTGGCAGGTATTTCCTACCTTTTGCTGGGCGCATTGCTGATTGCCATTTGCATGTTCATCTCCTCGCTGACCGATAGCGTGGTGCTGGCAGCCGTTGGCGGCTTTGCAGCAGTGCTTGTGCTGTACTTTATGGATTACGCGGTCATTCTTGCCGCAGCCGTAGATTCCCTGCTCCCGAATTCCGCTTCGCTGGTCTCCTTTATCGCACTCATCCTGCTTTGCGCGCTGTTTGCGCTGGTGGCAGGCTTGCTTTCCAAGAGTGCCATGATCGGCATGATCGCGGCAGCAGCCCTGATCATCCCCCTGTCCGGTGCTTACGTGATCTGGACCGAAGCCTTTGTGGGCTTGTTTGCCAAGGTGCTGACCTACCTTTCCGCCTTTGCAACCTTTTCTTCCATGACGCTGGGCGCGTTCAGCCTTGGCGGTCTGGTATTTTTCGCATCTGCCATTTTCTTCTGCGTGTACATGACCGTACAGTCGCTGGAGAAAAGACGCTGGAACAACTGATCGGAGGTGACTTGATATGGATCAACAGAATACACAAAAAATCAAGCGCTCGGTCAAGGGCACGCGCATGGCGATCATCACAGCCGCCATTCTTGCCGTGCTGATCCTCTTGAACGTGGGCGTGGGCTTACTCCCCCGCACCTGGACCAACTTCGTAGCCGACTCCAGCGACGCTTTCTCGATCAGCGCAACCGCAAAGAGCTTTTTCAAAAAGCTTGACCAGGACGTAACCATTTACTACGTAGCAGACCCCGATATGACCTATGACTACGAATACGCAGCCAAATTCCGCGTCATGCTTGACAGATACGCGCGCCTTTCGGAGCACGTTACCGTCACGTACGTAGACATGGGCGACACCGAATTCATTTCCAAGTATTCCAACTACGCGCTCTCGGGCTCCAGCCTGATCATTGAGGGCAAGGAACGCTACGACGTGATCTCTTACGACGAGCTGTTCAAGTATTACTTCCCTGCCGATGACGTTCTCCTGTCCTATGCCGATCTGCTTACCGTATACGAGGGTTGGGTAAGCGTTGCCGATCAGTATGCGCAAATGTACGGCGAGGACGCTGCCATTGCTTACGCCAACAGCGCAGTCAAGCAGTACTACAAGATCACCGACTTCTACACCGCCTATATGGACATTGCAAACGGCGCAAATCGCTACTGGTACGCCGATGCCATGATCACGGCGGCAACCGATTACGTGACCACCGAGGCAATTCCCACCACCTACATTTTGACGGGTCACGGCGAAGCAGAGCTTTCCGAGAACTTTACCAAGATGTATCTGGACGATCTGAGCATTCGCTATTTCCTGATCGACCTTGATAAGACGGGCAGCATTCCCGAAAACGCTGCTACGCTGGTGCTCAACGATCCCAAAACCGATATTACCGAAAAGGAAAAGCAGCTGATTGCCGATTTTATTGCAAACGGCGGCTCGCTGATCCTGAATACCACGCCCGATGATGCAAGCCTTGCAAACCTGTCCGCGCTGCTTGGCGGCTACGGACTTGCTGCCAAGGACGCCATCGTGCTGGACGACTCGCTGACCTATAACAAGTACCTTGAGGACGGCACCGAAGGCTCCACCGAAAAGGAAACGGGCACCGAGGCAGAAACCGAAGCCGGCACCGAGGCTGAGGCAGCACCTCAGGCAGAGGAGCAGACCACCGAGGCAGCAACCGAGACCGGCACCGAAACAGGCACCGAGGCGGTGACCTATCCTGAGGATTACCTGTTCGTCCTGCCCGATTCCAAGCACTCGCTGGTAGCCTCTGCAGACGAAATTATTCACCTTGCTGTGCTTAGCGAAATCTATGCTAATTACATGGCTGCCATGCAAGAATATGAAAAATCAGGCAACTCCTTGTACCAAGCATACGCTCAATACTTCCAACAGCAATATCAGCAGCAAAGTCAAAACAAATACAATTATCAGATGCTGATCGTGGGCGCGCATCCCATTACCCACACCGAAACCGCAGGCGTGAGCGTCACGCCCATCGCGACCACCTCGGATAAGGGTTACCTTTCCACCGATCCCACCGCTGCAAAGCATACCATGGCAATCAGCGCAACCGTCACCACGGGCGACAAGGTAGGCAGCATCGTATGGTTCGGCTTTGCGGACAGCTACTCCAAGGACGTAGCGGAAGAGGTCTACAAGTACAATTACGGATTTTTGTACGGCGCTGTGGATTTCTCGGGCGGCACGCAAGCCTTCAAGTCCACCTACACCGATATCCCCGCCATTGACCTTGGCGGCACGCTGGATATGCACTGGGGCTTTATGATCGGCATTGCCGCGCTGGGCATCGTGATCCTGCCCTTGGGCGCACTGATTACGGGTATCGTGATCTGCGTTCAGAGAAAGCGGAAATAATCCCCAAAATCTCAAATACCAACCGCCACCGCGAGCACGGTGGCGGTTTTATTGACGGCTCAGAGTACCTCTTGACAATCCGAATCCAATGTGGTATAATGGAAAAAAGCGGTTTTTCCGTAGCAGAGGAGGTTTGTATGGAACTTCGCGACATGCTCCTGATCGCAGGCTGCTTGCTTGGCACAGGATTACTTACCATTTTGATAGGCGCGCTCATCACATCCCTCATAAAAAAGAACAAACGCAAGACATCCAAAAATCGCCGCGTTTGCAACACAGTGGGCAAAGGCATCTCCCTTCTGCTCCTTGCATACAGTTGTATGGCGGCATTTATGGGAGCGGTTTGCATGTTTGCTTTTATTATAGAGGGGGATACTTTTATACTGTACCCGACCATCATAGCCTTTTTGATTGCGCTGGCATCGATGAATTCCGCAATTCTCTGTTATCGCTACAAAGGCGGTTCAGTGTCCTTTTGCGACGATGCAGTCGTCTTAAAGCTGCCCAGGCAGGATGAGCTGGTCATTCTCTCGCCGACCGAGCTGCAAAACGTAACACTTGATCGCAAGGGCAGACTCGTGGTCTCCCTGCATGACGGCAGCACCTATAAGCTTGGCGCAATGACAGTCAACGTCCATGAGTTTTTGGCGTTTGCCGCCCAATATACCGACGATTTCTGATACTCACCGCCACCGCGAACACGGTGGCGGTTTTATTTTCGCAAAAAAGTTGTTTGCGCAGGAACGGGCGATCACTGATCGCCCCTACAGATGTGTGCGTTGTGGTTCTATAGTGCTAAAACCTCAACACGATCAATCGTAGGGGCGATCAGTGATCGCCCGCCTTTGCACAAACTAACTTTTTCTTCTTGACAAACACGCAATTATCTGTTATACTGTAAGGTGGATTTTTGTATGCGGAGGTTTGCGATGAAACAGACGTTCCCGCGCCTGTGGGGCAACGATACCCTGCGCGCGCGCTTTGGCAACGATATACTTGCAGGCAAGCTTTCGCACGCCTACATCCTGGAAGGACGCTACGGCATGGGTAAGCACACGCTTGCGCTGCAGCTTGCAGCCGCGCAAAGCTGCCTATGTAAAAACGACGAGAGCCTTCCGCTCCCCTGCGGTACTTGCAAAAACTGCAAAAAGATACTTGAGGGCAAATCCCCCGACGTGATCACGGTCGGCAGAGAAAAAGGCAAAGCACAGCTTACCGTGGACGCCGTGCGCCATTTGCGCACCGACGTGCTGACCGCTCCCAATGACCTTGACACCAAGGTTTACATCATTGAGGACGCGCACACCATGAACCAGCAGGCGCAAAACGCGCTGCTTCTGACCTTGGAGGAGCCGCCCTCCTACGTGCTGTTTTTACTGCTTTGCGAGGACGCGAGCAATCTGCTGGAGACCATTCGCTCCCGCGCACCGATTTACAGACTCTCGCCCCTGCCGCTTGAAACCGTGCACAGTTACGTAACCAAGCACGCCCCCCAAGGAACCAATCTGCCAAGCGGCAACGATCTTGAGCAGCTGCTCATGGCAGCAGACGGCAGCATCGGCAAGGCGCTCGATCTGCTCTCACCTAAGCAAAGTGCCCCCATTCTGGAAGCGCGACAGGCAGCCATGGAGCTGCTGCGTGCAGCACCCTCCAAGGGAGATGGCGTCATTCGCGCCCTGCTTCCCTACGGCATCCGAAAAGAGGACGGTCGCGCAGAGCTCAAGCGCGATGAGGTTGCTTACAGGCTGGAAACGCTGATGCGCGCTTTGCGTGATCTGATCGCGGTGCGACGCTGCGATCCCACCACCGTGCCGCTCTGCTTTTTCACCGACCGCGACACCGCTATGGAGTGCTCGCTGCGCTTTAGCGTGCAGGATCTGCTGCGCATGCTTTGCGCCGTGGATAACGCCTTGGAAAGCATTGCGCAAAGAAACGCCAATTTACGTATCGCCATATCCGAAATGGCAGTTTCGGCAGGCATACTTTGATCATAACAAATGGAGATAAACATGGAAAACAATCAGCAAAACAATAAAGCACCCCAGGCGAATGCAGACAAGGGCGGCAAGAACCGCCGTCCGCATCACCATCACCGCCCCCACAAAAAGCCCGAGCAAAAGGAACAGGGCGCACAGGCGCAGGCACAGGCAGCCGCTCCCGAGCAGCAGCCCAAGGCACAGCCCAAGCAGGGTCAGCAGCAAAAGCAAAATCAGCCTAAGCAGGGTCAGCAGCAAAAGCAGCAGCCCACACAGGCAACTCAGCAAAAGCAAAACCAGCAGCCCGCACAGGCAAATCAGCCTGCAGGCGAGGGCGGCAAAAAGCGCTCCAAGCATCGCGGCGGTCGCGGCGGCGGTCGTGACAACCAAAAGCAGAATCGCGATGCCGCTATCCAAGAGCCCACGCTGCAAATGCCCGCTGATATTTCGATCAACGAGCTCAAGCAAATGGTGCAGGAATCCAAGCGCGCCCAGCAAGCCCCCGTCAAGGAGGAGACTCTCCCCTTGGCAGACGCTTCGATCTTAGAGTCTATCCCCACGCACTCCGTCCCCACCTTCGCGCCCGACGAGGAGGTGACCGAGGTGGTTGGCGTACGCTTCAAGGAGGAAGGCAAGGTTTATTACTTCGCACCCGGCAAGGCGCAGCTCGCCAAGGGTGATCCCGTTATCGTAGAGACCGCGCGCGGCCCCGAATACGGCACGATCTGGGTTGCAAACCGCAAGGTGCGCGACAGCGAGATCGTCAAGCCGCTCAAGGAGGTCATGCGTCGCGCAACGCCCGAGGATCTCAAGCACCACAAGGAAAACAAGGCAAAGGAAGCCGAGGCATTCCGCATTTGCGGTGAGAAGATCGCCCAGCACGGACTTGACATGAAGCTGGTTGAGGCACAGTACACCTTTGATAACTCCAAGCTGCTGTTCTACTTCACCTCTGCCGGCAGAGTAGACTTCCGCGAGCTGGTCAAGGACCTGGCAAGCGTGTTCCGCACCCGCATCGAGCTGCGACAGATCGGTATTCGTGACGAGGCAAAGCTGATGGGCGGACTTGGCGCATGCGGCAGACCGCTTTGCTGCGCTACCTTCCTGTCCGATTTCGGTCAGGTATCCATCAAGATGGCAAAGGAGCAGAGCCTCTCGCTCAACTCCAGCAAGATCTCGGGCGTTTGCGGCAGACTGATGTGCTGCCTGCGCTACGAGCACGAGGCTTACGTGGAGGAGATCAAGCTCACGCCCCCCGTGGACAGCGTGGTCAAGACCCCCGACGGCGTTGGCACCGTGGTCGAGACCTCTCCCTTGCGCGGACTGATCAAGGTCAAGCTCAAGGACACCGACGGTGCTCCCATTCAGATCCACCGCGACCAAGTAAAGGTACTCTCGCGCCCCAATCGCAAAAACGACGAGGACGAAGAATAAAAATTTTCGATTTTTTTACAAAAACCTATTGCATTTTAATACTTTTGTGATAAAATGTATGTGTACAACAAAAAAACTCAAACGGAGGACAATATCATGGCTTACAAGATTAATGACGATTGCATTTCCTGCGGCGCATGTGCTGAGGAGTGCCCCACCAGCGCTATCAAGGAAGGCGACGGCAAGTACGAGATCGACGCTGATGCTTGCATCGGTTGCGGCAGCTGCGCTGACGTATGCCCTGTTTCTGCTCCCGAGGCTGAATAAGCTCACGGAACAAACGCATACATAGCATCTTGAAAAGGGGTTCGCGACTGCGAGCCCCTTTATCTTGAAAGACATTGAGGAGTTTTTATGCTGCGTACAAACGAAACGCTTGATACGGTCAACGAGCAGCTGCGATTGATCCAGCGCAAGGACGGCTTGCGCTACGGCACCGACGCCTATCTGCTTGCCGCATACGTTCGCCCCGCCGCCTCGGCGCGCGCGGTCGATCTTGGCAGCGGCAGCGGGATCATTCCCCTGCTTTGCCTTGCAAGAAATAAATTTTCACACGCGTATGCCGTTGAGGTGCAAGAGGATTTTGCAGACATCATCGGCAGAAACGCCGCGCTCAACGGCTTTGAGGATCGCCTGATACCCGTTTGCAAGGATCTGCGCGAGCTGAGCGCTGCCGACGTGGGCGGTGAGGTCAATATCGTGACCGCCAATCCCCCTTATATGAAAACAAACGCGGGCAAGCGCAACGAATCGGACGCCAAGTATATCGCGCGCCACGAGGTCAAGGGCGGCGTGGACGATTTCTGCGCAGCCGCCGCAAGACTGCTCAAGCATGGCGGCAGCTTTTACGTGGTGTGGCGACCCGACCGCCTGTGCGAGCTGACAGAATCGCTCGCGCGCCACAAACTTGAGCCTAAACGCATGAGCTTTGTGCAGGGCGACGAGAACGCAGAGCCTTCTATGGTGATCATAGAAGCAAAAAAAGGAGCTGCACACGGCTTGCGCATCTCCCCTACCCTTATTTTAACCAAAAACGGCACGCAAAGCGAGCGCGCCGAGCAAATTTATCAAAGCTGCAGCTGGAGTGATTCGGATCTATGGAACATATAAAACGTCTTTTAAGCTATACGCGCCGCGCACTTGCGGACTATGACATGATCCGCCCGGGCGACAAGATCGCAGTGGGCGTATCGGCAGGCAAGGATTCCCTGACCCTGCTTTGTGCGCTTGCGCACCTGCGCCGCTTTTATCCCGTGCCCTTTGAGGTGGTCGCGGTGACCGTGGATATGGGATTTGCGGGCGGCATGGACTTTACGGGCATCAAAAAGCTTTGCGACGAGCTTGAGGTGGAGTATCACATCGTGCCCACCGATATTTATAAGGTCATTTTCGAGATCCGTAAGGAATCCAACCCCTGCGCACTGTGCGCAAAGATGCGCCGCGGCGCACTTAATAACTATGCAAAATCGATCGGCTGCACGACGGTCGCATTGGGTCACCACTTTGACGACGTGGTGGACACCTTTATGCTCAACCTGTTTTTCGAGGGTCGCATCGGCTGCTTCCAGCCCGTGACCGATCTGTCGCGCGTGGGCATCCGCGTCATTCGCCCCTTGATCTATATGCCCGAGCGACACGTCAAGGACTTTGCGCGCAAGGTCGAGCTGCCGGTCATCGCATCCCCCTGCCCTGCGGATAAGAATACGCAGCGCGAGGAGATGCATAACCTGATCAACGAGCTGGACCGCAAGAATAAGGGCTTGCGCTACCGCATCTACGGCGCCATCCAGCGCGGCGAGGTGGACGGCTTCAAACCGGTCGGCGGCATGACAGGCATCAAGGATTGCGCACCCGAGGAAGACTAAACACCTCGGACACCCCCATCTCGAAAGTTTTTACGTCGCTTTTTTCAAAAAGCGACCGCAGTCGAGGGCGCGCAGCCCTCGTCGCCTCCGCAGAGGCGAAACCTCTCATTCGCCGTTTTTTGGTTCTTTTTTGCGGCTACTCCGTCAAAAAAGAACGGAAACAGTTTTCTCACATAAACAAATAAGGGAGCTACCTACGTAGGTAACTCCCTTTTTCGATGCATTGAGCAAACCCTTTCCGTACTTTTCTTTGACACCGATTACTTTTTCTCAAACCCCTGGGCAAAGCCGCCCCCAATCTCTGCCGAGCAGATATCTCCACCGACCACCTTTTTACGATACACCAGCACGTTGGCAAGCACGGTGCCCTCGTGACCCTCGTAATTGGTGATCTTGAAGGTATAACGCGTCAGCGCCTTGCCCTTATAACGCGTAAGATCCAGCCCCTGCGCCAGCTGCACCTGATTGTAGCCCGCATACACCTTGTCAAACTCGGCAGGAACGGTCACCTCCTTGACCTCGATCGCCTTTCCCTCGACCTGCCAGCCGAATTGCGCTAAGAAATTGATCACGTCCTGTTCTGTCTTGATCTTGTCATACCGAACGCTCACGCTCTGGCTGCTCACCTGCCCCGCAGGCACATCCACGTTGCCTGCCGTGACGTACGTGGGCACGAACGCCACCAGCGCGATCAGCCCCACAAGCGCCACGCACACCACGCCCAAAATGCGCACCGTACTCGCCTTAAACGAATATACAAACATAAAAATTCCCCTCCGACAAAAGATTTTCATTGCATCTTATGCAGGAGAGGAATTTTTTATGTGTATTTTCTCAAAGCCTGTACGCTCTTCTTTGATTTCTGGGCGCGTGGCTTGCAACCGAGTGCGCCATGCCCATCATAATATACGTTGCCAGCATGGACGAGCCACCGCACGAAAGGAACGGCAGCGTGATACCGATAACGGGCAAAACCGCCAGGCACATGCCGATGTTAAGCAGCGTCTGGAAGAACAAGCAGCCAAACACGCCCGCGCAGATCAGCATGCCGCTATCCCCCTTTGCGCCGTATCCGATCATTGCCACGCGCAGCACCATGACAGCCAGCAGCGCGATGACCACCGTGCCGCCTACCAGACCGTACTTTTCGCAGATGGTGGCGAAAATAAAGTCGGTGTGCGATGCGGTCAGCACCTCGTAAAAGCCGCCTTCGCGCAAGCCAATGCCGAAAAATCCGCCGTTTGCAATGCAATCCTTGCTGAGCAGCGGCTGCCAGCCCTTGCCCTCGGGGTCAAGCTCGGGGTTAAAGCCCACGATGATTCTCTTGCGGTGGTAGTCCTTGAGCACGTATTTCCACGCAAGCGGAAAGCCCAGCACCGCCGCGCCTGCTCCACCTGCAAAATACCACAGCGAAAGCCCTGCGCAAAGCAGCATGGTCGCAAGAAAGCCCACGTAGATCAAGGCAACGCCGTAGTCACCCGACAAAAAGATCAAGCCCACGATAGCCCCTGCGTGCACGGCAAGCGTGGCAAGCGTTACGGGGTGATTGACGCGGTCCTTGACCGTATCCAGGTGCTTGGCAAAGGTGCAAGTCAGCGTTAATTTGACAAACTCGGAGGGCTGGATCATGATCTTGCGCGTGCCCATCTTGAACACCACCAGCCAGCTTTTGTTGGCGGTTTCCATGTTCTCACCGGACGAGCCCGCCACCAGCGTAATTGCCAAAATCACAACCGAAAACGCAATCATGGGCAGCCATAGCTTATCCAATACCCAATGGTAATCGAGATTTGCCACGATCAGCATGATGATATTGCCCACCACGAACATGGCAACCTGCATGACCAGCTTGGATTTACCGAAGTTGTCCACCGCGGAAATGATGGTGACGATACTGATGATCGAAAGGAGCGTGGTGCATGCAAACAAGATCGGATCTATGTGCCCGATCGCCTTGCGCGTATATTTGATGATATCGCGGAACATGCTACTCTCCTTTCTGTGTAAATAGAGGGAATCTGAAAAACAGATTCCCTGTTAAATATCAAGATGTGAAGTGTCAGATTGCTGACCGAGAGAAATTGTCAAGAGCAAGGCGCACCGCAGCAGGTAAGGCGACGGCGATCTTGTACGATCGTCGAGCCGCATGCGAGGAGCAACGCAGCTATTGGCAATTTATCGAAGTGTCAGATCGCTGACCGAGAGAAATTGTCAAGAGCAAGGCGCGCCGCAGCAGGTAAGGCGAGGGCGATCTTATACGATCGTCGAGCCGCATGCGAGGAGCAACGCAGCTATTGGCAATTTATTGAAGTGTCAGATTAGTACTGGCGACCCCAGACAACCATATGCTTCGCAGGCTTACCGCAGCAAGCACAAACGTCAGACAGGTGATCCTCTACGAAAGGAATGCAACGGGACTTGACGCCGCCGGTCTCATCCTTGAGCTGATCCTCACATGCAACGTCGCCGCACCACATTGCCTTGATAAAGCCGGGCTTGTTCTCGGCAATATCCAAGAATTCCTCGTGGGTGGTTGCAACGTGCAGCTTGCTGTCCAGGTTTTCCTGTGCCTTTGCCAGCAGCTCGTTGTGTACGGTCTGCAGCATTGCGGTCACTTCCTCGACAATGTTGTCAAGAGAAACGAACTTCTTCTCACCGGTCACACGGGAAACCAGCACGCAGCTGTTGTTCTCGATGTCGCGAGGACCGATCTCAAGTCTTACGGGCACGCCCTTCATCTCGTACTGGCTGAACTTCCAACCGGTGCTCTGATCGCCGTCGTCAACCTTAACGCGCAAAGTCTTTGCAAGCTCGTCCTTGATAGCGTGTGCCTTGTCAAGCACGCCTTCCTTATGCTGTGCTACGGGAATGATGACAACCTGAATGGGAGCAACCTTGGGAGGCAGGATCAGACCGTTATCGTCACCGTGCGCCATGATGATGGCACCGATCATACGGGTGGAAACGCCCCAAGAGGTCTGGTGAGGATACTTGACGGTATTGTCGCGTGCGGTGTAGGTGATGTCAAAGGTCTCGCAGAAGCCGGTGCCGAAATAGTGGGTGGTACCGCCCTGCAGCGCGTAACCGTTGTGCATCATGGGCTCAATGGTATAGGTAGCCTCTGCGCCCGCGAACTTTTCCTTCTCGGTCTTCTGACCGATGATAGCGGGAATTGCCAGCACGTCGCGATAGAAATCACGGTAGATGTGCAGCATGTTGATGGTCTCTTCTCTTGCTTCCTCTTCGGTCTCGTGCATGGTGTGACCCTCTTGCCACAGGAACTCGGAGGTACGCAGGAAGGGACGGGTGGTCTTTTCCCAACGCATAACGTTGCACCACTGGTTGTACAGCTTGGGCAGGTCGCGGTAGGA
>JAZRDG010000041.1:0-11953 GCA_045660125.1 Eubacteriales bacterium | reverse complement strand
TCAAACTCACGGGTACGCAGTGCCTGCTCAAAGGTCATCTGCTTGTCCATCAGATCGTAAATGGTGTCGGTCTGGTCACCGTTGGTCACGATGATCCTGTTGCCAAGCACGCGAACGGGATAGTAGATGATCAGATGGGGGGCAACCATCTTGGATTCATCAAACGCCTTGGTTCTCATAGCCTCGCCCTCTGCCACGAACACGCGGTTGCGGCTGTTGACGCTTCTGCCCATGATGAAATATGCGGTGACTGCCTTTTTGGCATCGGCAGATTTACCGATGATAATGCCTCTGCCGTGATAAGCAAGAGAATTGAGCTCATTTGCGATGGTATTTACCTTCATGTTTGTTCTCCTTACAAAATATTTCGTTTGGCGGGCGGATGGCATTTCGGCTCTGCCGAAATAACCGCCCCTACGGGGTTGTGTCGCGGGCGGATGGCATTTCGGCTCTGCCGAAATAACCGCCCCTACGGAATTATTGGATATAAACTCTATCGTTTTCCACTTTCAATTTGCCTTGGCAGTACAGGCTGACAGCCTCGGGAAGGATCTTCCACTCTGCCTCGGTCATGATGCGCTTCTGCAGGCTCTCGGGGGTATCGTCGTCCTTGACCTCGACCGCCTTTTGCAGAATGATGGGGCCTGCGTCACACTCGGGAGTGACGAAATGCACGGTTGCGCCCGAAACCTTAACGCCCTTGGCAAGTGCAGCCTCGTGCACGTGCAAGCCGTAAAAGCCCTTGCCGCAGAAGGACGGGATGAGCGCGGGATGTACGTTGATGACGCGATTGGGATACTGCTTGTAAAACGCCTCGCCCAGAATGATCATAAAGCCTGCCAGCACCACAAGGTCAATGCCTTCTGCCACCAGCACCTCGACCAAAGCCTCGGTATACGCGTCCGCATCGGCATATTCCTTTCTTGCCAGCACCTTACTTTGAATCCCTGCGTTTGCTGCGCGCTCCAGTGCATACACACCGGGCTTGGATGCCAGCACCAGCGCGATCTCGCCGCCGCCCAGCTCTCCTCTCGCCTGCGCATCGATCAGCGCCTGCAGGTTTGTGCCGCCGCCCGAAACAAGCACGGCAATACGGGTGTTATTTTGCTTCATTGCTCTTCCCCTTTCCAAGTCACGCAAGCACGGGCAGCACAAAGCCGCCAATGCAAACCTGCATTTCCAAGGCAATACCGCCCCCAAATGCACTCTTTAGCATAATTCGATCTTTTCCTCGCCTGCCACGATCTTACCGATCACGTAAGCGTCCTCACCGTTTGCACTCAGAATTGCAATCGCCTCGTCCACCTGCTCTGCGGGAACGACAACGCTCATGCCAACGCCCATGTTGTAGGTATTGAACATATCTCTTTCGCAAACGTTACCCGTCTTAGCCAGCAGCTCGAAGATAGGCAGCACGCGAACGGATGCGCGATCGATCTTTGCGCAAAGGCCGTCCGGAATGCTTCTCGGAATGTTCTCGTAAAATCCGCCGCCCGTGATGTGGGAGATGCCCTTGACGTCTACCTTTTCAAGCAGCGCAAGGATCGACTTTACGTAGATCTTGGTGGGAGTCAGCAAAGTTTCTGCAATGCTCTTGCCGCCAAGTGCCTCGCAGGGCACGTACAGAGAATCGGGGTTATTGTCAATATCAAACACCTTGCGGCACAGAGAGAAGCCGTTGGAGTGTACGCCGCTGGATGCCAGCGCGATCACCACGTCACCCTCCTTCATACGGGTGTTGTCCAGAATCTTCTTCTTGTCTACGATACCCACAGCAAAGCCTGCCAGGTCGTATTCGTCCACGGGCATCAAGCCGGGATGCTCGGCAGTCTCACCACCGATCAGCGCAGCGCCCGACTGCACGCAGCCCTCTGCAACGCCTGCAACGATGGCAGCGATCTTTTCGGGTACGTTCTTGCCGCACGCGATATAGTCAAGGAAGAACAGAGGCTTTGCACCTACGCAGATGATATCGTTGACGCACATAGCAACCGCATCGATACCGATGGTGTCGTGCTTGTCCATCAGAATTGCCATCTTGACCTTGGTACCGCAGCCGTCCGTGCCCGAAACCAGCACGGGCTCTTCCATGCCTGCGATCGGCAAGCCGAAGCAGCCGCCAAAGCCGCCAACGTCATCCAAGCACCCTTCGTTCTTGGTGCGTGCGATGTGCTTTTTCATAAGTTCAACCGCCTTGTAGCCTGCGGTAATGTCTACGCCTGCTGCAGCGTAGCTATCAGATCTGGAGTTAGAATGCATGATGTTGATTCCTTTCAGTAAATATTTGAAGTTGAAATATCTTTTAAATTACGATTCCTTGCCGTTCCAGCAATAGGTGCAAAGCTGCTCGGGCGGCAGGCCGATTGCCTTGACCACGCCCTCAAGCGACTGGAATTCCAGCGAAGCAAAGCCAAACTTATCGCAAATGCTCTTGCGCAGCGCTCTGCCGCGCTCGGTGTTGCCGTCGCTGTATTCGTCCAGATGCCCAAAGCCCTCGGTGCCCTCCAGCTCCACGATGGTGCGGCGGGTGATCAGCTCCATGTCTCCCGTGGAGCGCGTGAAGTTGAGGTACTTGCAGCCGTACATGATAGGCGGACAAGCCGAACGCATGTGCACCTCCAAAGCACCGTTGGAATACAGGAAATCCACGGTCTCCTTGAGCTGCGTGCCGCGCACGATCGAGTCGTCCACGAACAAGAGCTTTTTGTTTTCGATCAGCTCCTTGACCGGGATCTGCTTCATGCGCGCGACCTTGGCGCGATCCGATTGCTTTTGCGGTGTGAAGCTGCGCGACCAGGTGGGAGTGTATTTGATATACGGACGCGAGAACGCGACCTTGGATTGATTTGCGTAACCGATGGCGTGGGGGATGCCCGAATCAGGCATGCCGCTGACGTAATCCAGATCGGGAGCGTTGCCCGCAATGCGGTCCTGCTCTGCCATGATCTCACCGTTGCGGTAGCGCATGACCTCTACGTTGATGCCCTCGTAGGTCGAGGTGGGATAGCCGTAATACGACCACAAAAACGCGCACATCTTCATTTCCTTGCCGGGCTTGCCCAGCTGCACGATGCCGTCGTCATACGAAAGCTCCACGATCTCGCCCGGTCCCAGCTCGCGCACGGGATCATACCCAAGCTTTTGCGCCGCGAACGATTCAAAGGTCACGGCATAGCCGTCGTCGCCCTTGCAAACGATGACCGGAATGCGGCCTACCTTGTCGCGTGCCGCGATCAGGTGTCCGTTCTGCTTCAAGATCAGGATCGAGCAGGTGCCGTCAATGACCGATTGGGCGTACTTGATGCCCTCGGCAAAGGTCTCCTTTTGGTCGATCAGTGCCGCTACCAGCTCCACCGTGTTGACTCTGCCGCCGGTCATTGCGTCAAAGTGTCCGCGGCTGCCGCCGAAATACAGATCAATCAGCTGCTCGGCATTGTTGATCAAGCCGATGGTGCAAATGGCATACGTGCCAAGATGCGAGCGGATGAGCATGGGCTGCGGATCGGTATCACTGATGCAGCCGATGGCGGAAATGCCCGACATCTCTTCAAAAATATGCTCGAATTTGGTACGGAAGGGCGAGTTGGTGATGCTGTGGATCTTGCGCTGCAATCCGATCTCGGGATCGTACGCCGCAAGTCCGCCCCTTTGCGTACCTAAGTGGGAATGGTAATCGGTTCCGAAGAACACGTCCAAGAGGCAATCCTTGTTAGAGGTGATGCCAAAAAATCCACCCATAGTAACCTCCTATGTCTCTACTGATAGTGCGTGTGTCTTAAGCGTTCAATTTCTCCTGCAGAGCCGCATCCTTTGCAAGCACGGCTGCAGTATCCTTTGCTCTCTTCTCGTCCAGCTTGGCTGCAAGGTCTGCGTCCTCGATCGCCAGCATCTGAATGCACAAGAGTGCCGCGTTGACCGCACCGTTAAGCGCAACGGTTGCCACGGGCATACCCGAGGGCATTTGCACGGTTGCAAGCAGCGCGTCCATGCCGTCCACAGCACCGCCCTTGACGGGAATGCCAACCACGGGCAGCGTGGTTCTTGCGGCAACAGCCCCTGCCAGATGCGCTGCCATGCCTGCCGCTGCAATGATGGCACCAAAGCCTGCCTCGCGTGCGCCTGCTGCAAAAGCAGCTGCCTGATCGGGGGTTCTGTGTGCCGAATATACGTGCGCCTCGTAGGGCACGCCGAATTCCTTGAGGGTGTTAATTGCCTTTTCCACTACGGGAAGATCGCTGTCGCTTCCCATGATCACAGCTACTTTTTTCATGTTTTTGCTCTCCGTTTCAAAATAAAATACAGGTAAAAATACAAAAAGGGCAAACCTATCCTAACTTTTTTCGTTAAGACAGGATTGCCCAGGCGGTCGGCTATCATCACTTCCCGCTCCTGTGTGTAAGCTCACATTCCGCCGGTCACGGGAAGAAATTTCCTTGTATCCATTATACCGCATTTTGCGAAAAATGTCAATGCACAAAAGTGTAAATAAACTGTAACCCTATCGCGCAGTTTTGACATTTTTGACAAAGGCGTGGACGCAGCCGGGCAATCCGATCAAAGGTCAATCGATCCAAGCGGTGTAGGTCGTGACGTCACTGACCGTTTCACCGTCGATCTGCAGTGCGCAGGGGTGGTCAAACTCCACCGTAATGCGCTTACCCGAAAAAACGTCTATGGATTTTTTATATTTTACGTGCTCTCCCGAAAAGATCTTGGGGAAATGCATCAGCGTCACAAGTCTGCCCGTGGTGTGCCACACGCAGCAGGTCAATTTATCGCCGCCGCGCTGCTGCTCGGGAGCGACGCGCATGCCTCCACCGTAATACTTTCCGTGCATAGCAGACGCCAGCCAGATCTTTTTGTAAGACTTGGTCACGCCGTCCACGGTCACCTTGCCCGACGGACACTTGAATCCGCCCAGCAAAAGCTTGATCGATTCCATGGTGTAATCGATCTTTTGTACGCCCTGCTCCTTGAGCTTATCGGTCACCTCGCACACCATGCCGTCCAGTCCAAAGCCGATGCCGTTGACGTACAGATAGGTCTTGCCCTTGATCTCCACGTGGGGCAGCTTTGCAAGATAGGGGTTAAGCAGCACGGGCTCGGCGTCCTCGTTTTTGCCGATATCGCGCAAAAAGTCATTCCCCGTTCCGCTCTTCCAAAGGTACAGGGGCACGCAGTATTCTGCGCCGTCAAGCGCGTTGGCAAGACGCATAATGGTGCCGTCACCGCCCAGAATCAGCACGCGATCGTTTTGTGAAAGCGCGCAGATCTCGGCACGCACGTCTACCTGCGTCAGATCCTTTTCCACCGTGTCGGGCGCAGCCGCATACGCACGCACACCCTCCAGGGCTGCCGAAATATCACGGTTATTTGCACAGGGGTTGAATAAAATCAGCGTCATGGTTTTATCCTCCGTAAAATACAAATCTTTTATCAGGATTTATTAAAGCAATCTCACGCCCGCCTCGGCGCAGATGCGTTTGGTCTCCTCGTCCCAGATGCCGGACTGCACCTCGCCGATATGCGCGCTGCCCATGAGCAGCATGCAAAGGCGCGACTGACCGATACCGCCGCCCACGCTCAAGGGCAGCTCTCCGCCAAGCAGCATCTTATGGAACGGCAGCTCTCTGCGATCGTCGCAGCCTGCGGCACGCAGCTGGTAATCCATTGCAGCCTCGTCCACGCGAATACCCATGGAGGAGATCTCCAGGGCGCGTCCGAGCACGTCGTTCCAGAACAAGAGGTCACCGTTGAGCGACCAATCGTCATAGTCGGGTGCTCTGCCGCCGTGCACCTTGCCGTCCGACAGCTTATCACCGATGCCGATGACGAACACGGTCTTATGGATCTTGGTAAATTCATGCTCGCGCTGCTCGGGAGTCAGATCGGGATACAGATCGCAAAGCTCCTGCGAGGTCACGAACGTGACTTCTCTGCAAAGCTTGCCCGTCAGCTGCGGAAAATGCACCTGCAGCTGCTCCTCGGTTGCGCACACCGCGTGCACGATGGCTTTGACCATCAGCTTGAGGTAATCCAGCGTTCTTGCCTCTTTGGTGATCACCTTTTCCCAGTCCCACTGGTCCACGTAGATCGAGTGCACGTTGTCCAGATCCTCGTCGCGGCGAATTGCGTTCATGTCGGTATAAAGTCCGTTGCCCACCGCAAAGCCGTAGCGCAGCAGCGCAAGTCGCTTCCACTTTGCAAGCGAATGCACGACCTCGGCATGCGCGCCGCCCAAAGCGGGCACGTCAAACGCAACCGGACGCTCGTAGCCGTTGAGGTTATCGTTCAGACCCGAATCACTTGCAACAAACAAGGGAGCGGACACACGCTTAAGGTTCAGCGCGGCACAAAATTCGCGCTGAAAGGTGGTTTTGATATGCTCGATGGCACGCTGGGTCTGGTATGCATCCAGCACCTGTGCGTACCCTTGGGGAATGTAACAATAGCTCATAACGGACTCCTTGCTTTGCGGGGTAATGGGTGCGTCTGCCGCACAGCAGACATTCACCCCAATTATATACCATTATATCATATCCCGTTGATTTTTTCAAGGGTTTTTTACAAACTCCGCAAGGGTTTTTGCAAGCCCTTGCGCACGCAAGAGCACCCCCGTGCATCCTTGCGCATTTTTTCTTGACAATCGCGCCCGTACATGGTACAATATAGATTGGTATAGTGTATACACGCTTCTCTTTGAAAGGAGATTCCCTATGGAACAAAACAAGAACAAGGGAGCTGTGATCAAGGGACTTGCATTCCCCATCGGCTACAGCGTCTACATGAACGTTTTTCAGATCGGTGCGGTGCTGCTGATCTTAGGACTTTGCCTTGCGCGCGCAGCGCTTGCGCTGATTGCTGCACCCGATATGAGCATGGATGCTTTTATGCAGCAGTACATGAATGACTACGCGAGCATGATCAACAACAACACCTGGTTCCTCTCGGTGCTGACCACCATCTCCGCTCTTTTGATCCTTTGGTTCGTCTTTAACCGCAAGGGCAAGAGCTTTACCGAATATTTCCGCTTTACCCCCGCGCCCGCAAAGGCGATCATTGCCGCCGTGCTGCTGGGTCTTTCGGGATACTTTATCACCAACGCGCTCATGACCGTGCTGCAGCAGGCACTCTTTGCATTGCTTGAATGGCTGTTTACGGCACTGGAGAGCACGGGCGTTGACGTTGCGCCCTTTGTTGAATACTTCAATCTGCTGCTTGAATCCATGAGCCAGATGTACGAGGGCGTGGGCATGTTCACCATCGCCGCCATCTTTGGCGCACCCCTGATCGAGGAGCTGGTATTCCGCGCAGGACCGCTTGTCAATCTGACCAAGAAAATGCCTGCCTTTGCAGCCGTTCTGCTGACCTCCGCGCTGTTCGCACTGGCACACGGCAACCCCTTGCAGATGATCTACACCTTCGGTCTTGGCGTGGTTGCGGGCTACCTGTTTATCAAGTCGGACTCGATCTACCCCGCCATCGTTTGCCACTTTGCATTCAACGGCGCAAACCTGATCGCGCTTGCCCTGGAATCGCTGTTCCGCACCGATTTGTGGATCGACAGCCCTTACTACACCGAAATTTGCGCCAAGCTTGACTCCTGGAGCGCCATCACCTTCTGGGCATACACCGCGCTGACCTTTGTCATTGCCATTCCCATGATGGCAGTCGGCATTTTCATGCTGGTCAAGCTGCGCCGCCCCGTGCCCGCAGCCAAGCAGGAAGAGGAGCTGATCGAGCTTGCGGACGACCTCAGCCTTATGATCGAGGACGGCGCATGCGTCATTGCCGCAGAGCCCTCCCTTGGCGAGCAGATCTGTGAACAGGTCTGCGAACAGGACTGTGAACAGGACGAGCAGCCCGTTGCCGAAGAAGCACCCATCGAACCCGAAGCAGATTGCGAGGCACAAGCATGACCTTGCGCATCTTAACCGTTGGTGACGTGGTTGGCAAGGCAGGGCTTTCGCACCTGCAAGCCACGCTGCACGCACAAAAAAAGGCGCTTGGCGTTGACCTTTGCATTGTCAACGGCGAGAACGCCTCCGAGATCAAGGGCATTTGCCGCGCCGACGCCGAGCAGCTGCTGCTTTGCGGCGCAGATATCATTACGCTTGGCAACCACGCCTACAGCGCGCCCGATATCGGCACGTTTTTGGACGACCGCAGCGACGTGATCATTCGTCCTGCCAATTACCCCTCACACAATCCGGGCTACGGATATACCGTTACAAACGTAGGCGGCGTGCGCGTGCTTTGCATCAATATGCTGGGCACGGTCAATCTCGCGCCGCTCGATAATCCCTTTTTGACCTTAGAGCGCATTCTTGATGCGCAAAAGGGCAACTATGACGTAGCAGTGCTTGACATGCACGCCGAGGCGACCAGCGAAAAAATGGCTATCGCCCGCGCCTTTGACGGCAAGCTTTCGGTCATTTTCGGCACGCACACCCACGTGGCAACGGCGGATCTGCAGATTCTGCCGGGTGGCACGGGATACATTACCGACCTTGGCATGACAGGTCCCGAGGGCGGTATTATCGGTGCGAAGACCGAGCCCGTGCTCAAAATGCTGCGCGACCACATGCCTGCGCGCTTCTCGGTTGCCGAGGGTCGCGTACGCGCACGCGCCGCACTGTTCTGCGTGGACACCGACACCGGCCGCACCACGTCCGCAAAGCAATTGATCTTCTGATTCTACCATCACGTTTCGCGCAGCGAAACACATCACTCGCGCATAGCGCGTCCATCACGTTTCGCGCAGCGAAACTCATCACTCGCGCATAGCGCGACCATCACTGCAAAGCCCCGCTTTGCACCACGAAAGGAGGAGTGCACGTGAAAAAAGGCACACTGATATTGCGCTCTCGACTCAACCTGCTCAAGCCCTTTATTGCGGGCTGCTCACTCTCCACCATCCGCGTCTGGCAGGACAGAGTCGGTAAGCTGATGTCCGCATCCAATCGCGGCGACGTAAGCTTTGACGATTTTTCCATAGGCAGCATGCCCGCCTGCATGGTCAAGCCGCGCGACGAGGTCTCGTCCGGCATCATTCTCTACCTGCACGGCGGTGGCTACACCTGCGGCGACCTTGACTATGCCAAGGGCTTTGCCGCCGTTCTTGCCGCGCGCTGCGGCATGCGCGTTTTGTGCACAGCCTACAGACTTGCCCCCGAGCACCCCTTCCCTGCAGCCCTTGACGATGCCGAGGACGCTTACGGCTATCTGCTCTCCAGCGGCTACGCGCCCTCACAGATCATGCTGTGCGGCGAGAGCGCGGGCGGCGGACTTTGCTATTCGCTTTGCTTGCAGCTTGGCGCCAAGGGGCGCACCATGCCCGCAGGCATTATTGCCATCTCGCCCTGGGCAGACCTGACGGGAACGGCAGCATCCTATAAAACCAACGAAAAAAGCGACCCGACGCTGACCGCAGAGCGACTGAAATTCTACGCCGACTGCTACCTGTACGGCACGGACGAGCAAAAAAGCACGCCCAAAAACATTTACCCCAAGACCTGCGAGGATGCAAGCGCCGATTATGCGGCAAAATCCGCTCCGCTGGTCTCCCCCGTATTTGCAGACCTTACCGGTATGCCGCCCTCGCTGATCTTTGCGGGCGGTGCCGAGATACTGCTTGACGACGCCACCACCCTGCACGAAAAGCTGACCGCCGCAGGCGCGCACAGCGAGCTGGTGGCAACGCCCGAGATGTGGCACGGCTACGTGCTTTACTGCATCAAGGAATACGACCGCGACTTTTCCCGTATCCGCAAGTTCATCAAGGCGCGCATTCCGCACCAGAAAAAGCTGCGCTGGATGGCGCTGGACAACGCCGCCAAGATCTTCCCTGCGGCACGCACGCGCAACTGGAGCAACGTGTTCCGCATGGCGGCAACCATGAACGAGCCCGTGGACATGGACGCATTGCGCACCGCTCTTGACGTGACCGTGCGCCGTTTCCCCTCGATTGCGGTACGCGTGCGCTCGGGATTTTTCTGGTACTATCTTGAAGAGATCCCCCACGCGCCCGAGATCTTGGAGGAAAAGCCCTACCCCGTTTCCCGTATGCCCTTTTCCGACATTCGCAAGTGCGCCTTCCGCGTTATTGTATACGAAAAGCGCATTGCGGTGGAATTTTTCCACTCGCTGACCGACGGCAACGGCGGTCTTGTGTTCCTGAAAACCTTGGTTTCCGAGTATATCTACCAAAAATACGGCGTCAAGGTGCCGCACGGCAACGGCGTGCTTGACCGACTGGAAGAGCCCGATCCCGCAGAGCTGGAGGACAGCTTTTTCAAGTACGCGGGCGAATACGCGCTTTCGCGCAAGGACACCGACGCATACTCGATCAAGGGTGCGCGCGAGCTTGACGGCTTCCGCACCAATACCACGTTCATCTTAGATGCCGAGCAGGTACGCATGCTTGCCAAAGAGCAGGGCGTGACCGTGACCGCATACCTGACCGCCGCGCAGATCATGGCGGTAGACAGGCTGCAAAAGCAGCAGGTGCCCGATCCTGCCAAGCACAAGCCGGTCAAGATCTTCGTGCCCGTCAACCTGCGCAGCATTTTCCCCTCGAAGACCCTGCGCAATTTCATTCTTTACGCCATTCCCGGCGTGGAGACCAAATACGGCGATTATGATTTTGCTGAGCTTTGCCAGAGCGTGCAGCACCAGATGAAGCTGCAGATCACGCCGCGCCGCATGGCAGCCATGATTGCCGCCAACGTTTCCAGCGAGAAAAATCTGCTCATTCGTGCAGCCCCTCTGCCTATCAAAAACATCGTCATGAGCGGCGTTTACCGCGCCGTGGGCGAGCGCAAGTCCTGTTTCTCGTTCTCCAACCTCGGCGTCTCCAACATGCCGCCCGAGTTTGAGAGATACGTGGATCGCCTGGACTTCGTGCTGGGCACGCAAAGAAGCCAGCGTTACAACACCTCGCTGATCACCTATCGCGGCAAAATGATGTTCAACATCACGCGCAACACAAGCAAGCCGCTCTTGGAGCGCCATTTGTACGACGTACTGCGCGAGCGCGGCGTACACGTCGTTGCGCAAAGCAACACCAGAGAATAAACAAGGAGGAAGACTTATGTTCTGTATAAAATGCGGCGTGGAGCTGACAGATGGGCAAACCGTTTGCCCCGTGTGCAGCACGCGCGTCTATCACCCCGATCTCCCCATTAAAAAAGTCTCCCCCACCTATCCCAAAAAGGATTTTGAGAGTGAGGAGTTCAACCGCCGCGGCATTTTGTTCGTGGTCACCATCCTTGCCCTGCTGACGGCTGCCCTGACCGTGATGTTCAACATCTCTCTGGAGGGCGGCATTTCCTGGTCGGGCTACGTGGCGTGCGGCTTGGGCGTCTTTTACACGTGTATCATACTTCCCCTGTGGTTCAAGCGCACCACCCCTGCCATATTCGTACCCGCAGCCTTTGCAGCCATTATGCTGATGCTCGTATACGTCAACGCCAAAACGGGCGGCAGCTGGTTTATGTCCTTTGCCTTCCCCGTTACGGGAATTCTGGCGATCATTCTGACCACGATCACCACGCTCTGCCACTACCTGCGCCGCGGTATTTTGTACATCATCGGCGGCGGCATGATTGCGCTGGGCGTATGGACGCTGCTCATCGAGCTGTTTTTGCACCTGACTTTTGATCTGCCCGGGCACGTGATCTGGTCGCCCTTCCCCTGCACCGCGCTTGCCGTGTTCGGTCTGATGCTGATCGTCATCGCCATCGTCAAGCCGTTCAGAGAGTCGCTGCGAAGAGTATTCTACGTGGGGAAGATGTAAAAAGAAAAAGTCTTGCTTTGCGCAACTTCTCATAAGGAAGTTGCGCAGTTTTATTCGCCTTCGGCGAGTTCTATTGCTTTGCAGTGATATTCGGCTTACACCGAGTGATATTTGCTTCGCAAGTTTTGGAAGGCGAATAAAATATCACTGTGAGGC
>JAZRDG010000040.1:0-6578 GCA_045660125.1 Eubacteriales bacterium | reverse complement strand
AGCATGGGGTACTGGTTGTCGTGCAGCACGCACATCAGCACCTTTTTGTTCTTTTTGGTGTAAGCGCCCTCGCCGTGCAGCACGGTCACGCCGGTCTCGACCTCTTGCATCAGGCGGTCGGCAACTGCATCGGGGGTGTCGGTAATGATATACACCATCTTGGCGTTGTCCTTGCCGTACAGCACCATATCAAGCACGGTGGAGTTGACGAACACGGTCACGGCTGCGTACATAGCCACCAGCACGTCCTGGAACGCGATCGCCGAGAGCACCAGCACGGTGGCATCCAGCGCAAGATACAGCACGCCGGTCTTCAGATGGCGGAACTTACGGCGCAGCAGCTTGACGATGATATCAAAACCGCCCGTCGATCCGCCGCCGCGGAATACAAGACCAATGCCTATGGCAACCAGTGCGCCGCCCACAGCAGCTGCGATCAGCAAATGATCGTGCATATCGGGAATTAAGTGCGAAAATCCGCGGTCGATCACCTCGATGATTGCCGAGGAAAGTGCGGTCACGTACACGGTACCAACCAAAAATTTGAGCTTGAACACGATCAATCCCACGATCATGATGGGAATATTGATCAAGAAGATCCAGATACCCGTACCGATATCCACAACGCTGTTGATAATGATCGAAAGACCCGAAACGCCGCCGGGGGCTAAGTGGTTGGGGTCAAGGAAAACGGCAATACCAACGGCGTAAATGAACGCACCTGCCGTCATGAGTAAGAAATTTGTAAGAAAAGTAAGAAACTTTTTCTTTTTTTCAAGCTTTTCAAGTTTTGCGTCAGGCATTTTCTGCTACCTCCAATCGGACTCTGTCCTGCTCAGACGAGCGCGGCGCGGTTTTTCTGTATTCACTTGGTGACATGCCTACCTGCTTGAAAAACGCGCGATTAAAGGTACGCAGCGTGCCAAATCCTACCAAGGTGGAAATTTCGGTGATGCTCTTGTTGCTTCTGCGCAGATATCTGCAAGCCTCGGAAACGCGCAGGGCGTTGATATAGTCGTTAAAGCCCGTGCCGATCTTGCTGCCAAACAGATGCGAAATATAGTATTTGCTCAGGTGCAGCTCCTCCTCTAAGGTAGCCAAGGTCAGCTCGCGCGAGTAGTTTTGTGCGCAGTAGGAAACGATCGAGCGCAGCGTGACGGAATCAGTATGCGCATTTTCCTTAAAGCTCATACGGGAGAGCAGCTCGCCGAAAAAGGCAAGCAGATAGCCCTTGGTAATGGCGTCGCGATAGTCAGCCGGCATTTGCTCGGTGCGCGAAAGCGACATCAGCAGCTCGTGCATATAAGGGTCGTTGCCTACGCCGCGCACGATGGGGCTGGTGGGGGAAGCCCCCGAAAAGCTGCGCGAGAGCTCGGGCAGCATGTCGGGATTGATGATAAAGAGCAGGTATCTTTCCTTGTCCGCAGGATCGTAGCGGTGCACCTGATTGGGGAATACCAGCAGCACGTCGCCGTTCTGCAGCACGTATTCACCCGTATCCACCGCGCAGGTGGTGCAGCCCTCTACCATGTACACAAGCTCCAGATGGTAGTGCAGGTGTGCACCGAACGCAAGCGGATAATGACCTGTCAGCTCATTGCGACAGTAAAAATCGTCCTTTTTATTTTCATACATTGCGCCCATGCGTCTTACCTCGCAGTTCTCTTATAGCGGCGCAGCTTGATCTTGCCCTTGGAGATGTTGTAGAACACGTTTGCGACCACAACGGGAGCACCGTACTTGGTGTACAAGAGGTACACAAGTCCGCAAATCAGACCCAGCACAGCAACCACGGAAACAACAATGATCAGCCATTCGTAAGCTTGTACGCCAAACTTGCCGTAAACGTCCACGCGGTCAAGCAGCAAAGCGCAGCTGCCGTCCTCGGCAACCTCGGGCGCCTTGATCTGCACCGAAACCGTAATGGAATCGTCTCCGTCCACAAGCGCGGCAAACTCGGAAACGTCAAAGTAAACGGTCTGCCAGGTGTTGGCGGTAATTTCGGTCACGTCCTCGTAAAGCACGCTGCCGTCACCTGCGGAGAGCGTCTTGTCGCCCTGCTTGTAAAGGCGCAGCTTAATGCTGACGGGGGTCTCGGTATCAACGGCTGCGCACATGGTCAGCGCAAACGTCTTGATGCCCTTGAAATCAGAGCCCTGCAGCGCGGTGTTGGAAATGCCCATGTATGCAGCGGACTGCGTGCGGTTCAGGCGTGCGCCAAGCACGGGCCAGCCGAGTGTGGCATCCTTGGAAAGCTCCAAGAAAGCAACGCTGTCGTCGGGGGTGAAGCCTGCGGTCGTGCCGTCGGTAAAGCTGAACAGCGTCTGACCCTTGCCCGAGGGCTTTTCGGTCACGTCCTCGCCGGTCACGAACTGACGGGTGGCAGCCTTGTTCTTCTGTGCTTCGTAAAGCGAGCTCCAGCCGGGAATGAGCGAGGAGATGCCAATGGCATCCAGCTGTGTGGTATCCTTGGTATCAATGGTCAGGAACACGTTATAAAGCGCGCGACGGTCGGTCAGATTGCCCTTACTGTCGGTCATCCAGAGTCCCGAGCCCTTGATCAGGCTTTGCGCGTCGGTGTGTGCGGAGTAGATCAGCGCGTCTGCCAAGCCGCTCTCCAGTACCTTATAGTAGGCGTATGCGTAAGAGGCAGCCTGCACGTTCTGATCGTCGCCGGGTGCGGCGATCTCAAAATCACTGATGATGGTATGGCGACGCTCGCCGCGATAGTAGTGATCCGATTGCGAGATCCACATAAAGTCCTCCACGTGCGCGGGGGAGAGCGTGGTGGCGTTGTTGTTGGCGTTGTCCGACCACAGCGGCTCGTTGTTGTTGTAGTGGTATGCCGAGATGGCAACGTTCCAATCAAAGTCGCCGCCTCGCAGGACTTCTAAGTTAAACTGGTTGAGGAAGTAGTTGGTTGCCCAATCCACGGAGGTGGACAGAAGATCGGTGTTGGAGAGATTGTTGCTGACCGAAATGTACACGCGACCGTCTGCATAGTGGGATTTGAGCGTGGAGTGTGCAAGGCGCACAAGAGATGCGTAGCGGGAGACGTAGTCACCGAACTCTACGGAGCCTGCGTTGTGATTGTTGTTGGATTCATTGACGCTGCGACCGATGATGATTGCACCGCAAAAGCCGTGCGTGCCTGCGGGATCGGTGTAGCGTGCCGCGATAAAGTCAAGGAAGCCTGCCATGAGCGAAGCGCTCTTGTCATCGTCCATCCAGATCGCCCAGGTGCGGTTGCCCTTGGTGGCAGCGCCGTCTGCATACAGGCAGGAAACCAGCGCGTTTGCCTTTTCGGGGGCGGTGTGCATGCGCAGTCTGAAGTAAACCACGCTGCCCTGTGCGGTCGCCTCGGTGACCTGCTTGTCCAGAAGCTCCAGCTTGCCGCGGTTGAGGTAGTAGGTCTGACCGTCGTACACGTAAGCGTGCGCATTGTCGGCATAGCCGTCCAGAATCAGCACCGAGGGGTCAAGCTCAATGACCGTGTGTGCAACGCCGAGATAGGAGGCGTCCGAGGAGATGGTGGAGTGCAGACCCTTGATCGAGGCTGCGGTGGGGAAATCGCTCTTGTTTTCTGCCAGATCCGCCACGTTGGAAATGTAAGCGGGCGCGGTCAGCAGCACGTAAGAGGAAAGGGTTTTGTTATAGGCAGCAATGGCAAAGGCGCAGTGCAGGCGGGAGTGCGCCTGCAGGTTGCCGTCGGCATACAGATTCACCGTAAATTTGGGCGAGGTGGACATGCCCGTTTCCGCAAGGGGCTGCTTGCCGGATGCATCCTGCGCGGTCTCGCCGGGCTCAATTGCCATCAGATACAGCTTTTGGTTGTAGATATCCGAGCTTTTGAAGGCTTCAAGGTCAGCCTCGGTCAGCACTGCCTTGACAGAGATCTCGGTGCCCTTTTTATTGATCGTGACGTCGGTCACGGTGCTTTCGCTGATCTCAGCCTTGTCGCCGCAGGAAACCAGCATTGCAAGGCAAAGCAAAAGAGCAAACAGGGCACATAAAATAGACAACGTTCTTTTCATTACATCCTCCGTTACGGAAATTTTATTGGTGATTATTTATTCGTGATAAATTCTGGGAACGCGTGCGGTGACAAGACAGGGGATCTCGTAGGCAATCGAGCCTGCGTGACGGGCAAGCGAGGCAAGGGATTGCACGTTGTTGCCAAACAGCGTGACGATATCGCCTTCGCAGCAGGGCAGACCCGTGACGTCGATCATGCAAAGGTCCATGCAGATCCTGCCCACCATGGGGGCAGTAAAGTCACCCTTTGCGGTATGCACGGTCACGGTCGTGTCGGCGTATGCGCGCAGCCAGCCGTCGGCATAACCTGCCGAGAGCGTTGCGATGGTGCGGTCGTGGTCTGCGCGGTACAGCGCACCGTAGCCCACGGGCTCGCCTGCGGCAACCTTGTGCGTGTGAATGACTCTGGTCTGCAGGCGCATGACGGGACGCAGCTGATCGGCAGGAAAAAGATTGCACCCGGGATTTCGGTCAAGCTCGGGGGCAATGAAGGGAGCTACGCCAAACAAAAGCGCACCCACTCGCACGCCGTCAAGATAGGTTTCGGGGTAACGCATGCATCCGGGACTGTTGCAGGCATGGCAAACGGGCGGACATTTTCCGCGTGCTTCGAGAGCCTCTTTGACCAACAGGAAGCGCTGCCATTGCTCGTAGCAGAAATTGCCGGAATCCGCGTCGGACAGGTGGGTAAAAAGTCCTTCGACGCAAAAGGCGTCGCAGCCGTCCTGCAGGGCAGCGATCGCGTCCGCGGTCTTTTCTGCCTGCTCGGGGGTAAAGGCGGGATACCCGATGCGGTGCATGCCGGTATCCACCTTGACGTGTACGTTCAGCCGCAGCCCCTCTGCCTTGGCGGCAGCGTGCAATTCGCTTGCATAATCGGGGGAATACAGCGTTTGCGTCATGTCAAATTTGCGCAAGAGCCCCACGTGCGCAGGGGAGGTGTAGCCAAGGATCAGGATCTCGGCTCTCTCCTTTTCAATATCGGCAAGCGCGTAGCGAATGGCAATGCCCTCCTCGGCGCAAGCCACCGCAAAATGGCGGCAGCCGCCGTCGTAAAGGGCGCGCGCGCAAGGACCGATGCCGTGCCCGTACGCGTCTGCCTTGATGACCGCCACGGCAGGGGTATTTGGGTTTTGAGCTTGTATGTATTCACGGGAAACGACGTAGTTATGCACCAATGCTGACAGGTCGATATGTGCCCACACGCGGCGATTTTCGACGGTTGCGGGCAGAATTTCATCTATATGCTTCACAGAGTGTGTGCCTCCTGATAGCCGAAGAGAGCCGAGCTCACACGGTTTTGAGCGGCAAATATATGCACCTGCTGCAGATAAAATGCTCGCAATATCTTATATTGCTTCACATTTTCTCTTTGCATCTGCGAAATATTTGCTCGCGCAAAACTGCGCAGCACCCTCCGGTGCTATTATTTTTGGTGAATTTAGTCAAAGCGAGACCAAGCAAGTATGCACTCGGGCGAGCTTGGACAAATGACGCGAACGTTGCTCACCGCAGGGCGTATGAGCCCGGCTCTCTTCGGCTATGAAACTATTTTAAGTATATCACAACCAGACAAATATTGCAACATGTCCGCGATAAGATTTTTTGAGAATTTTTCGCGAACAAAGTCGTTCCTCTTGACAAGCCTGCCTGCAAATGCTATAATGAAGCATCAAATCCTATCCAAAGGAGATCTGTTATGAATGGTGAAAACGCTTTAAGCTTTGCGGTGATATTGACGTACCTTATCTTTTTTGTCATCATGTTGCTGCTCTCTCTGATTCCTGTCGTCATCAATGCCATCGGTCTTGCACGTATTTGCAATAAGCTGGGCGCGTTCCGCCCCGTTTGGTCGTGGGTGTGGGCGCTGGTCGTGCCCTCGGTTGCGGTGCTGCGCGTGGGCGATATGTGCGCGGAAAGGGAATACCCGTATAGCCGCAAGCTGTTCAGATACGGCATTTTGGCAATGATCGTGTTTGCGGTGCTTGCAACGCTGACAACGCTTTGCTCGGTCGTGTTTGCATTGTCCTCCGAGCTTGTATTGCACGATATTTTGGAAACGTTTTCCTTGATCGGCACGTTCGTGCTGTTCATTCCCACCATGCTGGCTGCCATTTGGATGGCAGTGCCGCTGTACATCTCGTATTTCCGCATTTTCAAGGCGTACCTGCCCGTGTGGGGCGCTTGGCTGACCCTGATCGGCATGTTGTTTTTGTCGCAGTTCGCATTTTTGATCCTGCCCGTGCTCAGCTTTTTGCCCATGCGTGACGACTGATCAACGAGCGTCACCCATAAGTATAATGAAATGAAGAAAAAACCTCGCCCCGGCGAGGTTTTTCTGTTGCCCTTATCGGATAACCGCACAAGACGGATATGCAAAAAAGCCTTCCCCAAAGGGGACGGCTTTATAGCACTCAACCGTCTTGTTCACTTATCCGCCATGGATTGCCTTTATGAGCCTTCTCCTGCGGGAGAAGGGGGACCGCGAAGCGGTGGATGAGGAGTCAAAGTGTAGTTGCAAAGCAAAGTAATATTTCGGGTTG
>JAZRDG010000039.1:0-3923 GCA_045660125.1 Eubacteriales bacterium | reverse complement strand
AAGTGCGCACTTGCACTGTGTCATTTTTTCTTGCGCTCTAACAGCTCCCGCTCGCCCCTCTCGGGGGAACTCGCTTTTAGGGTGAAAGTAACTGATTGTGTTGCTCCGAAGTGCGCACTTGCACTGTGTCATTTTTTCTTGCGCTCTAACAGCTCCCGCTCGCCCCTCTCGGGGGAACTCGCTTTTAGGGTGAAAGTAACTGATTGTGTTGCTCCGAAGTGCGCACTGGTTCTGCGCAGTTTTTTTGTGCCAAATTCGCCTCCCGCTCGCCCCTTTAGGGGGAGCTTGAAAATGGGATGTAGGGGAGGATAGCATCCTCCCGCCACCGTTGAAACGCCGGTATCGCCACCCCAACAAACAACCAATGTGATTGTATAGGAATTTCCTCCAAATCAATTGACAGAACGAATAAAAGTGTGTTAAAATATAAAGAGTATTAGTTTTTAAGGGAGGGATATGATGCGTGACAAGACGTTAAAGCGCGTGCGGCGCGTGGCGTATGACGGGTTGTTTGCAGCGCTTGCCTTTGGATTTACGTATGTGGAATTTTTACTTCCGATAGATTTTGGTGTGCCCGGTGTCAAGCTGGGACTTGCCAACGTTGTATCCCTGTTTGTGCTGTACAAATTTGGCATTGCGGATGCAGCGGCGGTCAATCTGGTGCGCATTCTGCTTGCAGGTGCTTTGTTCAATGCATCTGCCGTGCCGTACAGCATCAGCGGTGCGGTGCTCTCCTTATTGGTGATGTGGCTGCTCAAAAAAGTAAACGCGTTTTCTCCCACCGGCGTCAGCATTGCGGGCGCTGTGGCGCACAATCTCGGGCAGGTCATCTGTTCTGCCGTGTTGATGCGCACAACGGCGGTCATGTGGTATTTCTTTGTGTTGGTGGTCAGCGGTGTGATCGGTGGCTGCATCGTAGGACTTTTGGCTGCCTGGATCATGCGCCGCTTTGAAAAGTACGTGCGTTGAGTGTAGCGATTTTATTTTATCTTTAAGCTTTTAAGAGGCAAATTATGTATCGAATTGTATCGAAAGAATATCTGAACCCCACCGTGGTGTCCATGGATATCCATGCACCTGCCGTGGCAAAGCGCGCCAGGGCGGGGCAGTTTATCATTTTGCGCGTGGATAGCGAGGGCGAGCGCATCCCCTTGACCGTCGCAGGCTATGACCGCGAGGGCGGCACCGTGCGCATCATTTTCCAGACGGTAGGCGCATCCACCATGCAGCTGGCTGCCAAGGCGCAGGGCGAGTATATTGCGGATTTCGTAGGTCCTTTGGGCAAGCCCACCGAGGTAGAGGGCATTGCGCGTGCGCTTGTGGTTGGCGGCGGCGTTGGCTGTGCGATCGCCTTGCCCGTCGTGCAGGCGTTGCACGAGAACGGCTGCAGCGTGCAAGCCATTGCAGGCTTTAGAAACCGTGATCTTGTCATTCTGGAGCAGGAATTTGCGGCGGCGTCCGATGCGCTGACCATCGTAACCGACGACGGATCTTACGGACAAAAGGGCAACGTGACCATGCCCTTGAAAGAAATGCTGGCACGCGGCGAGAGCTTTGACCGCGTGATTGCCATCGGTCCGCTGGTCATGATGAAATACGTGGTTGAAACCGTGCGTCCCTACGGCATTCCCGTGGTGGTTTCCATGAATCCCATCATGATAGACGGCACGGGCATGTGCGGCGGCTGCCGCCTGAGTGTGGGTGGCAAGACCAAATTTGCCTGCGTGGACGGCCCCGAGTTTGACGGCTATGCCGTAGATTTTGACGAAGCAATGTCGCGCGGTAATATGTACCGCGATTTTGAGGCGCACGCAAGAGAAGCGGCGTGCAACCTGTTATCCAAGGAGGTGGAGTGATATGGCAAAGGTCAACACCTCCCCTCAAAAAAATCCCATGCCCATGCAAGACCCCGTGCTGCGCGCGCGCAATTTTGACGAGGTCACGCTGGGATATGACACAGAGACCGCGCTTGCCGAGGCGGCAAGATGCCTCGGCTGCAAAAATGCCCCTTGCGTATCGGGCTGCCCTGTGGGAATTGCCATTCCCGAGTTTATTGCCAAGGTCAAAGAGGGCGATTTTGAGGCGGCGTACGAGGTCATCACGCGCGCTTCCTCGCTGCCTGCGGTTTGCGGACGCGTTTGTCCGCAGGAAACGCAATGCGAATCCAAGTGTGTGCGCGGCATCAAGGGCGAGCCTGTCGGCATTGGCAGATTGGAACGTTTTGTTGCCGATTGGCATAATACCTTTAGCAAAGCCCCCGTCGTCAAGCCCGAGCCGAACGGTCACCGCGTAGCGGTTGTGGGCTCAGGTCCTGCAGGTCTTGCCTGTGCGGGCGATCTTGCCAAAAAGGGCTATGCCGTAACAGTGTTTGAGGCGCTGCACGTGGCAGGCGGCGTGCTGATGTACGGCATTCCCGAGTTCCGTTTGCCTAAATCTATCGTGCAAAGGGAAGTGGATACGCTGCGCGCCTTGGGCGTGCAGATCAAGACCAACGTAGTCGTGGGCAGAACGCTGGATATCCCCGATCTGTTTGACGAGGGCTACGAGGCTGTCTTTATCGGCTCGGGCGCGGGACTTCCCAGCTTTATGGGCATTCCGGGCGAGTCCTATAAGGGTGTTTACAGTGCAAACGAATATCTGACCCGTACCAATCTCATGAAGGCGTACAGACCCGACAGCACCACCCCCATCTTGCGTGCAAAGCGCGTAGCGGTGGTTGGCGGCGGCAACGTTGCCATGGACGCTGCAAGAAGTGCGCTGCGTTTGGGCGCGGAGAAGGTATATATCGTATATCGCCGTTCTATGGATGAGCTGCCCGCGCGCCGCGAGGAGGTGGAGCATGCCATGGAGGAGGGCGTGGAGTTTTTGCTTTTGCAAAGTCCCGTGGCAATTCACGGCTATCAGAACCCCGATGATGCGCGCGACCCTCGCAACGGCTTTGTGAACGGCATGACCTGCATGCGCATGGAGCTGGGCGAGCCAGACGAGCGCGGCAGACGCAAGCCCGTGCCCGTGCCCGGATCGGAGTACACCTTGGACGTGGACTGTGTGATCATGGCGATCGGCACCACCCCCAATCCCTTGCTGACCTCCACGACCGAAGGACTTGCAACCAACCGTCGCGGCTGCATCGAGACCGACCAGAGCACAGGGCAGACCTCGCTTGACTGCGTATGGGCGGGCGGCGATGCCGTCACCGGTGCTGCAACCGTCATTCTTGCAATGGGCGCAGGAAAACTTGCTGCTAAGTCGATTGACGAGAGCATAATGGCGAAAAATTCGTAAAAATTTGCAAGAAAAAATAAAAAAGTTGCAAAAACCTCTTGCATTATGCGCTTGGCTGGTGTATAATGTTTCCATATTGATTTTAGCGAAAACCTATCTGTAAAGGAGATTTTATCATGTCTTACGTAGATGAAATTATTGACAAAGTAATTGCCCAGAATCCCGGCGAGCCCGAGTTCCACCAGACCGTTAAGGAAGTGCTGGATTCGCTCCGCCCCGTTGTTGAGGCAAACGAGGCGAAATACCGCAGAGAGGCGCTCTTGGAGCGCATGACCATTCCGGAGCGCGTGATCATGTTCCGCGTACCGTGGGTAGATGACAAGGGTCAGGCACAGGTCAACACCGGCTACCGCGTACAGTTCAACGGCGCGATCGGTCCTTACAAGGGCGGTCTTCGTTCCCATCCTTCCGTAAACCTTTCCATTATCAAGTTCCTGGGCTTTGAGCAGACCTTCAAGAACTCGCTGACCGGCCTTCCCATGGGCGGCGGCAAGGGTGGCTCCGACTTTGACCCCAGAGGCAAGAGCGACCGTGAGATCATGGCATTCTGCCAGAGCTTTATGTCCGAGCTGTTCCGTCACGTAGGTCCCGATACCGACGTTCCCGCAGGTGACATCGGCGTAGGCGCACGTGAGGTT
>JAZRDG010000038.1:0-27989 GCA_045660125.1 Eubacteriales bacterium | reverse complement strand
TCCCGACAAGATCATTGCCGAGATCGCGGCGGCATTTGACCACGACAGATACGTCTGCATCCCCGACAGAGCCGAGGCGATTGCTTACGCGGTCAAGATCGCGCGTCCTGGTGACGCCATCGTGCTTGCGGGCAAGGGTCACGAGGCTTACCAGTACGTGCACGGCAAGTACCTGCCGTTCTCGGAGCGGGAGATTTTGATCCAAGCCGATAAGATGCTATAAAATCTTCACAACACCAAAGGAGGATAGTTTGTATGGAAATTGCAAAAATTGATCCGAATTTTGTCTTGCCCGGTGCCATACAGAGAGATGACGTTGCGTGGTTTGATGCCGCCGAGCCTCCGTTTGTGATTTACGGCGCAACGAGGGCCAACCCTTACGCACGTATGCCGATGGAGGTTGCCAAAACGGTCAGCGAGGGCGTACAGATCCTTTCGACCCACACCGCAGGCATTCGCGCCCGCTTTTGTACCAATTCCCCGTATATTGCCATCCGCGCCGAGTGGAACGAGCAGTGCCGCATGCCGCATATGCCGTTTCTCGGGATCAGCGGCTTTGATCTTTACCGCGTATCCGGTGCGCACCGCAAGCAGAGCTACGTTGCCTCTCTGATGCTGCCTGTCTGCTGCGAAAACGGTTATGAATCGATCGCATACGTGGGCGAAGGCATGCAGGAATACGTTTTGAATTTTCCGCTTTACAACAACGTTTCAAGACTTTTGATCGGCGTTGCCAAGGGCAGCCAATGGCAAGCACCGCAAGCCTATTCCAACACCCTGCCCGCGGTGTTCTACGGATCGTCAATCACACAGGGCGGATGCGCATCAAGACCCGGCACGTGCTATCAAAACTTTTTGTCGCGCGCCTTGGACTTGGATTACGTCAATCTCGGCTTTTCGGGCAACTGCCGCGCCGAAGATACCATGATCGACTACCTGGCAAGCCTTGAAATGTCGGTTTTCGTTTCGGACTACGATCATAACGCCCCCTCCCCCGAGCATCTTGCAAGCACACACGAAAGACTTTACCGCGCCATTCGCGCAGCGCACCCCAATCTTCCCTACATCATGATTTCCAAGCCCGATTTTCACGACACGCAGGACGACCGTGCGCGCAGAGCCATCATCATGGAAACCTACCGAAAGGCGGTGTCCGAGGGGGATCGGAACGTGTATTTTGTAGACGGCGCATCCATTTTTGCGGGTGACGAGAGTGATGCCTGTACGGTGGACGGATGTCATCCCAACGATCTCGGCTTCTACCGCTTTTCCAAGGCGCTGTTGCCTGTTTTTGCGCGTATATTTACCTGAATACAAAAAAGACCTCCTGCCGCGCAGGAGGTCTTTTGACGTGTGTCACACGATCTTGCTTAATTGTTTTTTGATTCTTTTATACTGTGATTTTTCCACGATGTAAATTCTGAAGAATTTATATTCGAATCTTTCTTGGCGGTTATATTTATAATGGATCAGGAAGGTCATTCCAAGGTTGCCGTTCAGCTCTACGTCCAGCGACTCCAGATTGCTTAAAACGATTTCTTTTTTACTTCCATGCGCAAAGCCGGTTACGATGGTCAGCTTGTTCTGCTTTGGATCGACGAAAATTCCCATGGAATACAGCCATATGATTTCCCAAACGACAAATCCCACCACCAACGCCAACAACGCCAAATTCATAAAGCTGAAATTGCTTTGTATATACATGTCTGCAAAAGCATAGAGCAAAAGCGCAGAGGATAACAGCAACGGAATTCTGACCATTCTCCCGTACAAGTATATTCTTTTCATCACTATCCCCCGTTCTTTTTGGAAATATAGGATTTCTTGTCATACAAGCACATTATATCACACGCGGCAAATGCTTGTCAAGAATTCCTTCACTTCATATAACAATACTGCGTGCGAAAAATTCGCCGTGCGTAAAAAATAATTTGCCGTGCGCAAAAAAAGGACTCCTGCTTGACAGGAGTCCTTGATTTTTGCTATGTAGATTACTTTCTGGTGCCCTGCTTGAACATCTTGAGGATATCGTCAAGATCGTCGTCAGCTGCTACAGTCTTTTCCTGAACGGGGATCTGCTTTGCAACAGGCTCGCTCTTGGGCTGCAGAGAAATCTTACCGGGATTCTGGTTGTCATCCTTCTTGTCAAAGCCTGTTGCGATGATGGTGATTCTCATCTCGTCATCCAGCTCAGGATCAAAGCCAACACCCCAAATAACGCTTGCGTCGGGATGTGCCTCGTTTGCGATCATGGTGGAAGCCAGATCCACGTCCTCCAGACCTACGTCGGGAGATACCATGATGCTGATCAGAACGCCGCGTGCGCCCTTGATGGAGGACTCGAGCAGCGGGCTGGAGATAGCAGCGCGAGCTGCCTGCTCAGCCTTATCCTTACCGGTTGCAGAGCCGATACCCATGTGTGCGTATCCTGCGCCCTTCATGACCGAGGTAACGTCAGCAAAGTCAAGGTTGATGAACAGGGACTCGTTAACCAGGTCGGAAACGCTCTTAACGCCGCGGTGCAGTACGTTGTCTGCGATCTCGAATGCGTTAGCCAGCGTGATTCTGGTGTCGGTAACCTGCTTGAGCTTTTCGTTGGGGATAACGATCAGAGAGTCAACGTACTGGCTCAGCCCAGCAATGCCTGCCTCAGCCTGTGCTGCTCTGCGTGCACCCTCAAATGCGAAGGGCTTGGTTACAATACCGATGGTCAGAATGTCCATCTCGTGTGCAACGCGTGCTACAACGGGAGCTGCACCGGTACCGGTACCGCCGCCCATACCTGCGGTTACGAATACCATGTCGGTACCCTGCAGGAACTTCTTAATATCGTCCAAGGATTCCTCAGCTGCGCGTGCGCCGATAGAAGGATTGGAGCCTGCGCCAAAGCCCTTGGTCAGCTTTTCGCCGATTACCAGCTGGGTTGCAGCCTCGGATCTGCGAAGTGCCTGTCTGTCAGTGTTAATAGACACGAATTCCACACCGCGAATGTGGCTGCTGATCATTCTGTTGACAGCGTTGTTTCCGCCGCCGCCTACGCCGATTACCTTAATGTTTACGCCACAATCATAGGTATCATCATGTTCAAAAGTCATTTTAAATGCCCTCCCGAAAATTTATAACAGTTTTTTATTTTTTAATGCGATAAAGCACAAGACCTTGTGTCTTATGGGCAAAATCAGCCCAACATATGCTTTACATATATAATATAACAAACTCAAAAATATTTCAAGAGGTTTCGCGAAAATAATTTCAAAAATTTATGAAAAATTCACAATTTACGACGCAAAATGTCATATGACATCTGCATCGGGAGTCACTTTTCGCTCACGTCAAGCTCGGCGTCTCCCGCAGGGCGCAGATAGGGCTGCTCGCTGCCCACGGATACGATATATTTCGCATCCGGATCGATCCTGCCCTCTGCCAGAATCTGCTCGGCAAGTGCCAGCTTTTGGGCAAATTCGCGCGCATCGCGCACGCGTCCGAACTCAATGCGGATCTTGCTCTCCAGCGTGATCTTGACGTCAAATTTCTCGCGCAGATCCACGCTTGTCATGCGTTCTGCCACGCTTGAGCTTTCCAGCCATCCAAGAAACTCCGAGATATACGCATAGTCCTGCTCGGTCTTGGCGTTCTCCCCCGTCTCATCCTCGCGCGTAAAGCACAGCGTGCTGTTTCTGCCCGGCTTGGTCTGATCCAGCACGGGTGCGGGCAACGCGAGCTTGGTCATGCCAAGCTCCGAAAAGCCTTGCGGCTCTCTTGCAGCATCCACCACGCGCAAGTCGGGTCCCACAGCCAGCCAGCCCGTGTGCGGCTTACCGCCGATCTGTGTATCGTAATAGAAATAGTACAAGGGCTGCTGCTCCTTGACCGTGATGCGCAGCGTGCCCGGGAACACATACCTTACCTCTGCACTCTCCAAGTATAGCAGCTTGTCCAGCAGCCGCTGCTCCGCCTTACGGGGCGTGACGTTGAGCACGGGCGTCCAGCCCGAGGCATCCAGCGCCTCCAGCAGCTCTTCTTCCGTATAATGCGACAGGTTGGACTCGATCTCCACGTCCGTCACAGGAAACAGCGCAACCACCAATACCACCAGCAGCAAAACGCTTACAACGCAGCCCGCAATTGCCACCCGTTTGGTTTTTGCCGCCTTTTGGGCAGGTGAATAATTCTTGCGCGGCACTCTTTCAAGCAGCGCGTCACGCAGCTTTTGTAATTGCTCCTTCATGCGCGTCTCTCCTTGCGCTCAAGCAGCTGCTCGACCTCTGCAAGCACCAGGGCGTTTGCATCCTCGCGCGCAAAGTCGGCAATTTTCGTGCGCATATCCGTTCTCATTTGCGCGTCCTGCAAAAGCTGCTCCACGCGCGCCTGCAAGCCGCCGCCCGCAAATTCGCTCTCGCGTGCATACACAGCCGCTCCTGCGTCGCCCAGCGCCTTTGCGTTCTTATATTGGTGATCGTTTGCCACGTTGGGCGAGGGGATGAGCACGGCGGTCTTGCGCATCAGCGCAAGCTCGGAAAGCGTCATCGCGCCAGCACGGGAGATCACAATGTCTGCCGCTGCCATTTGCACCGGCATATCGTATATGTATTCCGACACGCGCACGTTGGGCAAGGTAGTAAGCCCCTCTGCGCGGTATTTTTCGCTGTATTCCGCGTAATAATCCTTACCCGTTGCGGTTACGAACAGCACCTCGGGATGCGCCTCTGCCATGCCCTTGATCATATCGAAAACGTAACGGTTGACCATCATTGCGCCGCGGCTGCCGCCCACGGCAAGCACTACGTGCTTGTAATTCCCTTCCGCGCCGATCGCACGCTTTGCCTTGTGCGAATCGTACGCGCTGAAGCCGTGCAGCAAGGGGTTGCCTACCACGCGCGTTTTTTCGGGGCAGCCAAAGCACTCGGCAGCCTCGGGGAAATTGACCAGAATGCGATCCACGCGTCCGCGCACCTGCATCAGCGCCTTGCCCGCAAGCGCGTTGGATTCATGCACCAGCGTGGGAATGCCCATGCGCGCTCCTGCAGAGAGCAGCGGCCAGCTGGCATATCCGCCCGTGCCAATGATGATATCGGGTGCAAACTCGCGGATCAGCTTTTTCGCCTGCCCCTGCGACTTTGCCATAAGAAGCGCGGTGCGCACGTTGCCCGGATGGAAAATGGGCGAGCGCATGCCGCAGATATCAATGCTGTAAAATTCCTTGTAATCCGTGCGCGACAAAAGCTCCCTTGCCTTGTCCGATCTCTCGGTCGAGGCGGCAAAGGCAATGTGCGCGTCCGGATATTTGGCTTTTATGGTATCGGCAATGGCAATGGCAGGGTTTACGTGCCCTGCCGTGCCTCCGCCTGTCATCAAAATTCTCATAATAATCCCCATGCCGCCGATGGCGACGCAAACAGTGATGGAATCTTCACCGCAAAGCTTTGCTCCAAAAATGGGTACGGACCAATTTTTAGGTGAAGTTTAGGCGTGAACGGTTAAGTGAAAAAGCAATATGACGTGAACTTTCACGCTACTCTCCGTTTACTTTTTTTGATACGAATAGCGCGAAATTGACAGTATAATGCCCATTTCAAAGATCTGCAGGGCAAGCGCAGTACCGCCCGACGAGAAGAAGGGCAGCGAAATGCCCGTGTTGGGCATGGAATTGGTAACGACCGCGATATTGAGAATGGTCTGCAGCGCAACCTTGGTGGTAAGTCCGTACACGGTCAGCGCACAGAACTTGTCGGGTGCGTTCGCCGCGATCTTGTAGCCGCGCCACAAAAGCAGCACCACAAGACCCATTAAGATGATGACGCCAAGCATACCAAGCTCCTCGCAGAGAATGGTAAAGATAAAGTCGTTCTGCGGCTGCGAAACGTAGCCGTATTTCTGCTGGCTCATGCCAAGTCCGCGACCGAAAAAGCCGCCCGAGCCGATGGCGTAAAGTCCCTGCAGCGTTTGCCAAGCCTCACCCAGCGGGTCAACCTTGTCAATATTGATCCAGGTATCGATACGCTGTCTTGCATAGTCCGAGAACAAAAGCACGCCGCCAACAACGCTGACGCCCATAACGCCAAGTCCTGCAAACCACTTGAGCTTAGTGCCGCCCAGATACATGACCACGATGCCGAGAATGCCCAGAATGATCAGACCCGACAAGTGCTTTTCCAGCATGACGAGTCCGCAGATAATGCCCACGATGATCACGGGTCCCAGCACGCCGTAGGTAAAGTGGCCGCCGAATTTTTGCACCGTTTCGATCTGCTTTTGATATTTCGCCATAAACAGCGCAAGGAACATGATCAGCGCCATTTTCGCGATCTCGGAGGGCTGAATGGTGATACTGCCAATCGAGATCCAACGGTTAGCACCGCCGAACATCGTACCGTACACAAGCACGGCGATCAGCAGCACGACCGAGCCGCCGTATGCGCAAATGGCAAAGAACTTCCAGAACCAGGGGCGCGCCATGAGCACAAAGGGAGCCGTGCCTATCATGGCAAGTGCCAGATACATCAAATGCTTCTTGATAAAGTAGGTAGAGTCGTCGTGATACTGTGCTGCATAGATAGAGCTTGCGGAGTACGCCATGATCACACCGTAAAGGATCAGCCCCAGCACGATCAGGAAGAACCATACGTCAATGCCACCGCGCGTCAGTACGCCGGGATCGGGCTCGGGATCCGGATGGATCTTTTTTTGATAGATAGGGTCCTCGGGCTCCAGCATCGCATCCTGCTTTTGATTCACAAGATCGGTCACTTCCCCGCCCTTGATGCGCACAGCGCGCTTAAAGCGTTCCCAATATACCCGATGCTTTTTCACGGTCTCACCTCCTCCTTCAAGTATCAAAAAATCAGTTATGCTACGGTTGCAAAATATGCAAGCACGCAAAGCAGCGCGCTTACCGCACTGAACACGACCACGATCACGTTCTCAGTCCAGCCGCACTTTTCAAAATGATGGTGCAGCGGTGCCATCTTGAACAGTCTCTTGCCGTGTGTCAGCTTGAAATATACGATCTGCAAAAGGCTGGACAGCATTTCTGCCACGTACACAAAGCCTGCGATCAGTACAAGCACCTCCATGTGTGCCATGAAAGCGCAGCCCATCAGCACGCCGCCGATAAACAGAGAGCCTGTATCTCCCATGAATACGCGCGCGGGGTGATGGTTAAAGAGCAGGAACGCGCACACCGCGCCAAACAGTGCCGCGGAGATCACGCCCATGCCGCCCTGTGCCGTCAGCACAGCCATCACACTCAAAAACAGCGAAACGACCGCCGTGATGCTCGAGGCAAGACCGTCAATGCCGTCGGTCAGGTTGGTTGCGTTGACAAAGCCTGCGATCACGATGATATAAATGGGATACGCAAGCCAGCCAAGCTGAATGGTCAAGGCTGTAAACGGAACGGTCACGTCGGTATGCAGGTTGCCCGTGATTGCCATCATGGCAACGTAAGCAGCGGCAAACACCAGCTGCAAAAGCAGCTTTTGCTTTGCGGTCAGTCCCTGATTCTGCTTTTTGAGCAGCTTGCAATAGTCATCAATAAAGCCGATTGCCGCATTGGATACTGCCAAAAGCAGCGAAAGCGCAAACGGAATGAGCGCGGATGCGGATTCTGCGCCTGCTTTGATCAGGTACAATACCGCAAACACCGCCAGCACCAACAGAAAAGGCGGAATAAAGCCGATGCCGCCCATGGTGGGCACGCCCTGCTTATCCAGATGCCAGATAGGTCCAAACTCATAAATGGTCTGACCGATCTTTTTGGCGCGCAGCACGGGGATGAGAAAATACAGTACCAACGTACTCAGGCAAAACACCGCAAACGCTACGATCAGCGCCTCGGTGGCAATTGCCTCCTTTGTATCCATGTGTAAACCAAAATATTGTAAAAGCATTTTTCTATCCTCGTTTATTCACTCAAATGTTGTTTTACCGTGTTGTAAACCTCTTCAAGACGCACACCGCGGCTTGCCTTGAGCAGCAGCGCGTCGCCTTCGCCCAGCAGCGCACAAAGCTTTTCTGCCGCCTGTGCCTTGGCTTGCTCGCCCGTGTAAGCATATACCTCGCAGCCGCCCTGCTCTTTTGCCCCCTTGGCAACGTGTGCACCAAGCTCGCCCACCGTCACAAGCACGTCAAGCGCATCTGCAGCACGCTCGCCCGTGGTGCGGTGCAGCGCCTCTGTTTGTGCGCCAAGCTCCAGCATATCGCCAAGCACGGCTACGCGGCGACCCTTGACGGGCAGCTCGCAGAGTGCCTGCAGCGCAGCGCGCACCGATTCGGGGCTGGCGTTATAGCAATCGCAAAGCAGCGTAACGCCGCCCGCATGCTCGATCTGCTGGCGCATGGGAGCGCCCGTGTAATCCATAATACCCGCTCTGATATGCTTTTCCGCAAGTCCGAAGATCTTGCCCGTCACCGCTGCGTACATCGCAGCCATGACCATGTGCTTGCCAAGCGCAGGCACGCGCACGTCATACCATGCGTGCTCGCCGTAGTGAATATCAAACAGCGTGCATCCGTCCTCTGTGTATCGGATATTGTCCGCACGGCAATCCGCCAGGGGGTTGTCGATACCGATATAGACGGTATGTCTGCCCGGTGCTTTTTTGCCCGCAAGCAGCGGCTCGTCGGCATTGAGCAGCAAAAATCCGCCCGTGCGCAAGCCGTCCGCCACCTCAAGCTTGGCTGCCGCGATGTTCTCGCGCGTGCCAAGGTACTCAAGATGCGAGCTGCCTACGTTGGTGATCATAGCGACCGAGGGGCGTGCGGTGCGGCTCATACGCGAGATCTCGCCGCGTGCGCTCATGCCCATCTCCAACACGGCTGCGCGATGATGCGCGCCCGCCTGCATCAGCGACATGGGCATACCGATCTCGCTGTTGAAGTTGCCCTGTGCCGCGTACAGGTTAAGCTCTCTGCGCAGCACCGACGCCACCATTTCCTTGGTGGTAGTCTTGCCCACGCTGCCCGTTACCGCGATGGTTCTCATGGGGTCTCTGTCCCCGAATTTTTCTATTCTGTAGCTTTTGGCAAGCTGGCAAAAGGCAGAAACGCTGTCCTCCACCACCGCAGCACCCACGTGCTTTGCATGGATATCGTGCGGTACGTATTCGCACAAAAAGCATCTGCAGCCTGCCGCAATGGCTTGCCCGATATAATCGTGTCCGTCCACGCGCTCACCGCGAATGGCAACGAACATAGTATCCTTATCCGCTTCTCTGGAGTCGGTGCAGATATATGAAAATTCCACGCCTGTGCTGCCCGTAAAGTTATACAGCTCGCCGCCGCAATATGCAGCCGCTTGCGCCAATGTCATGGGTTGCATGCCAAGCTTGATCTTCATAATCCATCACTCTCCTTGCTCTGTTTCTTTGTATACGGTGCGCCAATAGTCGTCTATCGCCTCTTGCACGATGGCGCGCTCGTCAAAGGCGTGTCTGCCGTTTTGATCTATTTCGTAATTTTCGTGTCCCTTGCCCGCAAGCAAGATCACGTCCCCTGCTCTTGCGTGCTCGATCGCGTGCCGAATGGCACTCCTGCGGTCACGCAAAACGCGGTAATGCGCGCGTCTGTCCACACCGCGCACAATGTCAGCTATAATGTCGTCAAGCGGCTCTGTGCGGCTGTTATCCGCCGTGATCACAAAGTAATCCGCCATGCGCGAGGCGATCTGCCCCATTTGCGCACGCTTGCCCTTATCGCGGTCTCCGCCGCAGCCAAACACCAGCACCACGCGTTGCGCGCGTGTTTTGCTCCTGCGCACGGCAGCGAGCAGATTTTCAAGGGCGTCCGGCGTGTGCGCGTAATCAATGATGACCGAAAACGGAATACCTGCGCCCAGCGGCACGCGCTCCATGCGCCCGGGGATGGGCGGCACGAGTGCCATACCGTCGCGCACGCTTTGCGCCTTGACACCCAGCAGTAGTGCTGCTGCCGAGGCCTGCAGCGAATTGAGCACGGCAAAATGCCCACTCACAGGGCACGCAATGCGCAGCCGCGCATTTGCCGATACCAGCTTATATTGCACGCCCGTGGAGGAATAGGCAACCTCCTCGGCGTAATAGTCCGCATTTTTATACTTTGTCGAGCAGCTCAGTGCAGCACACGGCGCTTGCGCGCGCAGCGACGCCACGCGCTCGTCATCAATGCCCAGCAGCACGCGATCGCACTGCGCAAGCAGCTTTTTCTTGGCAGCAAAGTATGCTTCCATGCTGCCGTGATAGTCCAAGTGATCTCTGGTCAGGTTGGTATAAATGCCGAGGGTGAAATGCAGCGGCGCGCACCGCTCTTGCGCAAGCGCGTGAGAGGTGACCTCCATGACCACGATCTTGACGCCCTGACGGGCAAACTCCGCAAGCATGGGATACAGCTGCTCAGGCTCGGGCGTGGTCATATTCGCGCTGCTCGATACGTCCTTGGGGATCTCTCCCGCAGGGCCCTCGCACCTGACCGTGCCGATCATGGCGCATGGGATCTGCGCATTTTTCAGCAGCCCGTAAAGCAGCCACGCAACCGAGGTTTTTCCGTTGGTGCCCGTAATGCCCACGAATTGCATCTTCTCCGACGGCTTGCCGTACCATGCATCCAGCACGTATGCCAGCGCCGCGCGCGTGTCGGTTGCGCGTACGGTGCACAACCCTTGGGGGATCTCCCCCGCATAATCCTGATCGATCAGCGCTGCGCACGCGCCGCGCGCTGCCGCATCATGCAAAAACGCGTGTCCGTTTGCACGTATGCCGCCCAAGGCTACAAAAAGCTGCCCTGCGATCAGTTTTTCGGAATTTGTGCAGATGCCGCCAACGGCAATCTGCGCAGCGTCCGCAGGGCAAGTCAGCCCTGCCGAGCTGCATAAATCAGAAAGAATCATGAAAGCCTCCGAATGGTATTTTACTTTGGCTCTCCGTTCTTTTATTTTTCCTGTATTTTAGTTTCCTGCGTTTGGCAGATCGGGATTATCCACGTCGTCCGCGACGCTCTCGTCACGGAAATATACCGTAATGGTAGTGCCCACCTCTACGACTGTACCGGGCGCGATCGACTGTGCATATGCGGTTGCCGCCGTGCCACTGGTATAATTGTACGTGCCCGAGATCTTGATATTGAGATCGCTGCTTGCCAGAAGTCCGCTTGCAGCAACCGCCGTTTTACCGGTCAGGTCGGGCACCTTGACCGTCTTCTTTTCCGCAGAGCGATCGGTATAAACGATCAGCTTTGCGCCCTGCTTTTCTACCTTGGTGCCGACAGCGGGAGATTGCGCGTAGATCAGGTCACCGTCACCGATCACCTCAAGCTCAAAGCCCATACCCTCTGCATAGTTGCGTGCCGCCTCGACCGTCCACCACTCCACGCCGGGAGTTTCAACAGCCTTCTTGGCAAGCTCGGCATCGGTATACACCGCTTCCACGCCAAGATAAGGCAGAATGGTTTCCATGACGTTGCCTACGTAAGGCGCAGCCACAACAGAGCCGTACAGCGTGCCCTGCGTGGGCTGGTCCACCATGATCAGCGTGATGTACTGCGGATCGTCCGCAGGCGCATACGCCACGGTGGAGCAGATATATTTGCCGTCGATCAGGTTGCCGTTCTCATCCTTGAGGTCCTTTTTCTCGGAGGTACCTGTTTTTGCCGCGATGCGATAGCCTGCAACGTACGCGTTCTTTGCACCGCCGTTACCCGAAACGCCCTCCTCCAGAATCTTGGAGATGGCTTGGCAGGTCTGCGTGCTGATGACCTGACGCTTGATCTCGGGATCAAAGGTCTTGATCACGTTGCCGTCCTGATCGGTAATGCTCTTGACAAGTCTGGGGGTCACGAGATTGCCGCCGTTGGCAACCGCTGCAATAGCGGTCACGTGCCCAAGCACCGAAATTTTGAAGTTCTGACCAAACGAGGCGGTGGCAAGATAAATGTCCGCGCTCTCAAACAAGGACTTGTTCCAGAAGGTTACGCCCTCAACCGTGCTTCCCTCGCCCGGCAGGTCGATGCCCGTTTTTTCAAAATAGCCGAACGACTTGAAGTACTTATAGAAATTAGCAGCACCGATGTCCGCACCGATGCGCATCAGCCAAGGGTTACAGGATTGCTGAATGCCCTCTGCAAAGGTCAGCGAGCCGTGTCCCTGCACCTTATGGCACTTGATTCTGTGTCCGTTGACGATATGGTAGCCGGGGCAGAATTGCGATTTTTGCACAATGCTCAAATTTTCCTCGACTGCCATGGCTGCCGTGATGATCTTAAAGGTCGAACCGGGCATATATACCTCGGTGACCGCCTTGTTGTTCCAGGTGGTCAGCAGCAGTTCCTGCTGCAGCTTGCCGTATTCCTCGCTATCCTGGGCAAAGCCGCTCTCCTCCAGCGCCTTGGTGCTCTCCTCGTTGAGCGCCCAAGGATTGTTGAGGTCAAACGTGGGATAGACCGAGATTGCAAGAATATCGCCGGTGTTGACGTTCATGACCACGCCGCAAGCGCGGTTTTCACCGCCCGATTCGATATACGCTGCCTTGACCTGCTCGTCAAGCGCGTTCTGCACGAACACGTCAATGGTGGTGTTGAGCGAGTAGCCCGGTACTGCGGGCACCATGCTCTCGTAATCATAAGGCATTTCGTTGCCGTCCGCATCGCGTGCGGTCACGTATTTGCCGTCCGTACCCTTCAGGTACTGCTCGTAGGTATATTCCAAGCCGTAAATGCCGGTACCGTCATTGTTGGTAAAGCCGATGGTGTGCGCGCCAAGCGATTCGTAAGGATAGTAGCGCGTTGCGGTGGCTTCGAGATAGATCATATCCTCCAGCCCGTTCTCGGCAATAAAGGTGCGGATCTCCTTTGCCTTTTCGGAGACTACCTTACGCGCAATGGTTCTGTCCAAGTATTGCGTTTTGGTGGTCTGAAAATGCACGTCGTCATAGGTGACGTCCTCAAGGATCTTGGAAAGTCCGTGCGAGACCATATCGGCGTAGTCCACACCCATCTCGTCGCTCAGCTCCTTGATGGTACGGGGCGAAATGAATACGCGGTAGGTGGTCACGTTGCCCGCAAGCAGAATGCCGTTGGCATCGTAAATGGCGCCGCGGTCGGCTTCAATGGTGGTCTGCGTGGTGATCTGGCTGATGACTTTAGCCTGATATTTCTCGTATTCCACGGTTTGCAGGATCAGAATACGGAGCATTAAAAACACAAAAGCCAGCGATACTATCACGCCCAGTACCGCTGCTCTTTTCAATGTTTTGGTTTGTGTGGTTTGCAGACTCAACTTCCTATCCTCCTGCCTGATCAATGCCTTGGTTAAAAAACGGCGGCGCGCGCCATGTGTCCGTCTCTTGCGCAGGCAAGAGTCGAAGCACGCTTTTCGGTCAACCGAAAAACTGCGCTCGCCGCCTTTTTGATCCGATCACATACGTATCTCCATTATATCGGATCTATCTTGTCCTGTCAATGTCAATTTATGAACTGCGTGCGGCTTTTATGCAAAGCCTTGCGACTTAATCCTTGAGAATTCCGATCGCACTGAGCAAATTCGACAGACCCTGTCCAAATTCGCTGCTTTGTTCATAAACCTCCACCGTGTTCTCACTTTGGGTGGTAAGCACTTGCGTGGGAACGAAATCGGAGCGCACCATGTTGTATTCCTCCACGGCGATCCGCTCGATCTCCAGCATATCGTTTTTGAGCGAAAGCTCGGTATTCAGCGTGGTATATTGCTTGTCCAGCGCATCCAGCTTGTTTTGCAGAATGCTCGCTTCTCTGAGTGACAGGCTTACCATAACCGAGCTGCCCACGATCATCACGCAGCAAAGCGTGACCGTCAGCATGGCTCCAAGCACACCTGCGGGCATCTTCTTTACTTCGCTCTTATCACATTTCTGTTCCTTTTCAATCGGGAACCAGTCACGGGAAATCTCAGCCAACCTTGCGGTCGCGGGGCTTTCCAGGTACTTGCGCACCGATTGCGGCATTTGCTCGGTCACCGTAAGCCACAGGGCTTTTTTTGGTGTTTGTCCTCCCGTAAGCTCCGCTTGCTTTTGCTCCTGAGCTGCGGCTCTGATGCTGTAGTTGGGCATCTTATAGCTGCGCTGATCGTGATAATAGCGCACGAAATCGTCTGCCGTCATGTGTCTTTCGCCCTTGTAAAGACCCGTACGGTATTTGTCAGCCTTACCGTCCGACACGCGCTCTGCCATGATATATGCACCGGGTGCCATAGCGTGAGAGAGTGCCTCTTCGCGCTCCTGACGCTTTGCGTCCGTGCGCACGTGAGCGGCAATGCCTCTGTCCTTGTATCTCTTGCACAAGGCTTCCACGTACTCCGCGCAAGCGGTGTAGTGGGGCGTTTTTGCTTGCATGATGTGCTCCATCGGGTCCTCCTATCTTTTTTCGGCTACGCGAAGCTTTGCGCTGCGCGACCTGGGATTGATCGTAAGCTCTTGCTCCGAGGGCAAGATGGGTTTGCGGCTGATCACCTCGACCAGCGGCTTTTTGCCGCACACGCACACGGGAAAATCCCTGGGGCAGGTGCAGCCGGATGCCAAGGACGCAAAGGTCTGCTTGACCAATCTGTCCTCAAGCGAATGGAAGGTGATAATGGCAATTCTGCCGCCCGGCTTGAGCAGCGAGACCGCATCACGAATGGTGGGCTCAATCACCGAGAGCTCGCCGTTGACCTCAATGCGGATTGCCTGGAAGGTGCGCTTTGCGGGGTGATGTCCCCCCTCCTTTGCAGCAGCGGGCATGGCAGCCTTGATGATATCCACCAGCTCGCCCGTGGTGCGAATGGGCGCATTCTCGCGCGCCTTGACGATGCGCGCAGCAATGCGAGGCGCAAATCGCTCCTCACCGTAATCGTATATAATGCGTTTGAGTTCCTGTTCGGTATAGGTGTTGACTACCGTATAAGCATCCAGCTTGTCCTCGCGATTCATGCGCATATCCAAGGGAGCGTCCGCCATGTAGGAAAAGCCGCGATCCGCCGTATCCAGCTGATAAGAGGATACGCCAAGGTCGAGCAGCACGCCGTCCACGCCGTCAATGCCCAGCTCACGGCACACCTGTGCCATTTCGGAGAAGTTACTGTGCACCACCTGTGCCCTCTCTCCGAACTTTTCAAGTCTTGCGCTCGCAGCCGCTACGGCACTCATGTCGCGATCCAGCGCGATCAGCTTACCGTCACTCAAATGCGACGCAATTTCATGGGAATGGCCGCCACCGCCTGCCGTTCCATCAATATATATACCGTTTGGCTTGATGCACAGCGCGTCCATGCACTCGTGCAGCAGCACCGAAACGTGCGAAAATACTTGCTCAGCCATCTCTTACAACCCCAAAAGCTCCAGCTTGGCACGCAGGTCGTCTCTGTCCTCGTTTTCGATCTCAGCCTCGTACAAAGCCTCCGACCAGATCTCAATACAATCGTAGTTGCCTACCACGACCGCATTCTTATCGATCTGCGCGAAATCCAGAAGTGCCTGCGGCAGCAAAATGCGTCCTTGCGAATCGGGCGTGACCTTGGCTGCGTTGCGGTGCAGATAACGCAGCGCAGGCTCGGCAACCTTGCGCTCCTGCTGCTTGATGGGTGCAATATATTCGTTCCAGCCCTCCAAGGAAAAGACCTTGAGCATTTGTCCGCGGATATCACGGGCTATGATCAGCTCCTCGCCCAGCTCCTCACGGTGCTTTGCGGGAATAAAAAGCCTGTTTTTGGCGTCTACTGTATGTCTGAATTCACCTGTCAGCACGGCATCGGTCCTCCTTTCCTTGAATCCTTGCGGTGTTGTGTGCTACACATTCAACATTTCGCACCACAACGCCCCACATCGGGTATATTTATTATAAACTTATTAGCAAAAAAACGCAAGGGGGGTATGCATGTTTTTTTAAAAAACCGTTCTGTTTTTTTGTATCTTTTGCGAAAAATAACGGGTACAATCCTAAAGTTGCACCCGTTATTTTACTATTTCCAGTAATTTCTTACATTTATTCCCATTTATTTATTTTTGCGATATTTCCCGCGAAAGGAAATGTCAGAAAATGATGCACGGGCAGGCACGACATCGGGATTTGAGCCGAATTTTCTCTGCTCGGCGCATCAGTGACGCGCATGAATATCGCTTTGTTTCTTGCGTCGCACCACCAGCGTCAGCAAGGCTTTTCCATCAAACGGAACGACGGGATACAGATAGTTGCGCTTGCCGTTGACCGTTTTGTTGGTTGCCAGCAGCACCACGATCACAACCGTGCCTGCGCCGTATCCCCACACGCCAAACAGGGCGGTCAGGATCAAAAGCCCGATGCGCAAAAATTTGAAGGCGTAGCCAAGCTCGTACGATCTTTGCGTAAAGGTGGCGATGGCAACGAACGCCATATACAGGATGACCTCGGGGATCAGCCAGCCGATGCCGACGGCAAAATCGCCAAGGATCAAGCCGCCCACCACAGAGAGCGAATTTGAGAGCATGCTGGGCGTGTTGAGCGACGCCATGCGCAAGCCGTCAATGATAAACTCGGTCAAAAGCAGCTGCGCAATGATGGGAATGCGCCCCATTTCCTGCGGCACGATAAAGTGCAGCCACGCGGGAATGACGGATGCGTGGGAGATCAGCAGATACCACGTGGGCACCAGGAACAACGAGAGCGCGAACACGATATAACGAATGACGCGGATATAGGTGCCCGTCAGTGGGGTAAAATAATAGTCGTTGGTCTCCTGCATGAAATCGAAGATGCTGACGGGCAGGATCATGACCTGCGGCGAGTTATCGCAAAAGATCAGCACGCTTCCCTCCAGCACCTGCGCGGCGGCGGTGTCGGGTCGCTCGGTATAGCGGATCTTGGGAAAGGGATTGTACCAGCGCGTTTTGACCAAGCATTCGGCTAAGGATTGATGCCCGAGCGGCAGCGCATCGGTATCGATCGACGCAAGACGCTTTTGCAGCCTGCGCACGTAGTCGGGGTTGGCGCGGCTTGCAAGGTAACAAAGCACCACGTCGGTTTGGGAGTGCTTGCCTACCGAAAAATACTGCATGGTCAGCTGCGGATCGCGCACGCGGCGGCGGAGCAAGGCGGTATTGAAAATGAGGGTTTCCACAAAGCCGTCACGCGAGCCGACCATCACGCGGTCGCCCTCGGGCTCCTCGGTCGAGCGCGCGGGATATGTCCGCGCGTCCACAATGATTGCTTGCGGACCGAAGGTTGAGCCAAGTATCAGCGACGCGCCCGACAATACCATTTGCACCATCAGGTCGATATCGTCGGTGGTTTCGCTCTCCACGTGCGGCACGTTGTATTCCACAAAACGCTCGGCGGCGGATTTGACGCCGTCGGGCGGCGTTTTCATGGAATCCAGCGAGAGGAAATGCATCATCAGCTTTTGCATTGGCGTCGCGTTCACAAAGCCGTCTATATAATACAGCGTCATTTCGTCCTGCCCGATCTTCAGCACCTTACGAATGACGTCGAAATTCTCGTCGGGATGCAAGAGGCTGTCCAAGGTTGCCACGTTGACCCGATAATTTTCACCCAATTTTCCCATAATCACGTTCCTTTTTTGATATTCAAAAATTAGTTTGGGGAAAAAGGACGAGATTATAACCAACAAAATTTGGACGAGCGCCACCACACGAACGCCCACTCTTGAAAGTTTTTACGTCGCTTTTTTCAAAAAGCGCCCGCCCATCCAAGGGCGCGCAGCCCTTGGTCGCTCGTCGCAACGAGCGAAACCTCTCTTACACTGTTTTTGGTTCTTTTTGCAGCTCCTTGCTCAAAAAGAACGGAAACGGTTTTCTCACACATCACCCCAACGGATAACCAAACCCAAATGTTTGTAGGGGAGGATAGTATCCTCCCGCCAGCGTTGAAGGTGGTTTGCCGACACCCAAGCGGATGCCCAATCCTTTTACTAGCGGGAGGATGCTATCCTCCCCTACAGAAGTTCGTTTTTTACTTTGAGATAATTCTTTCCGTTCTTTCTTTGAGCAAGTAGGCACAAAGAAAGAACCAAAGAAATGCCGTAGAAAGAATTTCGCCTCTGCGGAGGCGACCAAGGGCGCTGCCCTTGGAGCCCGCCGCCTTTTGAAAAAGGCGGGCGAAAACTTTTCATCGTTTTGAGTCATACTGGGGGGTTACTTGCCCTGCTGATTACACCAGATCTTCATGACCATTTTGGTGGGCAGGATCCATGCCAGAAATCTGGCACGTCTGATCGCGTGTCCGCACACAGACACGTCGCGTCCGCGCTTCATGTCCTTGATCGCGCGCGTGACAACCTGCTCCGACGTGTAATATCTCGCGTAATACTTGATGGTATCGTCGGTCACCGCTCTGTCAAAGAACTCGGTCTTGACCCAACCGGGGCAAATTGCCATGACGCGAATGCCTCTGTCCTTCAGCTCCACGTTCAGCGATCTCGAAAAGCTGAGCACGAACGCCTTGGTTGCGCCGTAAACGCCGATATACGGCACGGGCTGGAACGCCGATTGGCTGTCGATCTGGTAGATCTGTGCGCCCTTGCTCATATAAGGCAGCGTCAGATATGTCATGCTCATCAGCGCGCTTGCGTTGAGCGTGATCATCTGCTCCTGCTCGGCAAGATCAATATCGGTAAACGCACCGAATTTGCCAAAGCCGCTGCCGTTGACCAGCACTGCCACGTCGGGCTTATGCTCGATCAGCAAATCGCGGTACGCATCCAGCGCTTCCCTTTTGCAAAGATCCAGCGCAATGGCTCTGACCTTGGCACGCGTCTGCTTGCCGATCTCCAAAAGTCTGTCCTCGCGGCGCGCGATCAGCCAAAGCTCGTCATATTTCTCCAGCGCGTCCAGCTGCAGCACGAACTCCTTGCCCATGCCGGACGATGCGCCGGTAATTACTGCTATTCTCATCATCTACTCCTTAGAAAATGACCTGCTCGGGCAGACCTGCCACGTACTTGGGATATCTCTCGCCCTCAATCAGGGGACGCAGATACGCAAGGCATGCGTCGGTAATGCCGTTATGCTGCTCATTGATATACGCATCGGGCACGCGCTTGATCTTGTTCGCGATCTCGTGCACGTCTGCGCAGCCGATCTCGTATGCATAAGGCGCGTCGGCAATGCGCTTGTAAAGCATCATCTTGCCGCTCTCGCCCTGCTCTGCCGCCAGTGCCGCAGCGCGACCGATGGCAACAGACTCGGCAATATCGGTAGCGGACACCAAATGACCCGCGCAACGCTGGCACACGTTGAGCTCAACAGAGCGCACCTTGCAGCCAATGCGATCACGCACCGCATACTCCAGCGCCTTGCCCGTACCTGCGAGGTACTGATGTCCGAACACGTCCTTGACGCCGCTCTGTGCGCCTGCGCCAACGTAAGTACCGTCCGCAAAGCGAATGCCCTCGGAAACCGCTACCACGACGTTTGGATGCTTTTCCAGCGCCTTCTTGGTGCTCTCGATAAACTCGTCCATGCAGAAAGCCTTTTCGGGCAGATACACAAGATCGGGCTCCTCGCCGTTTGCAAGTCTGCCAAGAGAAGCCGAGGTGGTCAGCCAGCCTGCGTCACGACCCATGATCTCGACAATGGTGACCGCCTTGGTGGTGTACACAGCCGCGTCACGAATGATCTCGGACACGGTGGTTGCTACGTACTTTGCAGCCGAGCCAAAGCCGGGGGTGTGGACCGTGCCCCCCAGGTCGTTGTCAATGGTCTTGGGCACGCCCATCACGCGCATCTCGTAGCCGCACTCCGCCACGTAAGCAGACAGCTTGGAAACGGTGTCCATGGAATCGTTACCGCCAATATAAAAGAAATAACGAATGTCGTATTTTTTGAAAATGGCAAGCAGCTGCGCATAGAACTCGGGATCATCTGTATGCTTGGGCAGCTTTTTGCGGCAAGAGCCCAGTGCTGCCGCAGGGGTCAGCTCCAGCGCGTCCAGCTTGTCCGCATCCTTGGCAAACTCGCACAGATCGATCAATCTCTCCTGCATCAAGCCCTCAATGCCGTTGCGCATGCCGTACAGCGTGCCGATCGCACCGCCGTTTTGGTTGATCTCCAGCACGCCGCGGATTACGCCCGCCAGCGTTGCGTTGATTGCCGCCGTCGGTCCGCCCGACTGTCCTACAACTGCGTTACCGTATAATTTTGTCATATATATTCCCTCTCTTTTCATACAAGGATTGTTACATTCAGTATACCATATCGGGGCGTGATTGTCAATGAAAATGGCAAGGTAAGTCAAATTCACAGTTTATTTACAATATTTTCCGCCAAGTGGGCGGACTTTTGCGCGCGGTTTGGCGTCTATATTGACAAAGGCGGTATTTTTTGTTATACTGAAAACGTAACAGGAGGGCCAAGAACATGAAAAAAGGAAACATTCTGATATGCTTGATACTGCTTTGCGCAACCTTGCTTGCCGCTTGTAACACGCAGATTGATTTGAGCACCCCTGCCTCCACCGCAGAACAGGCAGCAGAGCGCATGGACGCTCAAATGGCTGCTCTGCAAAGCTACCGCGCAGACGTGGCAATGGACTTTGTTTTGTATGCACAAGGCACCAAGATGCGCGGTGAGCTGACAAGCATTGTCATTGAGGACGCGGGCAAGGGTATTGGCAACTACTACTCCTATACCGAGATCCGAAACGTCATGACCGTAGACAACGTAACAAAGATCACGATTTCAAGCATTGACGCTTACAACGACGGCATTGCCTACGCATCCTACACGTATAACCGCACGCCACGCAAGCTGTGCTCCAAAATGACGCCTGCCAATTTCCGCGAATATCGCCAAGGCGACAGCGACATCATTGATTTTGGCTACACCGATTGCCAAAGCACGACTTTTGCGCAAACCGACACGGGGTATACCCTTTCCTGCTCGGGCTACAGCGCGGACGCTATGCACGCCATGGCGGTTGCGACGGGCATTGCGGATCTGATTGACGATACGCTGCAGGATATGCAGGTCACGCTGACGCTTGACAAAGACTATCTCCCCACCGAGATTTTGCTGGAGCTGACGTTTGACAGTGAGAAATACTACAAAGACACGCCCCCTTATTTCCGCATGGTGATCGAATTTTCCGAGTACAATGCAGCCGAGCACATCATCCGTACGATCGAACCGGAGGATTACACCATGATCAAGGATCTGCGCCTGCTCAAGGAGCTGGATCAAATGATCTCCGACACGCTGGATCAAAAGAAAGGCAGCTTTACAAGAGAGACCGTGCACAACGTGACCTTCGGCAAGGAAACCAACACCACCTCCCAAGTGGACGTCACCGCATCGTTTTCCAATACCAAGGAGGGCTTTTCGTTCCAAGCAGAGATCGAGGATGGCGACATCGTTGCCACCAAGGTCACCTACAGTAACGGAGATATGATCGGTCTTCCTGCGCCCGACGGCAGCAAGATCAACAGAATGACCGACGAACAAGCCAAGCAAGAGCTGCTGGCCTTGATCAATGACCCCTCGTTCGGATACGCCTACACGCGCGTGATCAATATCGAAAAGACCAAAACCGGTTATCTGGTTACCATGATGCCGCCCAACAACGGCGTTGTGGATCAGCTGAGCGATGCCCTTGGCGTGAACATGACGCAGAGCTCCGAAACCATTGAATTTGTGCTCAAGCGCGGTAAGCTGATCAAGCTGATCCACTCGTTTGATGCAAGCACCACGCTATCCGGACAAACACTGCAATACCAAGGCAGCATTATCGTGGCATTCGAATGACGCTCATTCACAGATTATTTACAAAGTTTTTTTGATTTTTCGAGATCATTTTTGAGTTTTTTTGCGTCTATATAGATGAAGACAATTCTCAAAAAGGAGGACAATTTGATGAAAAAAAGAATGATGTGGGTAAGCCTTTTGCTGGTATGCGTGATCATGCTGAGCTCGTGCGGCACGGTGCTCAACGTCATGCCCGCTGCCATGACCGCAGGGCAGGTAGAGCGTCGCATGAATTTGCGGCTGAATTCCCTGCAGAGCTACCGCGTGGACGTTGAGGCGGAATTCACGGTTTACGCTGACACGACCAAGATCACAGGACAAGCCAACGGATACATGATCGAGGATCAGGGCAAGGACAAGAACGATTATTATTACTATTCCGAAATGACCAACAAGATGAACGCGAGTAAGGACGCACTCAACGTAACCATCAAAAGCATTACCGCTTATCATGACGGCTATGCATTCGATCACTACAAGCAAGGCGACACGTGGCGCAAGCTTTGCAGCGAAATGACGCCGAAGGAATACCGCAAATACATCTCGGACGACAGCTTGAACGGGCTGACGCTTGAGCAATGCGAAAATCGCGAGATGGAAAAGGTGGACGGCGGTTACGTGCTGCACTTCTCGGGCTATTCGCAGGACACCATGGAGCAGCTTTCCGAGCTGATGGGCATGACCGAGGATCTGTTCAAGCGCAAGCCGATCGACATGAAGGTGGATATGGAGATAGACGAGGACTATTATCCCGGCAAGATCTCGCTTGAAATGGTATTTGAAGAAAAAACCTCGTACTACCAGCCCGCCTACAGCATGACCATGACCTATTCGCAGTTTGATCAGGTGGAGCGCAAGACAAGCAATCTTTCCCCCGACTCCTACAAGAAGATCGAAAGCCTTGCTTTGCTCAAGGAAATTGATGAGATGATCGAGGATCGCATCAATGCCAAGGAGGGCAGCTTTACTGCGACAACCTCGGTCAGCGCTTCCCTTTTAGACCAAACCAACAAGCAGACCGAGACCGCCAAGGTGACCTATGCACGCGACAAGGACAAGCTGACCTTTGAGGCGGACGTGACCGAAGGCAAGGACAGCAAGCACATTTCCTACGCGGACGGTAATCAAACCACCACCTATGAAGGCGAAGATTCCAATACCATCAAAAAGACCGAGCAGGAGGCAGAGGACTATATTGCCGAGCTGATCAACGTTCCGGGGCTTGGATACACTTCCCTGTTTGTCACGGACATTGAAAAGACCGACGATGGATATCGTATACAAATGGACGTTTCCAAGGACAGCACGGTCGGTCAGTTGGTGGTTGCATCGGGCGCAACCTTTACCTCTGGTGCACACACGATCACGATCAAGGTAAAGGACGGAAGCATCACCTCGATTACCAGCGAATTCCGCGCCACGGGCAGCATTCAGATCAGCTTCAACGGCAAGGCGTCGCTGAATTATAACGGTACTATTAAGGTTGAATTTGATTGATACGACACGGAGAAACAACTATGAAACGTACACTTCGCTACTTATGCCTCGCGCTGGCATCCCTGCTTTTGGTTTTTAGCTTGTCAGGATGCGCAGTATTGGACCGTTTTTTGGAGATGCCCGAAACCGAGGTCACTTTTTACGACCTGAATATCACCCTGCCCCCCGCATTCATCCGCGACTCTACGCAAAGCGACGACTATTTGTGGGTATATGAGAAAGGCTTTTACGCGCAAACCATTCTGCTTTCCATAAAGACGCTTGACGGAGACGTTGATCAAGTATTGGACGGCTACGTGGCGTACATCCAAGAACACGGCGACACGTCGCAAAGAACCACTTTTTTAGAGCAGCAAGCCGTTCGCTCCACCTTTATCGCGGCAGATGGCGCGCAAGCGCAGGAAATGCTGTTTGTGTATAACGGCTATTGCTATGCAATCTCCTTACGTGGAGGAACAGAACAGGAATTCAACGACCTGCTTGCAACCGCCTTCCTTACAAAAGCAGTTGCAGAAATGTAAAAATGCATCTATCCCCTGCCGCTATAGCGGCAGGGGATTTTTTATCTGCTGCGCATTTTCTCCCTTACGCACAAACCTGCGCTGAATTTTTGTCAATATTGGCAGTTGACAAAAAGTGCCTATCGGTGGTATAATGAGAATGGTATTTTGGGGGCAATTATGCCCATACTAACAGTGGAAAGTGGGGTGTTTCTCTTGCGCGAAGAAAATGAAAAGCTCGATGAGGAGCTGGAAAATCAAACCGAAGAAAATCAACAAATACCACCCGCCCCGCGACAGTGTGAAGACGAGGACGAGCAAGAGAGAGCCGAGCGCGAGCTGGATGAGCAGCTTGAGCGCGAGGAGGAGGAGCAGGAACGCGAGGTTGAGCAGGACGAACAGGCTCTTGCCGAGGACGAAATGCCCGACTCCTATGAGGAGATCATTGAGGACACCTTCGAAAGCCTGGAGGATCTGCTGGACAACAAAAAATACGCCGATTTCGTGCGCGAGCTGGAAAAGCTCAACCCGATCGACGCGGCGGATTTCTTTGAAAATCTGCCCCCCAAGCGTATCCCCGCCGTATTCCGTTTGCTGAAAAAGGACAGCGCGGCAGAGGTTTTTGCCGAGCTTGACGCGCCCTTGCAGGAGCGCATTATCTCTGCAATGACCGACCGAGAAATCGCGGTCATCGTGGAAGACTTGTTCCTTGACGACGCGGTTGACATGCTGACCGAGATGCCTGCCAACATTGTGCGCCGCATCAAGAAAAACACCACGCCCGAGACGCGTGCACAGATCAACCGTCTGCTTGCCTACCCCGAGGACAGCGCAGGTAGCGTGATGACCTCCGAGTTTGTGGATCTGCGCAAGACCATGACGGTTTCCGAGGCGATCAAGCACATCCGCCAGACCGGTATTGACAAGGAAACGGTATATACCGCTTACGTCATTGACGACAGCCGTATTCTGGAGGGTATCGTATCCTTTAAGGATCTGCTTTTCTCGGCGCGTGACGAGCTGATCGGCGACATTATGGAGCCGAACATCATTTACGCAAACACGCTCGACGACCAGGAAACGGTTGCCGACATCATTGCAAAGTACAACCTGCTCTCGCTGCCCATCGTGGACCGTGAGTCGCGCTTGGTTGGTATCGTAACCGTCGATGACGCGTTGGACGTCATTGAAGAAGAGACCACTGAGGATATCGAAAAGATGGCGGCAATTTTGCCGACCGACAAGCCCTATATGCGTACAAGCGTTTGGGAAAACTTCAAAAAGCGTATTCCCTGGCTGCTGCTTCTGATGCTGACGGCAACGTTTACGGGCACGATCATCACTATGCTGGAGGGCAAGATCGACGCGCTTGATTTTCCGCTGGTGCTTTCCCTTTCGGCGTTTATTCCCATGCTGATGAGTACGGGCGGTAACGCGGGCGGACAATCCTCTGTTACGGTCATTCGTGCGCTTTCGCTTGGTGAGATTGAGACCAAGGATATTTTGCGCGTGGTATGGAAGGAGATCCGTATTGCCATTCTTTGCGGCGCGTGCGTATTTGTTGCGTGCTTTATCAAGACCTGGGCGTATGATTGCAAGTTCAACACCGAGCCGCAGTATCTGATGATTGCGGCGGCGGTCAGTGCAACTGTGTTTGTAGCCATTGTTCTGGCAAAGCTGATTGGCGCGATTTTGCCGATTGGCGCAAAGGTAATCAAGCTTGACCCGTCGGTCATGGCATCTCCGTTTATTACGACAATTGTAGACACGCTGACGCTGCTGGTCTACTTCCTGATCGTCATTTACCTGCTGGTACCGCAAATGACGGCGGTGCTGTAACGGACAACCGCCACCACACGGACACCAACTCATGAAAAGTTTTGGTCGAGCTTTTTCAAAAGCTCGCGGGCTCCAAGGGCAGCGCCCTTGGTCGCCTCCGCAGAGGCGAAACTTATTCTCGCTGTTTTTGGTTCTTTTTGCAGCTCCTTGCTCAAAAAGAACGGAAACGGTTTTCTCACATAAACAAAAAAAGGGAGCTACCTGCATAGGTAACTCCCTTATTTTATTACATTGAGATAATTCTCTCCGTTCTTTTTTGACGGAGTAGCCGCAAAAAAGAACCAAAAAACGGCGTTTTGGTTATTTCGCGCCTGCGGGCGCGACTCGGGGCGCTGCCCCAAGTCCCCGGTCGCTTTTTGAAAAAAGCGACGCAAAAACTTTCATGAGTGGAGTCGTCCGTATGGTGGCGACGCAAAAACTTTCATGAGTGGGGTTATCCGCTTTACGCGTTGACCTCTCTGCCCGTGATCTTATCCGCGACGTAGATGCCCATTGCGCCACTCTGCGACAAGCCTCTGGTAATACCGCTGCCGTCACCAATCAGGTACACGCCATCCATGATCTCAAAGTTCTCATTATGCTTGGGCTTGATCGAATAATACTTATTCTCACAGCCGTACAGCAACGTGTCATCGTTCGCGCAGCCGGGTGCAACCTTATCAAGCGCATAAATGGTCTCGATAATGTTGGTCAGCGCACGGTAAGGCAGCACGACGCTCAAGTCGCCCGGGAATGCCTGCAGCGTAGGTCTGACCGTGCTCTGCGACAGTCTGTGCGCGTTGGTTCTTCTGCCTCTGACCAAGTCGCCAAATCTCTGCACCATAATGTTGCCCTCTGCTGCAAAGTTGGTGTTTCTTGCAATGTTCTCTGCATATTCGGTCGGCTTCTGGAAGTCGCCGTCAAAGTGAATAGACGAAAGAATTGCAAAGTTGCAGTTCTCGGTCTTCTTCTCGGGCTGTGCAAACGAGTGTCCGTTTGCGGTAATGACACCGTGGTTATTCTCAGCCGATACCAGACCGCCCTGGTTGAAGCAGAACATTCTGGTTCTGTCCTCAAACGTCTTGGTGCGGTACAAAATCTTGGGCTCGTAGATCTGCGACGAGAACTCGCGCCAGATGATATCCTTCATCTCCACGCGCACGCCGATATCTACCGAGTTTGCATCCATGCGAATGTCAAACTTCTTGCAGGTGCGAATGACAAAGTCCGAGCCGCTTCTACCCGTGGAAATCACGATCTTAGCAGCCTGCAGCATCTCTGCCTCGCCCTTCCCTCTTCTATGTGCAACGGCATAGCAGCCGTCCTGCTTTTCGATCTCAAGCACCTCTGTCAGGTCGCGCATCTCAACGCCGTTTTGCTCCAGCGCGTCGATCAGGCTCTGCATGGTGGCAAAATTCTTATCCGTACCCAAGTGACGAACGTTCATGTCCAAAAGTCGCAAATTGTTCTGCAGACACTTGAGCTTGAGCTCCTCGTTGGAGTGGTACATGGGCGGATAATCGTCGGCGAACTGCTCAAGAATGCTGTCCACCTGGTTGATATAGTACATCGCCAGGTCCTCGCCCAGCTCCTCACCCATCGTGCCGCCGTATGCAGTACCCAGATTGAACTTGCCGTCCGAAAATGCACCTGCACCTGCGTATCCGCTGGTGATGCTGCAAACCTTGCAGTGAATGCACTTTTGGTTCTTGCCTGCAGGGCAATGACGCTTGGAAAGCGACAGTCCCTTCTCAAGAATGATGATCTTCAGCTCGGGGTTGTTGACTATGGCGCGGTATGCTGCCATCAGGCCGCCGATACCGCCACCGATAATGGCTATATCATACATTTGTTTCTGTTCTCCAATTTCTATAAATGGGGTCTTTACGCGAAGATACGGGGCGGTCAAAGGCCGCCCCGTGTGTGTTTTTTGATTAGTCCTTAATCAAAGTGATGATCGCCATCTCTGCTGCGTCACCGCGGCGAGGGCCGGTCTTCAGGATTCTGGTGTAACCACCGTTACGATCTGCATACGCAGGAGCGATTTCGCTGAACAGCTTAGTTACAACGTCCTCCTTGGTAATGTATGCCAGAGCCGCACGACGGCTAGCAAGGGTATTCTTCTTTCCCAGTGTGATCATCTTCTCTGCAACGGAACGGACTTCCTTAGCTCTGGTGAGAGTTGTCTCAACCTGGCCGTTCTCAAGCAGCAGGGTGACCATACCGCGAAGCATAGCTTTTCTATGATCGGTCGTTCTGCCGAGTTTTCTGGATGCGGGCATTGCGTATCCCTCCTTCTGCTAAACTACTTTACTTAACTTATTTGCTGCTTTTGGCTTATTCTTCTTCTCTCTTGAGATCAAGCCCCAGGGAGTGCAGCTTCTGGATAACTTCCTCAAGCGATTTCTTACCGAGGTTACGGACTCTGATCATCTCTTCCTCAGTACGGTTGGTCAAATCTTCA
>JAZRDG010000037.1:0-7451 GCA_045660125.1 Eubacteriales bacterium | reverse complement strand
GCCCCTGTCATCCTCGAGCAAGCAGCCCACTCCCGAGATTCTTCGCTACGCTCAAGAATGACAGGGAGTGGGCTGCGCCGCGAAGGATCTCGGGGCGGGGTACCCGTTTGTTAACGTGATGGAATTACCGCGCTGCGGTAGTGGGGGTGCGGATATAGGTCGCGGAAGGGTGGCGTATCTAGGATTCTGCCGATGGCAGAATCCGTCGCACCTCGCAAACATTCGTTTGCATCACTCACTCGCCTGCGCTTCATCCGCCACAGGCGGCGCTTGGCTCGTTCCCTCTCGCGCCGGCGGTAACCGTCACCCTTGGGGTTCAAATCTCGACATCGACGGCAAAACAAAAGACCACCCGATTGGGTGGTCTTTTGTTTTGGCGGAGATGGAGAGATTTGAACTCTCGCGCCGGTTACCCGGCCTACACCCTTAGCAGGGGCGCCTCTTCGGCCTCTTGAGTACATCTCCATGTACCTGCGAGCGGCCATTGCATAACTCGCAGGCAATATTATACCTCTTTTCTTTCATTTTGTCAAGCCTTTTTTGCATGAATTTTAAGAAAACTTTGCTTTTTCATCGACATTTCTGCCCGATAATCGCAAGGGTACTTGCATTTTCCTGAATATCGTGATACAATAACAACATACAGGCAAGCAAAGCAAACACTTGCTCAATCCGCACTTAACAGGAGGAGATTATGGAAAACATCAGAATTCAAGACGACCTTTATACATACGTCAACCAAGCAAAGCTTGACGAGCTGGTCATCCCGGACGACAAGCCCGCAGCGGGCGGCTTTTCGGAGCTTGCGGACAGCGTGGAAAAGATCATGATGGGCGAGTTTGAAGCCCTGGCACAAAGCAAGGCGTACCCCAACGAGCATCTGGAAAGAGCCTGCAAGCTTTACGCCATTGCAAAGGATGCAGACAGAAAGGCAGCGCACGGCATTACCCCCGCGCTCAAGACGCTGGCGATCCTTGATCAGCTGGGCTCGCTTGACGATTTTTCCCGCCTTTACAAGACCCTTTCTCTCTCGGGCATCCCCACGCCCATCAACATCGGCGTAGAAACCGACATGAAGAACACCAAGCAGCACCTGGTTTACATTCAGGGCGCGAGCGTCATTCTGCCCGACACCTCCTACTACAAGCCCGAAATGGCTGCGCAGAAGGAGCAGATCATCGGCATCTGGACAGGCGTTGCATCCGCCGTCATGGCGCAGACCGACCTTGCCCCCGAGGCGCAGGCGCAGTACGTTGCCGACGCACTTGCCTTTGACGAGATCATCGCAGGACTTGCAAAGTCCAACGAGGAATGGTCCAAATACGTGGAGATGTACAACCCCATGGAGCAGTCCGCAGCCGCAGAAATGCTCTCCACCATTGATTTCGGTGCCATTCTGACCGACCTCTTTGGTCATGTGCCTGCAACCGTGGTGGTCACCGAGCCTCGCTATTTCGGTGACTTTGCCAAGATCTTCAACGCAGAGACCCTGGAGCTTTACAAGCACTGGGCATACGTTACGGGACTGCTGCACGCCTGCAACTACCTCTCCGAGGAGCTGCGCGACATGGGCGGCGCATACATGCGCGCACTCATGGGCGTTGCCAAGATGCAGGACATTGAAAAGTTTGCATACAACCTCGCTTCGGGCATGTACTCCGAGCCCGTGGGCATTTACTACGGCGACAAGTACTTTGGCATGGAAGCCAAGAAGGACATTACCGAGATCGTATATCAGATCATCGACACCTACAAGCAGCGCATCAAGACCAACGAGATTTTGGGTGAGGAAACCAAGCAAAAGGCGATCCTCAAGCTGTCTACCATGGGCGTTAAGATGGGTTATCCCGACAAGGTAAGACCCATTTACGAAAAGATGATCTTCGACTCCGAAGCGTCGCTCTTTGATATCGTGCTCTCTCTCAAGGCGATCAGAGAGCTGGAGTCCTACGACAAGCTGACCAAGCCCACCCAGCCCGAAAACTGGGCAATGCCCGGCCACATGGTCAACGCTTGCTACGACCCCTTTGTCAACGACATTACCTTCCCCGCAGCCATTCTGCAGCCTCCCTTCTATTCCCTCTCGCAGACCAGAAGCGAGAATCTGGGCGGCATTGGCGCGGTCATCGGTCACGAGATCTCGCACGCATTTGACTCTAACGGCGCAAAGTGCGACGAAAACGGTAACATCAACAACTGGTGGACCGATGAGGACTTTGCAAGATTTGACGCAAAGGTCAATTTGATGATCGAGCAGTTTGACGGCATTGAGCTGCCTTGGGGCAAGGTCAACGGCGCGTTTATCGTCTCGGAGAATATGGCGGATAACGGCGGTATGTCGGTCACCTTGGATATCATGGGCAGAACCGAAGGCGCATCCTATGAGGAATACTTCCACAACTGGGCAAGAGTATGGTGCCAGAAGGCAAGACCCGAGTATGCACAGATGCTGCTGGCAGTTGACGTGCACGGTCCCTGCATCCTGCGCGCAAATATGCCTCCCCGCAACTTCCCCGAATGGTACACCGCATTTGGCGTGACCGAAACCGACCGGATGTACATCGCACCCGACAAGAGAATCGTGATTTGGTAAAGCAAAATACAGCAAAGGGGCTGCGTCTTCAAGACGCAGCCCCCTATATTTTGTTACTCACAAATACATCTCAAGCCGCTCGGTCGGCTTCTTTTTGAGATACAACCGCATAGGCAAACGGTTGCGGTGCGAGATCGCGTCCGCCGGACAGTTTGCAGCGCACTTCAGGCAGCGAATGCACTTGCCGTTTGTCTTGCCGTCGGCTATACCGCCAAGCAAGCACTCGCGCGCGCATTTGCCGCAGTGCGTGCATTTGCCACGGTCCACGCTGATCTTAACCCCCATGCGACTGCGAGAGGCGGGAAACAGGTCGGCAAGCGGATTTTTATACGCCCTCGGCACGCGCACGGGCGCAGGCATGGGCAACATCAGCTTTTGCACAATGTGCTGCAACGCCTCAAGATCGGTTGCTTTATGATCGGGCTGGTAAGCATGCTGCATGGGCACGTACGCCGCCGCAACGATATCCCCTGCCTTATAATGCCTTTGCACCGCGTGCAGAACGTTACCGTAGCACATTTTGCCGTACGTTGCCACCACCGCCAAGTATCGCGCGTGCAGCGTTCTCAAGCACGCCTCAACCGCGCGCGGCAGGTTCTGACAATGCACGGGAAAGACCAGCACCGCTCGCTCAAATGCCGCCTCCGCTACCGCTCTTGCTTGCGCGGGGCAGTTGAGATCATACAGCTCCCATCCCGTTTCCCCATAAAAATACTGCGCTACTTTCCTGCTTTGGTTGGTATTTGAATAAAATACAATCCCATTCATGCTTCAAAATACTCCCTCATCAAGGCGCATTCGGGTATCTCCTCCAAGCAAAAGCCGATCTCCTGTTCAAGCTCTGCCAAGGCAGCCTCTCTGGACACGTTGCAATCCCTGCTTGCCAGCGCAAGCTCCAGTGCGCTGAACGGAATCATGTCACTCTCCATCCTGTAAAACCGCACAAACTGCGTGTGCTCCTTGCACCGCTCAATGCTGCAGCTGGTATGTAAGCCTTTTTGACTGCTGCTCGGTGCCACCCAGCCGCACTCGCGCTCGATCTCGCCTACAATGGTGCGCCAATCATACCGCCCATCGCAGATTTCGTTCAGATCCACCTGCACAAATGCCGGAATACGCCCCGACCATGAGGATCTGCGCAGTGCTTTTTTGAGCGGCTTGACCATGCCCGGCACTTGATGAATGGCGTATACCACGTTTTCCACCAAGGCATTGCGATAAGGAGAAAGCTTGACCAAGGGATTTGTGCCGTAAGCAAGCTGGCGCATGGTGGTCAGCGTGTGAAATTGCCCCTTTTTCAGCGGTGGGTGCAGGGTCAGCACCCTGCCTGTGTTGATCAGCGCGTTCAGCAGCCGATTGCGCGAGAAGGAATACGCCATTTTGGGTGCCATATGGTTATAGTACAGCCCCAATATCTGCGCAGGCTCGTTACCGACGATGAAATACGGCACGCTGTTGGCAACCAACTCGGGATAAAACAGTACGTAAGCAAGCGACGGGCAGGCGCAGGTGTTCCCTTGACGCGCGTACAGCGCACGGTATATGGTACGCAAATCGTCATTGGAGATCTTACGCGTGATAAATTCCACCGAATGCAGGGTGCGTTTCGCCCCCTCAATGCTCTTTTTGGCACTTTCCGACATATACGGGATCTCCCAAGTCAGCGCCAGCACGCGCAAGCCTTGCTTTTTGGAGAGCTCGTAGAGCAGATAGGTGGAATCCTTTCCGCCCGTATAAAACACGGCAACGTCAAAGCGCGAATGCTTAGCGCGCGGAAAATGATGCATCAGGGGTACAACGCTGCGCAGTGCTGCCGTTTCTTTCTTGGTCTGACACATGGGGCACTTGCCCTCCCCGTCAAATTCCAAGCCCGGGATCATAAAATCATTGGCAGCGCAATCCGTGCAAAATCTTGCATCGGCAAGCTTTTTGGGCACGATGCGCTTTTGATCGGCAGGCACGATTTGCACGCCCAACAAGGGCTGAAGGGTACGCAATTGGTCTTGCGTCAGCGCACACGGCAGGCGACGCATGATTTCTTGCTGTGCACGCGTGATGCGGATCTTGTTTTGAAACATTTCGGGCTTGTTTCTCAGCCCGTAATATTTTAAACAGCCGCGCTCGATCTTCCATCGGCTTTGCAGGTCGTAAATCATCACACCGTCCCCCTTTTTTCGTGTATATATTTCATTATACCGCATTTTTACGGCAAAATCAATACCCTTTTTGGACGCGTGCGGAGGGAAAGTTCCTCTCCCCTCTTGACAACTCTACTTTCGCGTGGTATAATAACGCTTGATATATAACGCTTGTTATTTAAGGAGGCCGTATGCCACCCAAAGTTAAGATTACCAAACAGGAGATCGTTGCCGCCACGCTTGATCTTTTGCGCCGCGAGGGCGAGCAAGCCATGAACGCACGCAGCATTGCCGCCGCGCTTGGCTGCTCGACCCAGCCCATATTTTCCAATTTTACCGCAATAGAGGAGCTGCAGCACGCGGTGCTTGCCGCTGCCTACGAGCACTATCACAGCTTTCTGACAGAAGAGGCACAAGGCGGAAAATACCCGCCCTACAAGGCGTACGGCATGGCGTATATCCGCTTTGCCAAGGAGGAAAAGCAGCTTTTCAAGGCGCTTTTCATGTGCGACCGCAAGGGGCAGGCGCTGATCCCCTCCCCCGATTTTTCCGCATCGGTGGATATGCTCATGCAAACGAACGACCTCTCGCGCGAGCAGGCAGAGCTTTGGCACATGGAGATGTGGAGCTGCGTGCACGGCATTGGCACCATGCTTGCCACCTCGTTTTTGGAGCTTGACGACGAGCTGATCAGCCAAATGCTCAGCGACATTTACCACGGCCTGCGGGCAAAACACACGGGAGGTTGACCTATGCACTACGCTATTGAAATCAAAGATCTGACCAAGCACTACAAGGACACGGTGGCGGTCGATCACCTGAATTTGAATATTATAGAGGGCGAGCTGCTCTCGCTTTTGGGCGTGAACGGCGCGGGCAAGACCACCACGGTCAAAATGCTCTCCTGTCTGACCGCCCCCACCGAGGGTGACGCCCTGTTATTGGGGCACAGCATCCTGCGCGACGCTGCCGACGTCAAGCGTTGCATTGCGGTATCTCCGCAGGAGACCGCCATCGCGCCCGGGCTTTCGGTGCGCGAGAATCTGGAGCTGATGTGCGGCGTGCACGGCTTTGCACGCGACAAGAAAAACGCCAAGATTGCCGAGCTGACAACGCTTTTGGGGCTTGACGGCGTGATCAACAAAAAGGCAGGCAAGCTTTCGGGCGGCTGGCAGCGCAGGCTGAGCATTGCCATGGCGCTGATCAGCGAGCCCAAGATCCTGTTCTTAGACGAACCCACGCTGGGGCTTGACGTGCTGGCGCGCAGCGACCTTTGGGATATCATCCGCGCGCTTAAGGGATCTGTCACAGTCATTCTGACCACGCACTATATGGAGGAGGCGGAGGCACTGTCCGACCGCATTGCCATTATGAAGGACGGCAAGCTGCTTGTGTGCGACACGGCAGACGCGATCAAGCAAGCGACGGGCACGGACAGCTTTGAGCAAGCCTTTATTCGCACGGTCAAGGGGGTGAGCGCATGAACACACGCATGCTGACCTTTGCACACAGAAATATGCGCGAGATCTTGCGCGATCCGCTCAACCTCGGCTTTGGACTCGGCTTTCCCCTGGTGCTGCTCGCGCTGCTCTCGATCATCCAAGCCAACATCCCGGTCTCTCTGTTCGAGATCGACCATCTGACCCCCGGCGTGACCGTGTTCGGTCTTTCCTTTATGACGCTGTTCTCGGCAACGCTGATTGCCAAGGACCGCGAGGGCGCGCTGCTGCAAAGGCTTTACACCACGCCCCTGACCCCTGCCGACTTTATTTTGGGCTACACGCTGCCCATTCTGCCCATCTCGCTTGCGCAGACCGTGATCTGCTATCTCTTTGCGCTGCTGCTGGGGCTGACGCCAAGCGTCAATATCCTGCTTGCCTTGGTGCTCATTTTGCCCGTTGCGCTGCTGTTCGTTGCCTTGGGGCTTTTGTTTGGCAGCATTCTGAACGTCAAGCAGGTAGGCGGCATTTGCGGCTCGCTGCTGACCAACCTTTCCGCATGGCTCTCGGGCATCTGGTTTGACCTTGAACTGGTTGGCGGCTTGTTCAAGGGCGTTGCCTACGTGCTGCCCTTTGTGCACGCGGTGGAAATGGAGCGCGCCGCCTTTGCGGGCAACTTTTCGGACATCCTGCCCCACCTTGCGTGGGTGCTCGGATACGCCGTTGCCGCCATGATCGGGGCTGTGCTGCTCTTTTTGCGCCAGATGAAAAAGCAATAAAAACCCACAGGGGCGGATTTTGCATCCGCCCCTTTCATTTCGGGCGCATACGGGATGCGCCCCTACGGCTCATTTCGCGCGTCCGTCTTATGAGTTTAACCGTTACGGGCAACTTTAAAAAGCCGTCCCCATAGGGGAAGGGGGCCCGCAACGAACGAAACGCAGTGGAGTGAGTGTCCGCGGGGGAAGGGGTCGCGCGAGGAGATTGGGAAAGTATCATTTTTCCCATATTACGAATCCTTGGCGTTCAGGCGACCCCTTCCACCGCTTCGCGGTCCCCCTTCCCCTATGGGGACGGCTTTTTAGCGTGTCCGTCTTGTGCGGTTATCCGATAAGGGCAACTTAAAATAGCCTCCCTCTGTGAGGGAGGGGGACCACGAAGTGGTGGTGGGAGTCGGTTGCCCGTTCGGGTATAGACATTGGGAACTCAAACTAACCAATAAGTAGTTTGAGTAAATGCGGTCTACACCCAAGCGCACGTCCGACTCCCCCCACCGCTTAC
>JAZRDG010000036.1:0-1789 GCA_045660125.1 Eubacteriales bacterium | reverse complement strand
ATTTACGTATGGCTGGATGCGCTGACCAACTATATCACCGCCATCGGCTACGATCCCGATAAGTCCTTCGAGGAGCAGAGCGAGCAGTTCCGCAAGCTTTGGCCCTGCGACGTGCACATGATCGGTAAGGACATTCTGCGTTTCCATACCATCTACTGGCCTATCTTCCTGATGGCGCTGGATCTGCCCCTGCCCAAGCAGGTGTTTGCTCACCCTTGGTTTATCGCAGGCATCGAGAAGATGTCCAAGTCTCGCGGTAACGTGATCTACGCGGACAAGCTGGCAGAGCACTTTGGCGTGGACGGTGTGCGTCACTACGCGCTTGCAGAGATGCCCTTCAATGCTGACGGTACCATCACCTATGATAACGTGATCAAGAGATTCAATACCGACCTTGTCAACAACCTCGGTAATCTGGTCAAGCGTACTCTTGACATGCAGAAGAAGTACTTTGCAAAGCAGGTCGTTGCTCCTGCAGAGTACAACGAGACCGATAAGGATCTGGTAGGCACCTGCGTGGAGTGCTATGACAAGTATATCTCTTGCATGGACAGCTACCACATTGCAGACGCTGTGACCGCTGTGTTCGATCTGTTGAGCAGAGCGAATAAGTATATTGATGAAACGACTCCCTGGACGCTGGCAAAGGACGAGGCGAACAAGGAAAGACTTGGCACGGTTATGTACAATCTGCTTGAGGCGATCCGTTGGGGCGCCGTCATGCTGCTGCCCCTGCTGCCCGGTACGGCAGAGGAGGTGCTTGGCATGCTGAACGCACAGGCACGCAGCTTTGACAGCATTGGCGCAGCAGACAAGTTCTGCGGCATCGTTGCAGGCAGCGAGGTTGCGGATTCCAAGGTTCTGTTTGCAAGAGTAGACGAGCAGAAGAAGCTGGAGGAGATTGCAAAGGAGCAGGAGGCAGAGGCTGCCAAGAACGCGCCCGCGCCTGCGATCGAGAAGCCCGAGGGCTGCGCACTGATCGGCATTGATGCGTTTATGAACGTAGAGCTGCGCTCGGCACAGATCCTGACCTGCGAAAAGGTACCCAAGGCAAAGAAGCTCTTGAAGCTGACTGTGGATCTGGGTTATGAGCAGAGACAGGTCGTTTCGGGCATTGCGAAGTGGTACGAGCCCGAGAAGCTGATTGGCAAGAAGATCATTCTGGTAGCAAACCTCAAGCCCGCAACGCTTTGCGGCATTGAGTCCAACGGCATGATCCTTGCAAGCGGCGAGGAGACTGTCAGAGTGGTATTCCTGTCCGAGGATACTCCTCTTGGCGAAAGAATCAGATAAAAAGCATTACGGGGCTGCCGCAAAGGCAGCCCCGACTTCACCAAACGGATAACCCGCGGCGCAGGCGCGCCGCCGCTGAAAAGTTTTCGCCCGCCTTTTTCAAAAGGCGGCGGGGACTTGGGGCAGCGCCCCAAGTCGCGCTCCGCAGAGCGCGAAACCTCTCCAACGCCGTTTTGATTTGCGAAGCAAATATGTTCTTCTTTTGCGGCTACTTGCTCAAAAAAGAACGGAGAAAAAATTCTCAATGTGACGCATCCTATTTTATTCCGTTCTTTTCTTTGACACCGCTGGCGCAAAGAAAAGAACCAAAAGAAACGCCGAGATCATTTCGCACGTTGCGACGGGCGCCGAGGGCTGCTCGCCCTCGACCTCGGTCGCTTTTTTGAAAAAAGCGACGCAAAAACTTTTTATCCGTGACAACCTATGTTGAAAGGAAAACTATGAAATTATTCGACTCTCACGCACATTATTTTGATCATAAATTCGACACTTTGGA
>JAZRDG010000035.1:0-15004 GCA_045660125.1 Eubacteriales bacterium | reverse complement strand
CTTGCCCCTGAAAAATGCCCCGCTGCGCGAGTCGCTTCCCGACGGGTGCGCGGCGAATGCGACCCGGTTTCCTTGCGCAAAGCGCAAGCAAGCCCGGTTCGATGAAGGAGTGGCGGCTCCAGCAAAAAAGGACACCCTGTGGGTGTCCTTTTTTTCTGGAGGCGTCACCCGGAATCGAACCGGGGATAGAGGTGTTGCAGACCTTTGCCTTACCGCTTGGCCATGACGCCGTATTTTGTTGACCCGATTATTATAGCACATCACTTTGGCTTTGTCAAGCCTTTTTTGAGGAAATTTTTGTTTTATTTTTTCCATTGTCAGGATATGCGAAAAACGCCCCGTATGTGCTGCTTTTTGCGCAAAAAAGGAAAGCGACCTGTGAATTTTCACAGGTCGCTTGAAATTTTTCTTAATATTCGCGGTACAGATAATTGAATCTGCCGATGGGAGCGGTGTCGCCGTTGACGTAGAAGTCCATGACGTCGGGCTCTTGCATGTTGTCGCTCCACTTGAATTCAAAGCAGAGAGGAGGCAGCACGCCAAGAGCGGTTCTCGGTACGGACAGGGTCAGGGTCTTGCCGTTTACGGCAATTTCTGCGTCGGCAACCTTTTCCCAAGTAAAGCTCCCCGGGTCTATCGTGCGCACGTATCTCTCAATCGCGGTCTTGCCGTCCTTGGGAGCTTGGCGGTTGACTACAAAGTCATAGCCCTCCCAGCCGTTGGACTTGACGCGGTCGGTGTCGATAAACAGCGTCATCCAGCCGTTCTCGGTCGGCTCGGTGATGTCCTCGGCGCATTCCACGTAGAAGTAAATGTTGTCCTCGTCACGTGCGACCTTTGCGGCAACGATGTCGTTTCTGCCCGTGCAGTTTTGGTAGTGCGTGCCTGCAAAGCCGTCGTGGTCGCGGTGCACGGTGGTACCCTTATCGCAAACGTAGCGCGGGGAAACGTCATCCCACTGCTCGGTCGAGCCGTCCATGACAATGGTCTTGGGTGCGGACAGCTTCTGACGCTGGGTAGCACCCTTGTAGCGGCGGATGTTGGAGCAAAGCTGCAGGTAGTAGGTATCCAGATAGCCGTCGCGGTCGGGCTCAATGTCGCGGCTGTGCTCGCGGTCGTACTGGTCAACCATGGCAAGCTGCGTGGAGTCGTTATCGCTCAGCCACGGCTCGTGGAACTGACCCATGATCCACTCGTTCCAGCCGGTCACGAATACGATATCGGGGCCGATGTCAAGCGCTCTTTCCCATTGCTCCTGAATGTTGTAGCCGTACTTATAGGAGTCCTTGTCAACCAGCTTATGACCGAACTGCTTGGTATAGCTGCGTCCAAAGGTGTCCTTATCGTTAAAGTGTGTGCAGATGCGATCCTTGTTTGCGTTCTGACCAACGCCGACGGTCATCATTTCGCAAGAGCCGTCGGGGCGTGCGCCGTACTTATGCTGCGGGAAGACCTCCAGCCAGCCCCAATGATCCTGTCTGCTCGGGCCGCAGCCGTAGCCGGGCTGACCGGGACGGAAGGTAAAGAAGTTGCGGATCTCGTCCAGCATCTTGGTCTCCTCCTCGCAGCAGCCCTTTTCGGGGAGCGATTCGGGATAACCCATGATCATGGGCTTGCCGTCCAGCATGTACCAAAGGTCGGAGTAAAGACCGGGCGCGTACAGGTTCTGGTAAAGCGAGCGCAGCATGTAATCGGAGGTCTTGCAGGGGCAGAAATTGAGCATGAACGCAACCTTGGGGGTGTCCACGCCATCCTCTCTCATTTTGCGCATTTCGGCAAACAGCGGCTCGTAAGCCATACGCCAGAGCAGCGCGCCGTTGGTGCAGTCAAAGAGCAGGAAATCCACGCCTGCGTTGTGCAGCATGGACATATGGTGACGGATGATATAGGGGTCAATGTCCTGATAGAAGCCGTACAGCGGCTCGTGCCAGAAGCACTGGAAGGGACGCTCGCCCCATGCGGGGTGATCCTTGCGGTACTCGGCAGCAGGGTATTTGTCAAGAACGTCCACCACGTCCACAGGGCGCAGATTGGTGTGCTGCTGGTGCCAGGTCCAGTAGAAGATACCTACTTGTCTGTCGTTCTTGGGGCCAACGTCCTCAACCGAGAGCACGGGTCTGCCCAGCATGTCAACTGCCTCCCAGGTGTCCGAGTCGATGTGACGGATAGCACTGTCGGGCACGGGGGTATAGGAGACCTGCTTATATGCGGGGGTGTCCAAGAATTCGATCGAGTGAACCTTTGCGTGGCTGTCCACGATCACCTTGACGTCATGCACGCCTGCAAACTTGGTAATGTTGCAGTATGCAATATCGCGCGCGTCCTTATTGTTGAGCGCTGCAACGCCTACGGGGGTGTCGCCTACGTAGATGGTGGCAAGATCCGCGTTTTCTGCGCCGCTGAATTCTACCTTAGCGCAGATCGCACCCGTACCGAAGTCACAGGCAGGGAAGCGGAAGGTCTTGCGATCAAGATTGGTATTTGACATGGAAAGTACCTCCTTAGAGTATCTTTGTACATATGATACCATTATTTTCTCACAATGTCAATCGGTATGGGAAAAATAGACAAAAGAAATGTCGCATAGAATGAAATCTGCCTGCGGCAGATGAAATCCACTTGCGTGGATGAAATTGCTGCGCGATGAAATCCGCCGTGGGCGGATGATGCTTGCATGATCGCCCGATCACGCATCTTGCGTCCCTTGTCCGCATATATTCAAACGAGAATGATTTTGGGGGTGGCAGACATCAGAGCGACCGTTTTACATGGGTTGACAGAGGAGCAGGTGGCACTGTCGCGGGCGGCGCACGGGGCAAACGTGCTCAGCCGCAAAAAGAAAAAAGGGTTTATCCGCCAATTTGTCGGGAATTTGGGCGATCCCATCGTCAAGGTGCTGCTTTGCGCGTTGGGGATTCATATTCTTTTGATGTTCAGGCAGGCGGACTGGCTGGAGACCGTGGGCATTGCGGTGTCGGTCTTTTTGGCAACGCTGATCTCCACCGTGTCCGAATACGGTTCGGAGGCGGCGTTTGCGCGCCTGAGCGAGAGCTGCGGTGCGGGGGCGTGTCGGGTGCGGCGCGCGGGCGAGATCAGGCAACTGTCCGCTGCGGACATTGTGGTGGGTGACGTGGTGCTTTTGCAGGCAGGGGATATGATCCCTGCTGACGGCAGAATGCTTGCAGGCAGCTTGCACGTGGATCAATCCAGCATGACGGGCGAGAGCGCGGCGGTGCAAAAGTGCCCGGGTGGGGGCGAGCGCGTGCCCGAGAACGCGGCGTTTGCCTTTGGCGGCTGTACCGTGCTGCAGGGCGAGGGCGAGATGCTGGTCGAGGCGGTGGGTGACGCCACCTTTTTGGGCGGCATATCGAGCGAGGTGCAGACCGAGGTGCGCGACAGCCCCTTGAAGGTGCGGCTGGGTAAGTTAGCGGGGCAGATCTCGCGGCTTGGATACACGGCGGCGGCTTTGGTGGCGGTGGTGTATTTGCTCAACGCCTTTGTGCTGGACGCAGGCTTTGACGGCGAGATCATCGTAGCAAGGCTGCGTGATTGGCAATTTGTGCTGGAGAACCTGTTCCGCGCGCTGACCTTGGCACTGAGCGTGGTGGTAATGGCAGTCCCTGAAGGCCTTCCGATGATGATCGCGGTGGTGCTTTCGGCAAACGTGCGGCGCATGGTGCGCGATCAGGTGCTTGTCAGAAAGCCCGCGGGCATTGAAGCCGCGGGCAGCATGAATATTCTGTTTACCGACAAGACCGCCACGCTGACGCACGGAAAAATGCGCGCGACCGAGCTGGTGCTGGGCACGGGCGAGGCGGTGCGGCTGCCGCTGTCCTCGCACGGCGCGTTGTCCGAGCAATACCGCCGTGCCTGTCTGCATAACACCTCCGCGAATGCCGAGCGTGACGGGGGTAGCGGACGCGTGCGTGCCGTGGGCGGCAATGCGACCGATCGCGCCTTGTTTGAAAGCGCGTTGCATAGCGCCAAAGCCTTGCCCACCGCCCCTGCCGCTGCGTGGCGGCTGCCCTTTGAGAGCGAGCGCAAGTACGCGGTGGCCATGGTGGACGGCACGGTGCACATCAAGGGTGCGCCCGAGCGCATTTTGCCTTTTGTGCGCCGTGTGCTGGACGCGCAGGGCAGGGAGGTCAAGGCGGATGCCGCCGCCCTGCGTGCGCTTGCGCAAAGGTATGCCTCTCTCGGTAAGCGCGTGATCGCTTTGGCGTATTGCCGCGAGGGCGGCACGCGCGAGAGCTATGCCGCAGGCGCGTTTGGATCACTTGTGCTGATCGGCTTTGCGATGCTGGAGGACGGCTTGCGCGCAGAAGCACCGCGTGCGGTGGCGGACTTGCGCGGCGCGGGCGTGCAGGTGGTCATGATCACGGGCGACGGCAAGCAGACCGCCGAGCAGATCGCACGCGCGTGCGGCATTTTGGGCGGCGGCGTGGATATTGTGCTTGACGGCGCGGAGCTTGCCGCTATGAATGATGAGCAGGTACGCGCGCTGCTGCCCCGCATTGGCGTGGTGGCGCGTGCGCTGCCGTCGGATAAGAGCCGCCTTGTGCGCTTGGCGCAGCAGCTGGAGCTGGTGGTGGGCATGACGGGCGACGGCATCAACGACGCGCCCGCCCTGCGCGCCTCGGACGTGGGCTTTGCCATGGGTGACGGCACACAGGTGGCGCGCGAGGCAGGAGATATTATCCTGCTTGACAACAATCTTGCCTCGGTAGTCAATGCCGTGCTCTACGGGCGCACCGTGTTCAAGAGCATTCGTAAATTCATCGTGCTGCAGCTGACCATGAATTTCTGCGCGGTGGGCGTTTCCATGATCGGGCCGTTTTTGGGCTTTGACGCCCCCGTGACCGTGGTGCAGATGCTTTGGATCAATATGATCATGGATACGCTGGGCGGTCTTGCCTTTGCAGGGGAAGCGCCCAAAAGGTTTTACCTCAAGGAAGCACCCAAGCGGCGCGACGAGCCGATCCTCAACGGCTACATGATCTTTCAGATCCTTTGGCAAGGTCTTGCCACGGTGGGCGTGTGCCTGTCGCTTTTGATTGTGCCTGCCGTCACGGGGCGCTTTCGCACCTCGCCCGATGACCTGTATCTGCTCACCGCCTTTTTTGCGCTGTTCATCTTTATGTCGGTGTGCAATTGCTTTGGGGCACGCACCGATCGGCTGCGCCTGCTTGCCGGCATTGGCAAAAACCCCGGCTTTATCGGCATTATGCTTGCCGTCACCGTCATACAGATCGCATTCGTCTATCTTGGCGGCAGCGTGCTGCGCACTGCGCCCCTGACCCTTTCAGAACTGGGATTTACCTTCTCGCTTGCACTGCTCGCCGTTCCCACCGAGCTGCTGCGCAAGATCATCTGGCGCTTGTGCGGGAAAAAGACGGGGTATTGAGGAGTGAGTTATGAGTGATGAGTGATGAGTTATGAGATCGCTGCGCGATCGTTATGACAGGATTCCTTCAAACTGCCCGTAGGGCATCATCACTTGGCGCAGCCAATCATCACCCATCACTTGCCGAAGGCAATCATCACTGCGCGTAGCGCTCCATTACGCGCTCAATTTATCGATCCGCATGACGGCTACCGACATGTCGTCCCGGCTGCCCGATTCGCGTGCGTGCAGCAGCACGGTTTCCTTTAAGACGGCAGGGTCCTGCAGGGGCGTGCCCGACAGAAGCGAGATCAGCCAAGGGCAATCCTCGTTGCCGCCCGTGATGCCGTCGCTGACCATGACGATCACGTCGCCTTCGCAAAGCTCAAAGGGAATGATCTGTGCCTGTACCGCGTGCATGATGCCGATGGGCGGCGTGTGCGCCTTGATCTTGAGCAGCTGCTTGCCGCGCATGACGAACGAGGGAACTGCGCCGCCTTTGATGAAATGCGCCGTGCCCGTGATCAGGTCAATGCGCACCATGTCCACGCCCACCGAGCATTCCGCCTCGGGCGCGTCCGAGTGCGAGCGCAGATAATTGTTGAGCATGCGCAGGGAGATCTCGGGGCTGTTGCCCGCATATAGCATTTTTTCAAGGAACATGGTGCACACCTCTGCGGAAAAAGCCGCCTGCCTGCCGCTGCCCATGCCGTCGCTGAGAATGCCGTAGAAATACGAGCTTTTGCCCGTAAAGCAGCAAAGTGCGTCGCCCGAGGGCGCGTCGGGGTCAGCCTTTGCCTCGGCAGGGGCTGGGATCACGCCCGTGGCGTAGGAAACCGCGAATTGGTCGCGCGCGCAAAGCATCATGACCGTGCTGTCGTTGGAGATCTCGAACACGGGGTCTGCCAGCGGCGTGCCGCAAATGTTTTCAATCGCCTCGCGCAGCGCGTCGGGCGTGGCGCGCCCCTTGCCAAAGCCCACGCCGCGCGCGCAGATCCGCTTGGCGCGCACGCCGCTGACTACGATGCCGGCAATCGCAATGCCTTGGTCGGTCAGGTAGCGGTAAATGCGCTCGCCCGTTTGCGCGTCGGTGCAAAATTCCTCGTTGTTCTCGCGCAGGGCGTCGGTCAAAAGATCGGCAATGGCAGCGTAATCGGCAGCAAAAATGTGCGTTTTTTCACGCTGCAAAAGCTGCGCGGTGGCGCTGGCGCATTGCTCATTGGCGTTTGCTAAAATGCGATCGGTGCGCGGACAAGCCGAGAGCAGCTTTGAGGGCAGGCAAGAAGCATCCGCTCTGCCGCCAAGGTGCAAAGCGGAGGTCAGCTTGCCAATGCCCTCCAGCGTGGTGCTGTATTCCGAGCCCCAGCAGATCTCGCGGCGCGGACAGTCGGCGCATTCGCGCTCAAACGCCACGTCGCAAATGCGGCGCAGATCCAAAAGGGCAGGGCGGCGCAGCTTGTCGGAAAGCTCGTAAAAGGTCTCGGAAAGCCCCGTGAACGCCTGCACCATGCTTTCCGTGCGCTCGCAAGCGCTGAGAATGCGGTTTTCACCGGTCACAAGACGGGCAAATTCGCCCTCGCCCGCAAAGTCGCAGCTCTCTTGCTCCACCTCGGCTGCGTCAGCGGCGGGGAGTATCCATTTGTCTGCGGCAAACAGCAAGGTGCCGCCAAGCAGCACGGTGGGCAATGATGCCGCTATGCCCCAAAAGCCGCCAAGCAGCGCGTTCCAGCCAAGGGCTGTGCCAAGCGCGGCAAAAAGGGCAAGGCGGTCGGAAAGCTGCGCGCAAAGTGCCCAGAGCACAAGCCCGATGATCAGGATAGGCGAGCTTGCGGGGTCAAACGCCACGCCGCAGCCCACCGCGCACATCATGGCTGCCACAAAACCGCGCCGTTTGAGCGTCAGGTATACTAAAATCGCCGCGATCACGGGGCAGAGCTGAATGCCGAACAGCGTCAAGGGGCGCGCGGCAAACACAGCCCCCATGCAAAGCGCCACCAAGGCAACGTAGCCGGATAGGCGGTGCTGCTTTTCGGGGGTGAAAAAGGGGATGGTCAAGTAGACGCCCAGCGGCACGGCAAGCAGTAAAAACAGCGTGCCGAACAGATCGTAGTACTGAAAACCGCCCAATGCGATGGCAAAGCCGCCCGCAATCAGCGCGCTGATCGCACCTGTCATGATGCGCAGCACGGGCGCTTCGCAAAAAAGACGCGGCTTTTGCAGATTTTGCTCGCCATCGGGCAGCGCAGGGGGCGCACCGAAAAAGCCACCGTCCTCGATCTGCAAAAGCGCTGCGCTGAATTTGTCGTTCGGTAAAGGCGGCAGCCCGCGCAAATTGGCTCTGCCGCTGCCAACCAGCAGCGTCACGGCAACGCGCAGGATCAATATCCCAAGGTAGGCGCAAAGATAGCCCCACGGCGCGCCGATAAAGGGCAGAGAGGCGCAAAGACCCGTGAAAATAAAGGGAATGCCGCTGCCTGCGGCGCAAAGCAGGATCAGACCTGCGGGATAAGTACCGAAAAATGCCCCCAAAAGCCCCAGCAGCCAAGAGAGCAGCATGATGCCCGCGCCGCGCACCACGCCAAGTAAAATGCGACGGCGGCGCGCAGCGGATGCGGTGTGCAGCCGCATTTTGGTCTTGCCGAAGGCTTGTCCCGTGTTAGGGATGAATTCTGTATTTTGTTGCATGTGTGTGTCCTCCCAAAAAGAAAGCTTTTGCCAATATTATAGCGGAAAAGCGCGGCGCTTTTTGTCAATGCGGCACGGGGAAAAATCACGCATAACGTGTCGCGGTGGGAAACAAACGCACGCAAGCTGACGCTGCAGGGCGCGAAAGTGCCGCTTTGGGCGCGTACTTTGTCGGGAAAAGACGCTTTTTTGTACACGATTTATGCAAAAAAGACTTTACAAAACAGAACAAATGTGCTATAATGAACGCGAAGGCGAGGTGAATCCGATGCAAAATAAGACCGCGTGCTTTACAGGGCACAGACAGATCAGCGCGCAGCATATGCTGGCGTTGCCCGCACTGCTCAAGGCCGAGATCGCAAAACAGGCAGAGCAGGGCGTGACGCACTTTCGCGCAGGCGGTGCTATCGGATTTGATACGCTTGCCGCGCTGTGCGTCATAGAGCAAAAAAAGCAGTATCCGCACATCAGGCTGGACCTCGTGCTGCCTTGCCGAGATCAGGACGCCACGTGGAGCGAGCACGACCGCAGCGCGTACCGCTTCGTGCTTTCGGCAGCGGATAGCGTGACGTATCTGTACGAGCGTTATTGCGAGGGATGCATGCTGGAGCGTGACCGCCGCTTGGTGGAGGGCAGCGACGTTTGCATCGCGTTTTTGACCAAAAGTAAAGGCGGCACGGCGTATACCGCCTCGTACGCACTCAAAAAGGGATTGGATTTTGTAAATTTGTACGACGCGCTGATGTGAAAATCCAAAGAACAGCAAGGATTTTGGGTTTTCTCCAAAAAATCTATTGACAAACGCAACCGACTATGCTATAATAGCATGGTCGATTTCGGGGTGTGGCACAGTTTGGTAGTGCGCATGGTTCGGGTCCATGAGGTCGCAGGTTCGAATCCTGTCACTCCGACCAAACCTTACTAATTCGAACGTTCGAAATTCCAAACGAATTGTGAACGGATTAGTAAGGCTTTTTGTTTTTTTCTTATTTTTAGAGAGATTAGAGCCAAATTATTATCATGAGATTATGCCGTCAATGTGAGTATTTTGTTGATGTAAAAATATACTTGCACAAATGGCAAGACTATACTCTGACATGTATCATATGAAGCATCATTTTCGTATTTTTTACATTGTGCTTGTCTCATTTTACAATTTTGAAATTTCGTATTTCGTAATTTTATGATATAAGCCTGTAATTTTATGATATAAGCCTGTAAACTTATTGACATGATCACTGTTTTGTGATATAATAAAACGATATTATATACAATTTCTTGTGAAGAGGTACGAGAATGAACGATATATTTTGGTTTGGGGCAAGAGAATCCGATATAGTGTATACGGACAATTTATTCGCTGGCTCTATTACTTTGTATGGTAGTGGAGAGGAAAGTAATATAGCCTTTTGCAATGAGAGCCCTATTCGTATTAACCACAATATTATTACAGAGGAACAAGACAACTTTACCATTCAGCAGATTAATGCTTTGATGCAAAAGAATCCGAATGCAAGATGTATGTTTTACAATCCTCATATTTTTTACAACTATAAACCACTTGCTCAATGGTCAAGCAAAGTCTTGTGCTTGAACGATAAAGAAATACTTGCCATAACGGATGACAAGATAAAATTCAGAGAATTGATGAATGGCAGCGTTCCATTTTTGAATTATCATGTGCACAGAGGCAAGATAGAGTCGTTCGAAGCTCTTTGTGAAATTATGGGAGAAGGCTCTGAATACGTGGTGCAGGCTCCTGTATCTTGCGGTGGATGCGGTACGTTTGTTGTCAGGTCCCACACCTTCAAAGATGTTTTTTCACAAATTGCTGATGATTCTCAATATTTGTTAATGAGATACGAAGCGCAAGCTATCTCTGTAAATACTCACGCAGTTATCTACGACAATGATGTTGTCTTGTCTCCCGGATCTGTTCAAATCGTAAGAGAAATTGATAACCGCTTAATTTATAAGGGAGCAGATTTCATTACGTATGGTAAAACCGACAGAAAGCAACGAGAGATTTTCAGGCATCAATGTGAAATTGTGTGTAGTCGTTTGCAGGAAATTGGTTATCGCGGTATTGTTGGTATAGACGGTATGTTTACTTCTGACGGGCTTGTTTATTTGTCGGAGGTAAACGGACGATTCCAGGCGTCTACCCCTTTGATCAATAAAGCTCTCTCCACTCTGGGAAGGCCTTCGTTGCACAAAATGAATATCGATGCTTTCACAGGAGGAGCACCGTCGGAAACAGAACGCGATTTAGATACCATTTCGGTTCCATATAGCAATTATGTGTTTTCTTCTTCTAAGTTAGACTATCATCCGCGATGGTTTAAACAGAAGTGTGAGTGTGAAGATCATTTGATTGAACTTGTAGGTGATGGGTATAATGAGGCGCAACCCAAAGAACAGGACGCTTACCTTTTTAAGGCGGTGTTTGATACAAATATAACTAGTATATCTCCTGACAACACACTACAGATATATCAAAATATCGCTGAACCAAATCATGAGTTCTATGATAGAATTAAACGTAAAGATAAACTGTCATTGAAAATTGCATTATTAAACCAAGGCGTTTATATCAGTGATGCTGTATTAGATTGGTTTTCTGAAAATGGAGGTATAAGACCAGCGACCAACAGCGCAGTTGATGTGCAATTCCCCAGCCTAGATGATATGGTTGTCAACTGTCCGAGATCCTTGAAATTCACTCGCCTTACTCCGTTTTCTATTGAAATAAGGAAACCCTACGGTTTGTGCCTGTTTTATTACGGTCAGTATATTACCAAAATCAAGCTGTGGACAAGAGACCCCTTTGAAAAAAAGACAACAAAGGCCGGAACTCCTTACGAAGATGTCGCCTACTTATCCACTGATCGTTTGAGACTTCATCATACGTCTCAATGCATTTACAAGCGGCAAAATATGGGATGTAAATTCTGTGACATACAGCCTTGCGAGAGTTGCATGAGTTCGGATGATTTGGACGAAATTGTCTCCTATTACACGAAAAACATATCCAAATACCAGAATAATGGAGTAGCATTACGTCATTTCCTTGTGGGCGGTCAATCGGACGTGTCAGAAAAGGAGTATAACGCAATTCTTGAGACCATCAGGATTATTCGAAAGTATTCTAATCAGGGTATCTACGTTATGTGTCTACCTCCTGATAATCTGAGTGTAATTGATCAAATGCACGAATTCGGAGCAACGGAGGTCGCCTTTAATATTGAGATATTCGATTCGATTATTGCCCAAAAAATCATGCCCGGGAAAGGTGGTATTTCAAGGCATCGCTATTACCGCGCGTTGGAACACGCCGTGCGTGTATTTGGAAAAAACGGCAATGTTCGTTCGTTGGTGGTTGTTGGCTTGGAAACCACCGATAGCTTACTCAACGGATTAAAACAACTCATAGACATCGGCGTTCAACCGGTATTGTCCGTGTTCAGACCGTTGCCAGAAACCGCTTTGGAAAATACTGTCCCGCCCTCTAATGAATACTTGTATTCTTTGTTTAAGGCGGTTGATAAATACTGTCAGGCAAACGGGGCTCATTTGGGTCCTGATTGTAAGTTCTGTCAAAACAACACATTGAGTTTGCCGTATAACAATGATAACAAATATGAGAGCGTTTGAAAAACTTAAGACGATATTTCGCACGATTCGAAATTTCTGTAAATCAATATTCGCCCAGGCGTTTTATCACTGTTGGTATATCCCCGAGGCGTTGGGAATACACAAAAGTAACATTCTTGCGCTGTTTTTTTCCATATCCTTGGGAATACTGGGGTTTCATCTAATGGAATCCTACGATTTCGCGAGTCTTTTTGCCAGCAGTACTGAAAGTTCAAATGCCGCCGCGAACTCCACAGTAACAAGTATTTTCATCGGTTGTGTATCAATGCTTGCTTCTTCTGTAGGATTAGTTGTTGCTGCATTTGTCTTTTTAAGCGATAGTTTAAAAGAGCAAGCAGCACGCGATTCTACGCTCCAATATATCATTTCGGAAGTCTCCAAAAAAAAGTTAATAGAGCTTATCGGCATAAGTGCTTGCAGTATTGTTGCTATTGTTGGGTCTTTGTGCTGCAACACATATTTAGAAGAAAGCTTAACTTTACCGATACCTTTGCTCAATGTACAGATTTGTGTTACTGGAGACAAACTTTTTTACTGTTGTGTTTCATTGTGTGTAGCCTTGTTGGTTTATATCATAATTTTTGCGTGTTGCGTCAGTAATTCTGAAAAGATTATTCAAACGACCGCTCGCATGGTTGAAATTAAATACCGAAGGAAGCTGCTTCGAGCAATCAAAAAAGGTTCTTACCCCGTTCCTGTTGAGAATCATGGAATCGATAAACATCCAACCTCTCAACAGTTCGTCGTCCAATTCATAAAAGATGTTAACCAAATAGAAACTATACTTAAAGCATTGTGCGACAATAACATTGAGCTCAATACCATTAACCAAATCCATCGAATGAAAAGAGGGTTTTTATGGTATTTTGGGGTTTACCCACGGGATGAGGGCGGTACAGAATATCAGCAAAAGATCCGGGAAAATAATATTCCACCCAATGTAGAAGGCAAAGTTTTTTATAAAAACTTAATCCTATCCTTTTTTATCAATTATGAATTGCTAGTTAGATATAAAGAGGCATTGATCCATATTGACAATGCGTATTTCCGGAACTGGGAAAAATATGCGGATGCGAAAGGGAAAAGAGGAGAAACTGCCAGTTCTGCAGCTAAAAACATTTTTTTGGATAGCATTAATTCGTCTGTGCAGGTCGAGTTGGATAACCTGTTGAATTATTTTCTTTCATTTGCCCGACTCACTGATTTGAGCTTAGGCAGTTCCAGAATGAACAGCGTCTATCTGGCCAACTCTGATTTGACTAATGGTTGTTATGTTAATTCCAACTTTCAAGAGGCAAATCTAGTCAGTGCCATCTTGAAAGATTGCGATTTATCTTGCACAAATTGTAAAAATATCAAGGCCAATTACGCAGATTTTAGGAGATCCAATTTAAGTCACGCAGATTTTGCTGGAGCCAGATTACTTGGGACAAATCTTTCGGACTGTGTTATGGAGGAAATTACCTTTCGCAGCAAGAACATTGAAAAAGATAAAGAGTTCGATTTCTCCACTATCAAATTCGAAACGGTTTACTCGTCACTTTACGGTACAGTACAGCGAAAACTGCTTGATAATACAGAAAAAATATGTCTCATACGGTACATAAAAAACTTGTTGTTGTATGACAGATATTATATGGTTAGACAAATACGAATATGTTTGGATGAATTGTTTGTTCAATATATGAGTAACATGATGAATCTTATACCTATAATTGAGGAGACCCGAGCCACAATTACTGACATTCAAGCTCTCCAAAACATGTCGTCCCACGGAATGGGTTATGTGGTAGCATGTTTAAGTAATGCAACTATAAGTAATTCACTTATGCGCCAAGTGGATTTAAGCAGTATGGATCTTGTTGGAGCATCATTTGACGAATCTATAATGACTGGCATGATAGCAATAAATTCGAATGCAACTGGAACAATCTTTAAAAAATCCAATCTGAAAGAAGCCGTGTTTGGGGGAACAAACTTTCAAGAGGCAGTCTTCGATGAAGCTAACCTGTATAATGCAAAATTTATTAATGTTGCTGCTTCGAAATCTAGTTTTTGTGGTGCCTCAATGGCGAAAGTAGTGATTGCTAATACCAGGGAGAGTTTTTCTATTGCTTCATATATGACAAACGAAACATTGACGATTAATGAAAGCGTGGAACCATGCTTATGGACTAATCTGGCCATTAAGCAAGCAACCGCCATAGACGCATTAGTATTTAATGTGTGCATGGATGAATCGAATTTTAATAAATCTATCTTCAAAAGAGCTGTAATTTATAATACTTTAATGCGCTGGTCTTCTTTCGTTAATTGCGATTTGTCTTATACAATGCTTGTAGGTTGTGCTTTTTTTCAATCTGATTTTTCTAATGCATTATTGTCGAAAAGCATTTTATTTGCGAGTGATTTTTCCAATGCTAATATGGAAAATACCAAATTGATTTACGCAATCGCAGATAAATGTATATTTCATCGTACTACATTTAAAGATGCTAATTTGAGTGACATGACATTCCATAGTTGTTATTTTGAAGATGTTTCATTTGAAGACACATATATATCAAACACTTCATTTGAACTTTGTGTTTTCAAGCAAATGAGTTTCCCTAAAAATCTGATTAGAAGGAAGAGATTCCTTCAATATGATAATTCGAAACAATCTATATACATTGATCAAAATCATAATCTATATATTAACGTGCATTTTTATGGTACATAATAATGTTTTAAATGATTATTTGTCGATATGCAACGAAAGGTTAAATAAGAAACAACAAAGTATCCCGATTTTTTAGCCTTTCGTTGTGTCCAGTGTAGCATAGGTCTCGCAGATGTAAACGTAAAAAATATCACCGAAAAATGAAAATAGATATAGAACAGCCAGGTAGCAATACCTGGTTTTTTCTATATCCAAAAGCAATATTTTTTTGTGTACTGAAAGCATTCACGACCTCTCGTTGACATCTGCACACCTCACTCGGAATGAACGTGATCAGCTCCCGACCTATGCTCCCCTGACCCTGCCGAAAGGCAAAATAAAAAATCAGGAGGTAATCCAAAATGAAAAAAGTTGTCTACTCAGTAACAAGGTATCGCAAAGATGATATCGACAAGATCTCAGGTCTTGGCTATATCACGGATACCGATCTCGTCATCGCTTGCATGAGCAAAGCAGGCAAGCCGTACATCCGCGTGTTCGAGGATTGCGTCAAAAATTGCCATCCCATCCCCGATAAGCAGGGAGAATACAAGGGTGCGCACTATGAAATCCGCGAAGTT
>JAZRDG010000034.1:0-16385 GCA_045660125.1 Eubacteriales bacterium | reverse complement strand
TCCATGGAGTTGTCTCCCTAAGCCCGCTTGGCCCCCGACTTGGCCAGAGCAATCCCGTAAGCCGTGCGAGAAAACAAAAAACCCGATGCTATTGCATCGGGCTTTTGTTTTCTGGGGCGGATTACGGGGCTCGAACCCGCCACCTCCACCTTGGCAAGGTGGCGCTCTACCAAATGGGCTAAATCCGCATATGAAACTGAAAGAAGATTGGCGACCCGGATGGGGCTCGAACCCACGACCTCTAGCGTGACAGGCTAGCGCTCTAACCAACTGAGCTACCGGGCCGTATCTCTCAGCCGCATTATTATATCACGGCACTTTGTACTTGTCAATAGGTTTTTGCGAAAAAATTTGCAGAATTTTTGACTTTTTTCAGGGGCTGCATTTGGTCTGGTGCAGCCCCTGAAAATGTATGTGAAAATCAGACTCTTCCCGCCATGCGCAAAGCGCTGTTGGCAAGCTCTCTTTCGGCAGCATCCCTTTGATCGGCAGGGATCTTGCCGCTGACGCTGGTTTCGATCGAAACGGGGCACTCGCAGCCAACCTCGGCAAGCGCGCGTGCAAAATCCTCCCAATCGATCACGCCCTGACCGGGCAGCATGTGTCTGTCGGCTTTGCCGTCGTTGTCGTGCACGTGCAGGGCGCGCAGGTATTCCTTGCCCAAAAGGCGCACCGCATCGGCAGGGGAGAGCCCGAATACCGAGCAATGTCCCGTGTCAAGGCAAACGCGCATATAGGGCGAGTCGATCATCTTGACAAAGCGCAGGATCTGCTCGGGCGTGGAGAGCGAGAGCGCGGTCATGGGCATATTTTCAAAGCAAATGACTCTGTTGTGTGCCTTGGCGACCTCGCAAAGGCGCGAGAAAAATTCAAGGTTCATATCCCACAGCTTTTCGGGCTCGGGGTCCTGCCAATCGCCAAAGGGCATGATGGGGTGAATGATGAAATTGGGACTGCCCAAAATCTCGCAGCCCAGAATCGCGCGCGACATTTTTTCAAATCTCTCTGCGCGATCTTCGGGCGTAAAATCCTGCGGCGGCCAACGCCAAGGACCGTGCGCCTGATAGATCTCAATGCCCGCATTCTCCGCGTCGCGGCGAACGCCCAGCAGCGTGCGCTCAAAGCCTTGCGCATCCATGGCAAAAAGCGCGTTGTCCGTGTCAACAAGGTGCTGATAATCGGTGCAGTCGTAGCCGTGCTGCTTCATGCGCGCAAAGGCTGCAGCGTGGCTGCCAAGGTACAGGTATGCGGTATCTACAATTCCGGTTTTCATGTCTATCCTCCCATGCAATATACTATCATCATAATTATAGCATATTTTGCGGAGAATGCAATGATTTTTGGCAAAAAACAGGATGAAAATTGTTGTTTTGCGCGGTGCGGCGGTTGACTTTCTTACAAATAAATGATATAATTATATATTATTCTATAATGGGAATTTGTTTGAATTATCGTCATTTGATAAAGGATGGTTGATATATGGGTAAAGGCTTTTTGAAATTCTGGCGGCGCATGCTGCTTGCGTCAATCTGGCGCAGCGTGCTGCCCGGCGCCTCGGTTGCGCTGGCGGTGTTTGCCGTGCTGCTGCTTTTGTACAAACGCATGATCCTGCCGATCGCGCCGCTGCCTGCCACGGGCATTGCGCTGGGTGCGGGGCTTGTGCTGGGCGGGGTGCTGTTCCTCTCCCTCTTCCCCTATAAAAAACGCTTGGCGCGCAAGCTGGATAAGGAGCTTGCATTGCGCGAGGGCGTGCAGACCATGCTGGCATACCGCGACAGACAGGACGGCATGATGCAGCTGCAGCGCGAGCAGACCGACCAAAGGCTGCAACAAACGCCTGCCAAAAAGCTCAGGGTCAAGCACGTGTGGACTTGCCTTGTGTGCTTTGTGCTTGCTATGGGCATGGCGCTTACAGCCTTTGCAGTACCCGCAAAACTGCCCGAGCCGCCCCCTACGCCGATAGATCCTCCCTTTGAGCTTGGCGAATGGGAAACCATTGCGCTGCAAAATTTGATCCAAGAGGTCAGGGACTCCACCATGAGCGAGCCTGCCAAGGAGCAGACGGTTGCTTCGTTGGAGGGATTGCTGGAGGCTTTGCGCACCACCAAGACGCAGAGCAGAATGAAAACGCTGGTGGTTGACACGGTCGTGCGCGTGCGCAGCGTTGTGGATAGTGCGGTCACGCTGCGCAGCTTTGCTCCCATCATGAGTGCCTCTGGCTCGGCGCACACGCGCGCGCTGGAAAAGGCGCTGGCGCAAGAGGAGCAAGCGGCATTCAAGCAGGCGCTTGACGGCATTGTGGAAAGCATTGGCGAGATCGACGACAAGAATGCCTTGATCGAGGCTGTGCACGTGTTCTCCGAGGAGCTGCGCATGGTGCTGCGAAACGCGGGTGCTGACGAACAGGACGCGCTTTCCCAGGAAATCGAGCGCTTGGCAAACACGCTTGCCAACGTTGCCATCGAGCTTGAAAAATACACGCTGATCTGGGGACGCGACAATGTCAAAAACGCCTTTGGCGTGGCGTATACCGAAATGGGCAAGGCGCTGACGCAGCAGAGATACGACGCAGACATGGGCGTTTACGTCGAGGCGCGGCTGCTTGAGATCTTTGGGCTGAGCGCTTCCGATCTGCCTGCGGGCGAGGGAAGCGAGCAAGGTCCGCAGACCCCGGGGGACTACGAGGAGGACGACGATGACCAGAACGTCACGGACGGCGGTCTTGGCAGCGGCGAGCTGATCGTGGGCAGCCAGGACATCATTTACGACCCCACCAAGGACGACTACGTCAAATACAGCGAGGTTATTGACATATACAACGCGATCTTCTTGGAAAGCAAGATCGACGGTCTGCTCTCCGAAGAGGTCGCAGAGCTGATCGAAGCATATTTTACGGCGCTTTTCAGCCCGTCTGACAAAGATTGATAAAGGAAGGTACATAGAGATGCAAAACAACATGGAAAACGTAAAGAGATTTGGCGAGCAGGCAGAAAAGATCAAAGCTGAGCTGCGCCGTGACGTGGTCGGTCAGACCGAGGTCGTGGATAACGTGATCATTGCCATCGTAGCGGGCGGCAACGTGCTGCTGGAGGGCGTGCCCGGTGTCGGTAAGACCCGTTTGGTTCGTTCGCTTGGCAGAATTCTCAATCTTCCTTTCTCCCGTATTCAGTTCACGCCCGACCTGATGCCCTCGGACGTTACGGGTATGAACGTCATTGAAAAGGACGAGAACGGCAAGATGGTGCAAAAGTTCAACAAGGGCCCCATCTTTGCAAATCTGGTGCTGGCGGACGAGATCAACCGTGCAACCCCCAAGACCCAGTCGGCTATGCTGGAGGTTATGCAGGAGCATAAGGTGACCGTGGCAAACCAGACCTATCGCCTGGAAGAGCCCTTCTTCGTGCTGGCAACCGAGAACCCCATCGAGCAGGACGGCACCTATCCGCTGCCCGAGGCACAGATGGACAGATTTATGTTCAAGCTGCTCATGACCTTCCCGGGTAAGGACGAGCTTGTGGACATTGTCAAGATGACGCAGGTCACCATGGACGAGGTGGCAGAGGCGCAGGTGGACGGCGCAACCATTCTTGAAATGCGTGCGCTGGCTGCAACCGTGCCGGTCATTGACGAGGTCATGGAATACGCGGTCGCGCTGGTATCCGGCACGCACCCCGAGCTGGATAAGCCCTCGGATACCGCTAAGAAGTACATCAAGTACGGCGCATCTCCCCGTGCAGCGCAGGCGCTGATCACCTGTGCCAAGGTGCGCGCGCTGCTTGGCGGCAATTACAACGTTTCCTACGAGGATATCGACGCGCTGGCTTGCCCCGTACTGCGTCACCGTATCAAGATCAATTACGCTGCGATCAACGATAAGCTGAACGTGGACGACGTGATCGGCATGCTGATCAAGGAAAACAAAAAGCTCAAGAAATAAGAGTATCTGAATATGAGTAGATTTACAGTCAACGACGCGTTTTTAGGTCAGCTGGAGCTGTTGCAATCGCTGCTTAAAAACAACGTTGCGGGTATGTTCGGCGGAAATCGGCAAAGCAAGAACTTCGGTTCCTCGTGTGAGTTTGCCGACCTGCGCGATTACGTGCCCGGCGACGATATAACCAAGATCGACTGGAATGCCTACGCCCGATTTGAAAAGCTGTATACCAAGCAGTATCTGGATGAGCGACAGATGCACACGCGCATCTATATCGATGCAAGCCGCTCCATGGACTACGGAAACGGACAAAAGGCAGAGCAAGCGCTCAGGCTTGCCGCCGCCTTTGCGTACCTTTCGGTATGTGAGATGGATAAGGTGTCCGTGTACGCCGTCAGGGGCAGCGAGGTAGAGCCTGTGATCACGGGCATGGTGGGCAAGCAGTCGTATATCAACTGCATCGGTGCGCTCAACGATCTCGAATTTTCGGGTGACGCCCACATCAGCCGCGCGATCATGCCCACAAGCGTGGGTCGCGGCGACGGCTTTTCGATCGTGATCTCGGATTTTTTGACCGATCACGATTACGAGGACGCCATTGGCTACATGGTGGATCAAAAGCGTGACGTGCTTTGCCTGCAGGTGCTCTCGCGTGAGGAGCTCAATCCGCAGCTGCGCGGCAAGATGCACCTTTACGATTCGGAGGACGCGCACAACACCTGGCGACGCAACATCGACCGCGATATTGCCGCTGCCTACAAGCAGGCGCTGGCATACGCCACGGGGCGCATTGCGGACTTTTGCCGTGCGCGCGGTGCATCCTATCTGTTGGTGGATGCAACTGCCGATATGGGTGAGATCTTCTTTGAGCGCCTGACCGATATGGAGGTGATCAAATGACGTTTCTGTATCCGTTGGGACTTCTGGGACTTTTGGGCATTCCCGTGCTCATTCTCATTTACATTATCAAAAGCAAATACACCGAGCAGACCGTGTCCTCCACGTATCTGTGGAAGCTGAGCGAGCGGTTTCTTAAAAAGAAAAATCCGCTCTCAAGACTCACGGGTCTGATCAGCCTGATCTTGCAGATCCTTGCGGTGCTGGCGATCTCCCTGACCATCGCGCATCCCGTGCTGACTGTGCCGGGTGCTGCGCGCGATTATTGCTTTGTCCTGGACGGTACGGGCAGCATGCAAATGCAGCATGCGGACGGCATGACCCGCTTTGAGGCAGGCAAGCAGCAGATTTCGGATATGATCGCGGATGCTGCCGACGGCTCGACCTTTACCTTGATTTGTGTGGCAGAGCAGACCTCGACCGTCTTTGAGCAGACCGAGAATAAGCAAGCCGCACAAACGCTGCTGGAAGGGCTTTCCTGCAGCTATGCGGACACCACGCTTGCCGATGCACAGGCAGCGGCACAGGCGTATTTTGCCGAGAACAGCGGTGCGGACGTGTATCTGATCACCGACATGGGATACCAGACGCACGAGAATATCACGCTGATCCGCCTTTGTGACGAGAGCGCGCAGAATTATGCGCTGGATGGCGTCAGCTACACGGTACAGGGAGAGACTGTGACCGTGAGCGGTTACGTGACCTCCTACCGCTCGGACGCGACCTTGACGCTGGAGCTTTACGCGGATGACGCGGAGCAGAGCATTGCGACCTCTACCGTGGTAACCAAGCGCGAAAAGGCAACGCCCTTCCAGCTCTCTGCCAAGATTGCCGAGTTTGCGTCTTTGCGTGTGCGCATTGCCAACCCAGACGCCTTGGAGAGTGACAACAGCGTAGTGCTCTTTGATTTGCAAAGCGATGCCGCTTACAAAATTTTGCTGGTCAGCGACAGACCGTTCTTTATCGAGGCTGCGCTTGGCGCGGTGGGCAAGACCAATATTGAGGTCAGATCCACTGAGGAATATACGGGCGAGATTGGCTACGGGCTGTATATTTTCGATACCTTTACCCCTGCGACCATGCCTTCTGACGGCGCGATCTGGCTGATCAATCCGCAAGCCAGCGCGGACGATCTCGGCTTTTCGGTACAGGGCGAGGTGACCTTGCCCAAGGCAGGCGTGCTGCAGCTTTCGGGGGACAGCACCTCCATGGTGCAGACGCTGACGCGCGACATGGTGGGCGAGGAGATCCACCTGACGGGCTTTGTCAAGTGCGGTATGTACCGCAAGTTTGCAACGCTGCTTTCTTATGAGGGCAATCCCGTGGTGTTTGCGGGAACGACCGCGTACGGCAACCGCCTTTGCGTGTTTGCCTTTGACCTGCATCACTCCAATATTGCCATGCGCATGGATTTTATCATGCTTGTGCGCAATCTGGCGGAGTATTCTTTCCCCGCGGTGCTGGAGCAGAATAGCTTTATCTGCGGTGACGAGGTGCAGATCAATCTGCTTGCCAATACCGAGAGCATTCGCATAGATTCTCCCTCGGGTCAGGTGCAGTACCTTGGCTGCGAGAGCGCGGTGGCAAGCTTTGTGCCTGCCGAGGCGGGCGTTTACACCGTGACAGTAACGGTGGGCGGCTCTGCCCGCACGTTCTATCTGCATGCAGCCGTGCCTGCGGCGGAGCGTAATCCCGTGGTTGCCGAAAAGCAGCTGAATTTGACGGGAACGGCGACCGAGGGCGGCTTTGACGGCAGATATGACGCGCTGATTTTGATGTTTATTTTACTTGCTTTGCTGTTCGCGGCAGATTGGGTGGTGTATTGCTATGAGAAATATCAGCTTCGATAATCCCTGGCTTTTGCTGCTCGCCGTACCGCTTTTGGCGGCGGTCATCGTGCCGTACTGCATAGCCATCGGAAAGGATAATAAAAACGGGCATACCGTCACCTCGCTGATCCTGCATTTGCTGATCATTGCCTTGGTGGTGCCCGCGCTTGCAGGCATGGCAAGCGTGACGGTCATGACAAAGACCGAGGTGTACGTGGTGGCAGACGTTTCGTACTCCGCTAATCGCAATCTCGATCTGATCGATACCTATATTGCCGAGCTGCAGGGGAAATTGCCCGAGAACAGCACGGCAGGGCTTGTTTGCTTTGGCAAGGACGCGGTGTGCGTCAGCCCGGCAGGGGAGCAGATACCGCTGCCCTCTGTAAAAAACACGCAGGTGGACGATAGTGCCACCGATATTGCAGGCGCTTTGGAATACGCCTCGACCCTGTTTAGCGAGGGCGTGATCAAAAGGATCGTGCTGCTGACCGACGGTAAGCAGACCGATGCGGACGGCACAAGTGCCCTGATCGCGGCGATTGAGCATCTGTATGCCGAGAATATCGCGCTGGATACCGTTTACGTGGACAACAACGTGGGCGCAGACGTGATCGAGGTGCAGATCGGCGGCGTGGATCATACCCCCTATACCTATCTTGACCACCGCACCACTGCCGACGTGCTGGTGCAAAGCAGCACCAAGACCGACGCCATCGTCTCGCTTTGGTCGGGTGACCGTCAGCTGCAGCAAAAGGCGGTGTCCTTGGACACGGGCTACAATCTGGTCAATTTCATCACCGATACCTCGGTAGCGGGAGAATTTGACTACGAGGTGCGCGTGCAGGCACAGGGCGACCATTCGCCGCACAATAACAGCTATTTCTTTACGCAGCGCGTGACCGAGACCTTGCGCGTGCTGCTGATCACATCCTCCGAAGCAGACGCGCAGGCGGTGCGCGCCACCTTTGGCGCAAATGCCGAGATCGACGCGTACGTGGGCGATCCGAGCGTGCCTTATACCATTGAGCAGCTTTGCGCGTACGATCGCATCGTGCTCTCAAACGTGGACGTGCGCGAGCTGCGAAATTATACCGCGTTTGTACAAAGCGTGGATCAGGCGGTCTCGCTGTTTGGCAAGAGTCTGATCACGATTGGCGACACGTATATTCAGAACAAGACCGACGATACGCTCTCGGCGCTTGAGGATATGCTGCCCGTGCGCTTTGGCAACGACGATGCAGACCCCAAGCTGTATTGCCTGGTGCTGGACTCCTCGCGCTCGATGCAAATGGCGTCCAGACTGATCATGACCAAAAAGGCGGCTGTCAAGTTCTTAGATCTTTTGAATCCCGAGGATTACGTGATGGTCATCTCGTTCTCGGGTGAGGTGTATATCGAGCAAATGCCCACCGAGGCAAAGAACAAGGAGCAGGTTGCCGAGATCATCAACGGCATTCAGCCCACGCAGGGCACCGTCATCGGTGCCGCGCTCAAGGCTGCGTTTAACCAGATGAAATCGCTTTCCTTCTCGGAAAAGCAGGTGGTGCTGATCAGTGACGGTATGTCCTATTCGGCAGAGCCGGATGATGCCGCACAGATGGCAAACACGCTGTATCAGGCAGGCATTGTGACCACGGTCATTAACACCAGCTGCGCCGAGGGCACCGAAAACATGCAAAAGATCGCAAACTACGGTCGCGGCAGCTACTACTGGCTGCAGGATGAGAGAGACCTTGACGAGCTGATCTTTGGCGAGGTTGCCGACGAGGTGACCGAGACCGTGATACATAAGCAGGTCGCGGTAACCATCAAGGATCAAAAGGACGAGACCGTGACGGGAATTTCGTATCTGCCCGACGTATACGGCTACGTGTATGCCAAGGCAAAGGCGAGTGCCAAGACCGTACTGACTGTGCCTTACACCAAGGCAAGCGGCAGCGTGATCGATGCGCCGCTGTACGCTTATTGGAAATACGGCAACGGCAGAGTGGCTTGCTTTACAAGTGCTATTAGCGGCGAGTGGGCAAAGGATTGGCAAGGGGAGGAGGGCACGCGCTTTGTGTCCGCCATGGCTTCTGCCAACACCCCCACCGAGCGCATTGATTACCCCTATACGCTGACAGTGTCCTACGACGGCACTATGGCGCGCATGGAGCTTGTGCCTGCTACGCTCAATCCCTACGCTACCGTGCAAATGCGCATCACCCCGCCGGACGGTGAGGCGATCGACGTGCAGCCCGTGTTTGACTCGCAGCGTTATGCGCATGAGTTTGCGGCGTCTGACGTGGGCAAATACCGCGTGGAGATCACGTACGCGTACGATAAAAACGCGTTTGTGTCCGAATCGGTATTCAATATTTCCTATTCGCCCGAGTACGATGCCTTTGTGACCTTTGACCCTGCGGAGCTGCATAACGCGATCCGCAACAGAGGAACGCTGAGTGAGGGCAGCGTACCCGAGCTTGTCAATGACCCCAACCGTCTTGCTACCTATTCCATCTACTTTACCGTGCCGCTGCTTGTTGCGGCTGCGGTGCTGTACGTGGTGGATATCATTGTCAGAAAGATTACCAAAAACGATATCAAGAGCCTGTTTCGGTTCAAAAAACGTGTGTGAAAGGAGAGTGCGTAAATGAAACGTTGGATAACGGCTTGCCTTGCGCTGGCGGCTTTGTTAAGCCTTTGCGCCTGTGGGCAGTACAATGAAGCAGTAAGCACTCCCGAGCAGGACACGACCGAGGCGCAAACCACCGCCCCCGAGAGCGAGACTGAGCCCTCGGAAGCACCTTACACGGTAACCCTGACCCATAACGGCAAGGCGTTTACCGCTACCGATGGGCTTTTGGCGCAATGGACCGACGGCTACAGCTATCACACCGCGCCCTTGACGGGCGGCAGAGCCGAGACCGGTGCTTTGGACGGTGATTTCCGCGTCACTCTTTCGGGCTTGCCCGAGGGATATACCTACGATCCAAACGCCTATACCGCCACGACCGACGCGCGTGACGTGGAGATCGAGCTGCATCGCGTGGAGGTGCCGCGCGGCGCAGGTGCGGACGAGTACCATTGCATTGCCCTTGGCAAAACGGGCTACTACCGCGCACAGTACGCGCGCGCAGGACAGCAGATCTTCTTTGAGTTCATTCCCACCTCTTCGGGCACGTACGTGCTGGAATCTCTTGTGGACACCGCTGCGCAGCAGTATAATCCCGTGCTGATGGTGTACGTCGGCTCTTCGCAGTTCAAGCTGTTCGATCACGAGCAGGACGGCGGCGGAGCAGAGAACGGCTATACCAAGAATTTCCGCTACGAAATGCGCGTGGATGACGACGAGATCGGCTCGGTATTCACCTTTGCCGTGCGTCTGGACGCCAAGAGCGACGAATTTCCGCAAACCGTGGATTTTTCGATCAGGCTGGAGTCCACCTATAACAGACAAGACACCGTGGCGATCATGCAAGTGCCTACCGATATGTACGCCTTGATGTTCGGGCATATCAACGCCTTGCGCAATATGACCGAGCAGCAGTTCTTAGAGACCGTGGGCGCATACGGCACGCAGGGCACGCAAGCCTATGAGGCACTCAAAACCTTGAAATTCAGCACGGATGCGCAGGAGTTTGCGCAATCGGTACAGAATTTGTACGCGGTCATGCGCGAGAGCCGCTTTGGTGCGGTGGCAAGCTATCTGCGCGGCATTTATGACGGCGCGGGCAGATACGTGGGTGCGGAGACGGTCAAGGACGGCAGAAACGTGTTTGACGGAGATTGCTACAAGCTCAATCCCGCAACGGGCGTGTACCACGTGTACGACGAGAAAGCGTATGCGTCGAGCGGCGGCTTTGGACCTATGCTTTACGCGGATATTACCGTACCCTGCAGATTTTTGGATACTGCATTTCCGCAGATCGAATATATCGGCAACAAGGCGCTGACCGTGGCGGACGGTACCAAGAATTACAAGCAGTTTATCGAGGGATATGACGCGCTGATCGTAGATCCGCCCAGCCTTGATCTCGGACCGTATTTCTGCGTCAGCGTTTGCCCCTGCCGCACGCAGGGCAGATGCGAGGGCGCGTGTCTTGTCAGCTGTCAGTACTGTCACGCGGATTGCCGCCGTCTTGAACCCATGCAAATGCGCGGACTCGGATATGCGGATATGACCAACCGTGACGGCAAATTCCCGGTGACCCCCGAGCTCAAGCAGTTCTTGCAGGAATACAGCTGCACGCAGCTTTTGTTCCGTGACGGCAACGGCTGGGTAGAGGAAAACCCCAATATCAAGGTGGACGCGATGGAGGACGACCAGTGGTTGTTCGCCTGCGGCTACTACACTAACTAACAACAAGGAGCAAAACCATGAAAAAACTTTGCTTACTCGGAAGCATCTGCCTTGTGCTTGCGGCTTTGCTGGTTGCTTGCAACACGGGCACAGAGCCGGATGCGCATACGCACACGTATGCAGATGATTGGTCTTTTGACCAGGATAGCCACTGGTATGCCGCAACATGCGAGCATACCGAGGAAAAAGCCAACGTTGGCGCGCATCAGGACGCCGAGAATGACGGCGTTTGTGACGTTTGCGCTTACGGCAGCGACCACGAGCACACCTTTGCCGAGGAGTGGAGCACCGATGGCGAGAACCATTGGCATGCAACCACCTGCGGACACGACGTCAAGGACGCACTTGGCGCGCACGAGGACAAGGATAACGATGACGTCTGTGACGTCTGCGGACAGGGCGGCGGATGTGAGCATCCCGTCAATGCAGAGGTATGGCTGTCGGATGCCCAGGGTCACTGGCACGGTGCAACCTGCTCTCACGAGGTCAAGCTTGACGCTGCGGCGCATGAGGACGGCAATAATGACGGCGCATGCGACGTGTGCGCTTGGGCTGACCCCAATCATACCCACACCTACAAGACCGAATACGCATATGACGGCACAAGCCACTGGTTTGACGCAGATTGCGGCCACACCTTAAAGGGCGAGCAGCAGGCGCATACCGATACCAACAACGATGGCGCGTGCGACGTTTGCCCCTGGAATGACGGCTGCACGCACGAATACAGTACGCTTTGGAGCGTGAACGGCACGCACCACTGGCATAACGTGGTGTGCACGCACACCATGGCTCCCGCAGACAGAGCAGAGCACACCGATGCAAATGACGACGGCGTGTGCGACGTGTGCGAGTACCTCGACCACGAGCACACCTACGATACCGCAAAATGGGCGTTTGACGCGATCTCTCACTGGCACGCTGCCACCTGCGGCTGCTCGATCAAGGCAGACGAGGCGGCTCATACCGATGCCAATAACGACGGCGCGTGCGATAGTTGCGAGTGGAACGACGGCTGCCAGCATCCCGTAAGCGATGCGTGGGCGCATAACGATACCTACCACTGGCACGGCGTGAGCTGTACGCACACGATTACGCCCACGGATAAGCAGGCGCACATGGACCGCAATCTGGACGGCAACTGCGACGCTTGCGGCGCGTGGGATATCTTGCACGAGCACACCTTTGCAAGCACGCTGACCGTGGATGCGGACACGCACTACTACGCTGCCACCTGCGCACACAGCGGCGCACGCAAGGATGAGGAAAAGCACATCGATGATAACGGCGACGGCAAGTGCGACGTTTGCTCGGGCACGGCATCCTTGCAGCAGGTGATCGACAAGGTGACCTCGGATATCTCTGCAGGCAAGGTCAGCAGCGGTACGGTCAAGAACACCAGCATCTATCACTTTGAGGATAGCCCCGAGCCCTACGTTTCGCTTGAAACCGTTATTTATGAGTTCGGTGACGGATACCTGTACACCAACGACGGCATTTACGATCGCTGGTTTACCTTGATGGAGGACGGCTCTGTCTTTGCCGCACGCAGAATTGACGGCGAGTACGAGTCCGAATCCGGCACGCTGGACAACATGGCGGGCTATTATTTCAACGGTCACTTCCTGTATTATAATATGGAAGCTTACGGCGTGGAGGCGTTGCTTTACAACCTGTATGCGTATGCACAGGAGAACGCAAGCGAGCTGATGGGCAGATATGATGCACACAGCGGCACGTACGGCTTTGACTTTACCTACGATAACGGCTACGGCTCTTTGTATTTCGTCACGGTTCGCTTTACCTTCGAGGATGACGTGATCACCGAAATGCAGATCACCTCGCTGGTATACGGTGTCTTTGCGCAGAACGAGCAGGGCAAATATTACGTTGCCAAGGATGCAAAGCCCGATTACGAGTATGAGCTGGTAATCTCCCAGAAGGTAGGCGCGAGAACCGCCGTCAACGATCACGGCCCCGATAAATTCCTGTTTGAATCCTATGATTTTGCGGACGAGAAGGGCACGATTTACGGCGATACCATTTATCTTGACCCCGGTCAGGCGGTATATCTGTATTATGCAAACGTCAGCCCCGCAACCGCAACTGCCAAGCTGGATTACGTGGATGTCTTCACCAGCGGCAAGAGCAGCCAGATCTACAGCTATACCTCGTGGAACGGTGATTACGTATACGTCAAGGGCATTGCCGCAGGCACGTATACGCTGACCGTGACCTCGACCAATCTGACCAAGGTCGTCACTATCGTGGTAGGCACGCCCGAGCTCAAGAGTCTTGCTCCCGTGGTCTACTATAAGGATTATTCCGGTCTGTTCACCTCTACGGTGGGCACGGTCTACACCCTGTACGCAGGACAGACCATGTACTTTGATGCAATCGCCAACCCCACTGCTGCAGATGCAGGCTATAGCGTCAGCGCAAGCGGCGGACACTTGGGCAACGCGACCATTCCCTACGGCTCGGAGGAGCTGAGCGTCAGCACCTTTACTGCCGACGAGGGCACGTACGTCATTACGCTGACCTCGACCAAGAATCCTACCATCATTACCACGCTGACCGTGCAGGTCATTCCTGCGCCCACTGTTTCCGACATTTTAAGCGGCTCTTACATGGCGGATATCTTTGACTATAACGTCAGCCAGACCTCTGCCAGCAGCATCATGGTCACCTTTGCGCCCGCATCCGCAGGTGCAACCCACGGCACAGTTACCGTGGTCAGAGGCGAGCAGACCGAGGTGCTTTCCTACCGCTATGAGAATGGCGAGATTGTGCTGGAGCACGTTTCGGGCGACGCGCTGGGATACACGCTGTCGCTTGGCGAGCAGTATTCCGTAACGCTTGGCTGGAGCTATGACGATGCGCAAAGAGAGCAGGTCATGCTGGAGTACAATTACACCAATCGCGTCTTTGCACAGACCTGGGTGTCTGCCGACAATAAGGTCAATAACGATACCTATCTCTATACCTTCGTGTTTGGCGATCAGGGCTACGTTTATGACGCTGAGAACGTTACCTATCCCGATATGCTCAGCCAGGTGGATAACCAAACCGGTGCTATCACCGTGGCGTTCCTTGACGACGTAAGCGGCACAGCCCTTGCCGGCATCGTGAGCATGACGTTCAATTCCGATGCAAACACCATTACCCTGGTGCTTGCCGATCAGACCATTATCCTGACCCCCTACGCGGGCTGGTAAGAAAAACTCCCACTTCTCGGTTGAGAAGTGGGAGTTTTTCAGTTTTATTCGCCTGCGGCGAGTGATATTACTACGTAGTGGTATTCGGCTTGCGCCGAGTGGTATTCGCTGCGCGAGCCGGAAGGCGAATAAAATATCACTGCTCTGCGCGCAGAGCAATATCACTGCCCAAAGGGCAATATCACTCCGACGCAGTCGGAATATCACTAATTACTTGCCCTCAGCCAGAACGCGGCGCATACGTGCGATAAAATCGTCGGTGTCGGCGTTGCTTTGCATGGGCAGCTCCAGGGGAGTGGATGCGTTGATGTGCAAAAAGCAAGAGGTGACCGTGCGCGTGTTTTTGCCAAAGGTCATTTTGGTCTGCTTTTCGGTAATCTCAATGCGCTCGATCTCGGTGTAGGGGATCTCGTATACTTGCGTGTCGCACTCGTCCGAGAGCAGCGCGAAGCGGCGGTGCACGATGTAAAGAGAGGTATCCAAGGGGTAGAGCAGCGCGCATTCCAGCTTTTCGGTGCGGATAGAGCCGCTTTTTGCGTACTTGTGCGCAAGGGAGTCGTCAAAGACGTAGTTTTGCACCTTGATCTGCGGCACTTGCTTGAGCATACGCTTGGCGAATTTGGGGTTTTCCACCAAGTCAACCTCCATGCCCTCGGTCAGTCTTGCTACGCAGTTGTCAATGTCCGTGTCGGTCACGCGACGCGAAGCACCGATCAGCGCAAGCACAAGGCCTACGGGTGCGAAAATAGAGGCAATGACGTAGGAGATATAGCCATAGCCAAAGAAAAACAGTGCTACGCCCACGATCAGCATACCGATGCCTACGTACAGAGGTGCGTCGCTTTTGGTGAAATAGTGAAGGTTTCTTTTGAGTTGCTTTTGATCCATGATAATTCCTTTCATGTGTTTGATGTCTTTATTATATAGGAGAAAAACGCCCGCGTCAATGACGCGTTGGTTGAGTTGGTTTCAACGCAAATGAAACCTTCTACGATATATAGACACAAAAAAAGGGGCAAAGGTTGGCTTTTTTAATTTTTTATTTCGATTATTTCAAAATACAGACGTTTGTAATGGTGATATATCCAAGATCGGTAGAGTTGAAAGCGCCGCTTCTGTTTTCGTCCGGGGGGCCGGGTATTTGCACGTCGTCAATCGGCAATGCGCCCTTTTCAAGTGCTGCATTTGTGACAAATTTGAAGGCGTACTGATACAGCTCTTCGGTTTCATATTCGGGAAAAACAGAAGTTACGATGCAATTGTTAATTACAAATCCGTGGGCTCTCTGTAAGCCGCCGTCGCTGACTCCGATCAAACGATCTCCCTTGAAGATGCCAAACATAAATACAGAGTGCTCTGTATTACCTATTACGTCTCGTTGATGCAGTTCATGCTTCAAACACCTCAGTCTCGGAGAATTACCGCCCCTATTCGGATATCTTTCCGAAAAATACTTTTCCACAAGATCAACATCTTCGTATTTGATAAGACGCATGGAAATGTCCTCGATGGGAGTAAGAGTGTACGGTTCACTTGTATAAATGTTGTTTTGATGACGCTGAATGCTGTGAATATGCGCTCCACGCTTTGAAAGCTCAGCCCTTATGACCTCATCGCTTTCCAAAGTATACAGAACCATATCAAAGCGCTGATCGGAAAAGATCTTTTTATATTCGGCAATTTTATCCCAATCATCGCAAATGATCTCTCCTTCAAAGCGATTATCCCACTCGGTGAACCAAATGAAACCGTCTCGGAAATCTTCGCCATTGTACAGTGCAGCACCGCCGTTGGTTCGGAAGCAAATAGCGGTATATCCGTAGCGCAGTGCATCGGTTTCAAGTAAATAATCAATTACTTCATCGCTGTCGGCAAGCTTGAAGTCCTTAAACTCATGCAAGAGTCTTGCACCAACGGTATCGTTATAAAAATCGCCGTAAACAGCCTCGACCTTTTCATACTTTTTTCTGTATTCGCTCGGTGACATGCCGTACTGATTCTTAAAAGCTCTTGAAAAGCTTTCATGTGCTTCATATCCGCAATCCAGCGCAATATCCAGGATGTCGCTGTTTGTCTGTCTTAGTAAATGTGCTGCTTTTTTCAAACGACTGAAACGAACGTACTCCATAATATTAAATCCGGTATGTGCAAAAAACACGCGGTTG
>JAZRDG010000033.1:0-2630 GCA_045660125.1 Eubacteriales bacterium | reverse complement strand
ATTCCGCCCCTGCGGCCGGGCCCAAGGGCGCTGCCCTTGGAGCCCGCCCCCTTTTGAAAAAGGCGGGCGAAAACTTTCAAGAGAAGTCGTCCGTGTGGTGGAGGTTGCGAAAACACCCCGCAGCGCGTGCTGCGGGGTGCGGTTTGCTTTTAAAGTGTAATCTTCTTCTCTTCCAGCGGCATATTCTTGCGGAAATGCGGCATTTGCATGGTGCGGCTGCCGTTGGTCACCGAAAGCTCGGATAAAAGTCCCACTGCCGTCCATTCGCACGCCTTGTACACGTCAATCTCAGGCTGCTCGCCCGTTCTGGTCGCGTTGATAAAATCCTCCACAATAAAGAAATCTCCGCCGCCATGGCCCGCCGCGTTCTGCTCTGCGGTTGCCATCTTGTATCTCTCGGGCAAATAGTCGCGGTAGTTATTCAGCGCCTCCCAATGCATATTGCCAAGCGGATTGTTCTCGCCCAGGAAGGAAACCTTATCCTGATCGCCAAAGCCCATTGATGCCGCCTGGAAAATGCCCTTTGTGCCCTGCAGCTGATAATACGTCATGTTATGCGGACGCGGCGACGTGCAATCCACGCGGATATTAAGCAGCTTGCCGTTCGCGGTGCGGCACATGGTTGTCGTGCCACTGTCCTGGCGCAGTCCCAGCTCGTTATACACGCCCGGAGAATAGGTTGTGATCTCGGTAATGCGATCGCCCGGGAACCAGTTCATCACAGGGCCTACGCTGTGCGTGGGGTAAAAATTGCCCCTCTTACCGCACTGCCAGAACGAACGCCACGTGCTCTTGCCGTCGGGGTACTTGAAAAGCCCGTCAATATTATGCAGGTACATACCCTCAGCATAATACGTGTCGCCAAACAAGCCTGCCTTGACCATTTCCTTGACCATTTGCACCTGCGGCGTATAGATATAGTTCTCTGCCATCATGTAAATGCAGCCCGACTTCTCCACCGTCTCGCAAAGCCACCACAGCTCGTCCATGGTCACGCCTGCGGTCACCTCACTCATAACGTGCTTGCCTGCCTCCAGCGCCGCGATCGCCTGCGGCACGTGGCATTGCATGGGTGTGGCAATGATAACGGCGTCAATGTCCGATGCCAGCATATCCTCAAAAATACGGTACTTGTGCGCCACGCCAAGCTCGGCAGCCTGTGCGTCCAGCGTTGCCTGGTCCAGATTACAAAGCGCGGTGATCTCCACGTCGGGCAGCGCGCGCAGACCCATGACGGTCGAAAGTCCTCTCGAGCCTGCAATACCTACCTTGATCTTTTTCATAATGATATCCTTTCTGTGATTCTAAGCCCCACCTGTCATCCTTGAGCAAGCATTTTTCTGCAAGATTCTTCGCTTCGCTCGAGAATGACAGCAGAAAAATGCGCCGCGAAGGATCTGGGTGGGGCTTAAAGCGCAAGTATTTATTTTTAGAACAGCTCGATCAGATCCTTACGGCTGTGCGTGAAGTCCAGCGCGGTGCCGTCAGCCTGAATACCGATCATATCCTCAATACGGCAGCCGTACTTGCCCTCAATGTAAATACCGGGCTCAGCGGTCACCACGTGACCGGGGCACAGCACGTCATTCTCGCCTGCACCGAACGAAAGTCTGGGATTTTCGTGAATATACAGACCTACGCCATGACCAAGGCTATGGCCAAAGCAGCCCGCATAGCCCGCGCCGTCAATGATGTCGCGCGCGATCCTGTCGGCCTGTCTGCAGGAAAGACCTGCACGAAGTGCATCGATCGCGGTGGTCTGCGCCTCCAAAACCGTGTTATACACCTTCTTGATCTCGGCATCAGCCTTACCAAGCACCACGGTACGCGTCATATCCGAGCAGTAGCCGTCCACGCGAGCGCCGTAGTCCATGGTCAAAAAGCCCTTTTCCAGCTTAACGGGACGGGGCTCGCCGTGCGGACGTGCCGACATCGTGCCCGAAACCGCAATGGTATCAAACGCAATGCCCTCCGAGCCCATCTTGCGCATAAAGAACTCCAGCTCCAAAGCAACCTCGATCTCGGTCATCTCGGGGTGCAGCACGGTCAGAATATGCTCAAACGCCGCATCGGTGATCGCCTGTGCGCGCGCCATGCTTGCAAATTCCTCTTCGTCCTTGTAAAGACGCAGCGTATCGATCAGCGCAGAGCCGCCGGGCACGATATCCACGCCTGCAAACTTGGTCTTGAATCTCTCGTAAGCGGACAAGGAAAGCGTTGCTTCTTCAACTGCAGCGATCTTTGCATCGTTTGCAGCCATCTTGCTTGCCAGCTCGTCAAGCATGCCGCCCTTGGGCATGATGATCTCAAAAATGCTTGCATCCACGGTTGCCTTTGCCGCCTCGATATAGCGGAAGTCGGTCAGCAGATAGCATGCCTTGGTGGTAATCAGCACGTAGCCGTCGGTATAGGCAAAGCCCGTCAGGTATCTCTGGTTGATCTCGCTGGTCACGATCAGCGCGTCAAAGCCCTTTGCAGCCATTTCAGCTTGCAGCTTGGTAATTCTGTTTGCTCTCATAAATATCCCCCCTGCCGCTCATAGCGGCTAAATAGTTTGGAAACCTCACCGTGGAGTCCGGCTCCACGGTGTGGTTTAAGCGTGAATGGTAAAGTTGAAGGAAATGCAACGT
>JAZRDG010000032.1:0-2111 GCA_045660125.1 Eubacteriales bacterium | reverse complement strand
GATGGTGATTGCCATTGACACCGCTTGCGAAATGGGCTTGCGCGTTTGGCTCTATGACGAAAAGGGCTACCCCAGCGGCGGCGCAGGCGGACTTACCGTGGATGCCAACCCTGATTACGAGGCGGTCGGCTTAGTCATGCTCACCCGCGAGCTTGCCCCCGGCGAGAGCGTGACGCAGGAATTGCCGCGCGGTCACGAATGCTTTATGCACGCGGCTGCATACCCTTGCAAGGACGGCAAAATCACCGATTTTTCCTTTATTCATGGGGTTTACGGCAAGACGACCGATCCCATCACCTTGGAAAACCACTCCGACCAGCCGGCTCTTGCTTGCTTCTTTATCAAAAAGCGTCTGTACGAGGGCACGCACGCCCAGCACAACGTGTGCGAGGCACGCCGCTATATTGACGTCACCAATCCCGACGCCATCCGCGAGTTTATCCGCAACACCTACGAGCCCTACTACGCCTACACAAAGCACCACTTAGCCGAGGGAGATGGCAAGATCGAGGCAATGTTTACCGACGAGCCCTCCTTTATGGGCTGCTACATCAACGCGGGCATTTATCCGTCAAGCGTGCACGACCAATATGACGACACGTTGCCCCTCTATCCCGTGGTCAGCTTTGGGCGCGACATGGAAAATCAGTTCTCGGCACGCTACGGCTACCCCATCGAGTCGGTTCTGGTCTACCTGTTCCTTGGCGAAGGCGAGATTGCCAAAAAAGCACGCTACGACTACTATCGCCTCTTGTCCGACCTGTACGAGCAGAGCTACTTTGCCCAGCTCTCCAACTGGTGCGCCTCGCATGGTCTGCCCTTCTCGGGGCACATCCTGCTTGAGGACGACATCCGCCACCACGTGGTGTTTGAGGGCAATTTCTTTGCACTTTTGCGCCACATGCACTTCCCAGGCATTGATATGCTGCATTCTATCCCCACCAAGGTATATAACGACGCCTTTACGCCCAAGCTGGTTTCCTCGATCGCGCACGCCTACGGACGCCCGCACGTCATGAGCGAGGTTTCGGCACACGCGCAGGGCGGCAAGGTCACGCCCATGCAAATGTACGCCTCCATGAGCCTGCAATACGCGCTTGGCGTAGACGTCTTTACCTCCTATTACAGCGAAAAGCAAGCAGAGCCGGAGCTTTATAAGCAGCTCAACGAGGCGCTTGGCAGAGCAGACGCGCTCATGCAGGGCAGACACCGCGCAAACGTCATGCTCTACTACCCCATTGAGACCTTCCAGATGCACCACAAGGGCTCGGCTGTCTTTTACGGCGAGTATTGCGCCGAGGAAAACGCCTGCGCCGAGGGCTTGCGCGCGCTCTTCTACGGTTTGCTGGACCGTCAGATGCTCTTTGACTTTACCGATTGCGACTATCTGGAAAAATGCCGCGTGGAAGACGGCTTCCTGGTCACACCGCAACACCAATACTACTCCGCGCTTGTGCTGCCGCCTATGGAGCTGACCGATCGCCTTGCCGCGATCCTGCAGAGATTTGCAGACCAAGGATTGACCGTTCATGCCCCACAACACGAGTTGTTCCCCGCACTTTCTGCAGCAAAGTTCGCCACTTTGGCGCAAAATGCGACAGATTTAATCAATCTTATCCCCACCGACAATTTCTCCTGCCATGCCCTTACCCCCGTTTCGGGCGTGGTCTGCAAATTTGCGACACGCATGGGCGGCGCAAGATTCCTCTTTGCCAACGCCGAGGAAAAGGAGCAGACCGTCGAGGTCATCCTGCGCGGCACGCTCCGCGATCCCGTACTCTACTCGCCTCTGCGTGACGCTGTTGAGCCTGCGGAATTTGAGCGCATTGACGAGCGCACCGTTCGCGCCAAATTCACGGTAGCACCGCTTGAAACCGTCATCGTGCTGGGCAAGGAGAATTTGTGATTGCTTGCCGCGTAACCCAAAAATAAAAAATCCCCGACCACTGTCGGGGAATTTTTTTGCCATATGGCAGTATTGCTTTATTACTGCGCCTGCAACGTCACGGTCAGCTCGAACGCGCCGCTATAAAGCCCCCTCTCCGATGGGGAGGCGAACCGCGGAGAGTATGCGACGCGAGTGGGAAAGGTCGGACGTGCGCTTGGGTGTA
>JAZRDG010000031.1:0-1820 GCA_045660125.1 Eubacteriales bacterium | reverse complement strand
CGTGCAGACCGGCAGACAGCATCTGCTTGCCTATCTGCCCGCCTATAACATCTTCCATTCCTACCGCATCGATTACCTGTCAGGTGTCAAGCTCGAAGACCCCACGCCGCGCTTTGACGTGCTGCGTGCCGAGCTTGACCGCATGCAGGGCAAGATGTGGCGCGTGAGCACCAAGCGCAACAAGTGGGGCAAGCAGCAGATTGAGCACGTGGAATTTACCATACGCATCAATGACGGCGAGGACTACATCGTGCGCAGGCTGGAGCGCGAAAAGCGCGTTGGCAAGGTGGAAAAGCTGGACGAGCACACCTACCGCTTCTCTGCCGACGTGTATGATTCGGGCGAGATGACCCCTTGGATCAGAACCTTTATCTGCCGCATTGAAAAAATGAACTTTTCCAACCGCACCGTGGAAAATCGGTTCAAGCAGGACCTCGACGCCATGTACCGCATGTACGGCATTGAAAAGGAGGCGGAATCATGATATTCAGCGAGCTTTATTCTGCCTATTACAACACTGTAGCCGCCATTCTGTCCAGCATCATGGACGGCGCAAGCTCCGATAAGGATCTGCAAAGGATCATTGCCGAGCGCGCGTTCGGCGAGAGCGTGCTGAGCATTCTGCCCTCGCTCAAAAACGAGAAATGGCAGCTTGTGCACGCCGACATGACCACGCCGCTGCAGCACAAGCCGACCCTGCCCCTGACCACGCTGCAAAAGCAGTGGCTCAAGGCAATCTCGCTTGACCCTCGCGTGCAGCTGTTTGGCGTAGACTTCCCCGCGCTTGATGACGTCACGCCCCTGTTTACCCCCGAGGATTACCACGTTTACGACAGGTACAGCGACGGCGACCCCTACACCGATCCCGAATACGTGCGGCAGTTCCGCGTCATTTTAGAGGCGATCCGCAAGGGCTCGCAGATCAAATTCAACATGACCAACCGCAAGGGCAACACCATGTTTGTCAGATGCCGCCCCGTCAGACTCGAATACTCCGAAAAGGACGACAAGTTCCGCGTGATCACGGCGGGCTGGCGCGCAGTTTCCACGGTCAACCTTTCCAAAATACAAAATTGCACGCACTATCAGGGTCCGCGCCAAGCACACGGCAAGGAGCAACCCACACTGTACGATACGGTCACGGTCAAGATCCGCGACGAGCGCAACGCCCCCGACCGATTTTTGCTGCACTTTGCGCACTTTGAAAAACAAGCCGAAAAGCTTGACCAAAAGCACTATCAGGTCAAGATCAGATACGACTTGAACGACCAGCCCGAAATGGTCATCCGTATGCTCTCGTTCGGCCCTATGGTCGAGGTCACGGAGCCACAGGCTTTTCGCGATCTGATGATCGAAAAGCTCAAAAAGCAGCTTGACTGCAATATCAAATAGCAAAAAAACTCCCGAACGAGAGTTTTTTTGTTGTTTTCGCAGCTTTTTTTCCGTGAAAAACGGCGCGCGAGATGGTAAAATATGCTTGAAAGGAGGGAGTGAGATGCGTTTTTTGTTTCAATCCCAAAAGAAAGCACTGTTTTTACGGCTTTCCAAAGCGTTTCCCGAGCAATGCGCCACAGACGTGGCAGCCGTCATAGAAGCGCTGCACAGCATACGCCCCGTCGAAGTAACCACATTTTATTATGACCACACCGCCAAATGGCAACTGTCCACGGGCGAGCAGATCACGCTTCCCTACCGCATATTGTTTAGTGAGCAATTACGCATAGGAACAAAGCTCACCCCTCGGCAGCAAATCATCTGGCACTGTATCGGTTCCAGAAGCTTTGACGGCTACGTGCGTCAGCGGCACATCCAAGCCCTGC
>JAZRDG010000030.1:0-4505 GCA_045660125.1 Eubacteriales bacterium | reverse complement strand
CACCTCCTCCACCCACGTCAAGGCTTTGGCAGGCGAGGTGGAATTCAAGATGGAGGAGCGCGACATCAAGGCAGAGGCAGTTGAAGGCAGAGGCAATAACGCTTGGATCGTGCTGGACTACAGCCACGTCATCGTGCACGTGTTCAGCCGCGAGGCAAGAGAGTTTTACGATCTGGACAGACTGTACGGCAACTGTTTTTGCAGTTTAAAACTTGTTAACAAATATTTTTTGAAAAACGCGAAACGGATTTTAAGTTTTTGTGTCTTTATAGGTAGAACCCCCCGAAAGCAACGTCAAAGGAGGACTCACTATGAAAAAATTCAAAAAAGTAAACCTGTGCATAACGGCAGGCGCAATGGCATTTTTGCTGTGCGTCCTTGCCGTTATGCCTGTTTCTGCCTTCACCATGTATGAGGGCGTTCCGGGCACGCCGCTGATGCTGCCTTATCCCGAGTTTTACGGAGCCTTGACGGTGTCGTCAGTGGATATCACCATGGATATCCCCGAGTTTGCGCAAGACCGCATGGATGCGGAGAGCTTTTTTGCCTACGAGGCAACAGCCACGGCAGATATCACCTTTTACAACACGGGTAAAAGGACGCAAAACATCACAATGCGCTGGGATATCGGGCAGCTACCGTACTATCTGATCAGCGTGGCGCGTGAGGAGTATTTGATTGACTTTCTTGCGCTGCATACGGTGCAAGTGGATGGCGAACAGGTAACGCCCGACGTACATATGCGCGATGATGGGCAATGGGTGGCTTACGTGACCTACCCCTTGACCGTAGAGCCGGGCGACTACGTGACCACGAGTGTCAAGTGCCCCGTGTACCCTTCCATTCTGGATCAGTACGATCCCGCCATATACAGCTATGACATTGCGTTTGGCGAGCTGCGCTCCATGGATTCGCTCGAGATCCAAGTCAACACGCCCTATAAGATCGCCAAGGGCATGATTGGCTCGGGGGACTTTGATTCCGCCAAGGATTTCGACAAGGTCAAGGGCGGCTACTATTTGCGGGATGACGACCGTCCGCGCGGCTATTATACCATTGACCTGAGCACCCGCATGCGCCAGTTTAACGGTGACGAGCTGTTCTGGAGCGCGCTGCCCTTTGTGCTGCTTGCCATTCCCGTGCTGTTTGTGCTGGGTGTTGTGGCAGTCGTCGTGATTACAATCGTAGTCATCGTCAAGATTGTGCGCAGACATAACCAAAAGAAAACCAAGCACATGGAAGCAGGAAAATAGCCACGCGACGCTGCCTGCCAAGCAAGAGATACATGATAAGACCGATGAGGAGGATAACGATGAGCAAATCAACGCGTAAAATATGTTTCGCTTCCATCATATGCGTACTGTTGTGCGCCCTGACCGTCCTGCCCGCATTTGCCAATTCGGCGCAATCTTATTGGGAGGGCGTGAGCACGACCGGTGTGCTGACCACGGACGGAGAATGCCCCTTGGTGGTCGAGCACGAAACGCTGACCTTTGATATAGCGGAGTTTCCCAGCCCCTATGCATACAACGAGTCGTACAATGCAAGCGTGACGGCAGAGTATACCTTTTATAATCCAAGTGATATGACGGTCACGGCAAATTTGCTGTTTCCTTTTGGGATCGATCCTTATTATACCGAGTACTATGACGCCGAAAAGGGGGAATACGTCAATCCCGATCAAACCGAGAAATACGGTGCGCAGGTGAACGGTGCAGCGGTGCAGACCACCGTGCGACATAGCTATTGGGGCGGAAGTCTGTACAATTTTGATCCCGTCTTGGAAATGGCAAAGCTGCAGGACAGCTACCGCACCGATTCCTTTTTGACCTATGAGCTGCCTGTGCACGTGTATACGTACCGTGTCGAAGGCGTTGATCATCAAGCCTACCGTGCCGCAGATGTCGCTACATATATCGGAGATCTGCCCGAGGATACGCGCGTGATGCTGCAGAATGCGACCAGGTGGTTCTCCGGAGATGAGGGAGGCTGGCTTGGCACGTCTGCCTCGTATTCCGAGATCGTGTTTTACGTGTTCGGCAAGGACATAGGCGAGGTGCAGTGGACGGTCTTTGAAAACGGCGCTTTGGAGAAAGAGATCGAGGGAAGCGTCAAGCTCATTGATAAGCAAAGCACCACCTTTGGCACGCTTGCCATGCAACATTACGATCCTGCGTCGGGTGTGGCGGCACACGACTGGTTCAACGCCGTTGTTGCGCAGCTTGAGGGTTCAGCAAGATTGGAGGGCGGTCTGTATAGCAGCATGTATGCAAATTGGGACGTTTCCAAGGATTTGCTGCAATGGTACGAGTACAAGATCACGCTCGCACCCGGAGAGCGGCTGACCAATACGGTCAAAGCACCGCTGTATCCGAATATCGACGGAGACTTTGAGCCGCCCGTCTATTCGTACGAGTATTTTCTCACGCCTGCCTCGCTCTGGAAAGAGTTTGGCACGCTGGATATCTATATCAACACGCCCCACGTGATGGTCAAGGAGCGTAAGGGAGAGTTTAGTATCGCCCCCGATCAGTGGAGCAAAACCGACGCGGGCTACGAGCTGCATCTGGAAGGCTTGCCCGCCGAGGATCTGGTCTTTACGCTCAGTACTGTCGAAGATCCGGAAAGGGTCACGACCGCATGGACCTGGCTTGTCGTTATTGTGATCGTGATCGTGGTGATCGCGGGGCTGTCGGGCGTGATCGCGGTGTTGATTTTGATCCTCTGCGTGCTTATCCCTCTTGTGCCCATCGTGATAATCGGCATCTTGATTACGATCTGCCTGATCGCGTTGATCATTTCGGCGGTGCGCAAAAACAAAGCGAAAAAACAAGACCCGCCGAGTGATCGGACAACACAATAACGTATAAGGGCGGCTTCGGTCGCCCTTTTTGTGCCGCTGACTCTTGACACGCGCGCGTTTATGTGATAAAATAATATGAAATATTTTCAAAATCACTATGAAAGAGAGACTTGACTATGAAAAAGCTGACCGTATGGCTCCTGCTTTGCGGCATGCTGCTTGCTATGCTGGCAGGCTGCGTGAACGGCGAGACTGAAGAAACCACCACCGAAGTGATCCAAGAGGAGCAAAAGTGGGTCAGCACCGATCTGGACGTCACCAAGCTGGATGTGACGCTTGCAGGACAGGAATTCGTCATTCTGGCACAAAGCCATTACGATATCGGTCCCGAGGAAAACTCGACCGATCCCCTTGAGGATGCGATGTACCGCCGAAACGACAAGCTGGAGAGTGAGTACGGCATTAAGTTCAACAATGCCTATGACACCAGCTTTGATAACATTGCGCTTGCCGTCAAGAACGATGCGGCTGCGGGCACGGGTGAATACAATTTAGTGTATCAGCACATGATCAACGCGGCGTACAACCTCGCGCTCAGCGGCTACCTTTACGACCTTTCCGATCTGGAGCACGTGAATTTCGACCAGGTATGGTGGGATCAGGACTGCAAGAACGGCTTTGCCATTGGTGAGCACATGATGCTGACGTGCGGAGACCTGATCCCCACCACTCAGCTGATCACGGGATCTGTGCTGTTTAACAAGAACCTGTTTGACCAGCGCGGCTGGGAGTATCCTTATGAGGACGCAAGACAGGGAAAGTGGACCATGGACGACATGAAGACCATGACCAAGGATCAGGCAAAGGACCTCAACGGTGACGGCAAGTTCCTGTATTCCGACGATTTCTACGGCATTACATCCTGGTCGCTGGACTGCGACTACAACTTCTTCTATGGCGCGGGCGCGACCATGTTCTCCTATGATGATGCACATATTCCCTCGTTTGCACCCGACACCGATAAGTTGCAGTCGATCTACGAAAAGATCTACGAGCTGCTGCTCTCCAAGGATACTTACCACCTGACCTACAACGAGTACCTTAAGAACAACGATCTGTACTTTACCACCATTGAGGTGTTCCGTAACGGCAGAGCCATCTTCTTCCCGACCAATCTGTCGGTGACCACATCTCTGCGCGACATGATCGACGACTACGGCATTCTGCCGCAGCCCAAGTATGATGAGGCGCAGAAGGATTACCTGGGCTTTGTCAATGGTAGTGCCAGCATGGCAATCGTGCCCGTCAGCCTCTCTGGGGAAAAGTTAGAGATCACAGGCTTTATGATGGAGGCGCTGGCGTCCTCCTCGTACTACATGGTTACCGAGACTCTATATGAGGTTGTGGCAAAATCCAAGAACGCGCGAGACCCCGAGTCGGCTGAAATGGTGGACGTCATCATCCGTCACAAGGTGTTTGACTTTGGTTACTCTCACTTCTCGCACAAGAACCTGCCTTGCTCCAATATCGTCATGGTTGCGTTGCAGGAAAACCGTCCTTCCATCGTGCGTGATATCACCTCGTCCGAGAAGAACACCAAAAAGGAACTGAAAGTGATTCTCAAGGCATACGGCTACGAGGATTGATGCATATTTGCAAAAACTCTCATGCAAAGGATACCTGCTCAAGCAGGAAAAGGATA
>JAZRDG010000029.1:0-6500 GCA_045660125.1 Eubacteriales bacterium | reverse complement strand
ATGAACGACCGCCAGCTTCGCTACGTTACCGACGGTCTTGGCGGCCGTGTCAACGGCGTCCCCCGCGAGGATGGCTTTGACATCACCGTGGCCTCTGAGATCATGGCGGTGTTCTGCCTTGCCAATTCGAGCACAGACCTCAAGGAAAGACTTTCGCGCATTGTTGTGGCTTACACCTATGACGAGCAGCCCGTGACGGCAGGCCAGCTTGGCGCTGTTGGCGCGATGGCGGCTCTGCTCAAGGACGCTTTGAAGCCCAACCTTGTGCAGTCGCGCGAGGGAACGCCCGCGTTTGTACACGGTGGGCCGTTTGCCAATATCGCGCACGGCTGTAACTCGGTCATCGCCACCAAGATGGCAATGAAGCTCGGTGATTATGCCGTGACCGAGGCAGGCTTTGGCGGAGATCTGGGTGCTGAAAAGTTCTTGGATATCAAGTGCCGCATGGCAGGCTTGACCCCCGATGCAGTGGTCGTGGTTGCTACCATTCGTGCTCTTAAGATGCACGGCGGCTTGGCAAAGACCGAGCTGGGGAACGAGAATCTCGAGGCACTTGGCAAGGGTCTGCCTAACCTGCTGCGTCACGTTTCCAATAACAAGAACGTGTACAAGCTGCCTTGCGTGGTTGCTGTCAACCGTTTCCCCACCGACACCGAAGCTGAGGTCGAGGAGATCATTCGCAAGTGCCGTGAGCTGGGCGTTAACGTGGTTCTGTCCGAGGTTTGGGCTAAGGGCGGCGAAGGCGGCGTAGAGCTGGCTACCGAGGTTGTCAGACTTTGCGAAGAGGAGCAGGGTGATTTCACCTTCTCTTACGAGCTGGACGGCAGCATTCAGGATAAGATCGAGGCTGTTGTCAAGAAGGTTTACGGCGGCGCAGGCGTTTCCATTCTGCCCGCAGCACAGAAGCAGATCGCAGAGCTGACCGCTCTGGGCTTTGATAAGTGCCCCATTTGCATGGCAAAGACGCAGTATTCCTTCTCGGACGATATGACCAAGCTGGGCGCACCCGAGGGCTTTACCGTCACGGTGAAGAACGTCAAGGTATCCGCAGGCGCAGGCTTTGTAGTCGTGCTGACTGGCGATATTATGACCATGCCGGGTCTGCCTAAGGTTCCCGCAGCTGAAAAGATCGACGTGGACGCAAACGGCGTGATCACCGGTCTGTTCTAATATTATAATAAATGTAGAAAACAGCGCACCCACACGGGTGCGCTGTTTCTCATGGAAGCGCGGGTCAAACTCATGAAAAGTTTTTGATCGACCTTTTTTCAAAAAGGTCGCGGGGACTTGGGGCAGCGCCCCGAGTCGCGCTCCGCAGAGCGCGAAACACTCCAACGGCATTTTTGGTTCTTTTTGTGCCTCTTTGCTCAAAAAGAACGGAAAGGGTTTTCTCACATAATATCCCGAGTTGTGCGGGCGATTCGTGAATCGCCCCTGCATCACAAAAGCCGCAGAGACTTGCCTAACGTAATATCCTAACATAAAACAAGGGACGACCAATGGTCGCCCCTACGTTATTATTACACCAACTTACTCTTCTTAACCGCCTGAATGATTCTGACTGCCGAGGGAGCAAGCACCATGTTGATGATCATTTCGATCACGAAATTGACCAAAGCCATGCCGATTACGATCAGGGCGAGCACGAATGCACCGCCGTATGCCTCTGCCTCGCCAATCCACGTGCCCTGGAAAATGGTCATCATACCAATGATGTAGATGGACGTGTTGGTCAGAGGTGCAAGAACTGCTGCCGTGAAAACGGCAGGATAAAGCTTTTCTTTTTTCTTAAAGGGAATGGCAATCGCGCCCGCAGCCGCGCCTGCAGCAGTACCCTTGAGCAAAACCAGCCCGACCGTGCCAATGCCCGAGAACTGGAAGGATTGCAGGGTGACGAGGTCAAAGCCGGTCACGCCCAAAATCAGCGTAATTGCGCCAAACGAAAAACCGAGGATCGCACCCGCGCCGGGGCCGAACAGTACCGCACCCACTACGATGGGCACCAGCGTCAGGGTAATGCTGACGGGCAGCGCCACCATTTTGCTGAATACGGTCGCGAGAATTTGCAGGACGGCAATCAGCGCGATCAGCATAGCCATCTGCGCCAATCGGAGCGTACGTTTTTTAGAGTTAGATTGCATTGTCTGTACCTCCTTGGGGAAATTTCTACAATATCCATATTATAGCAAAGACGCCCTGTCCTGTCAAGTGCTACGCATCAAATGCACGTTTGACAGCGCGGAATTTAATGTTTTTCGTTAAAAACCGATTGACAACCCCACGCGCGTATATTATAATATAATAAATGTAGAAATCCGGAGGTTGTAATGGCCATCATTGTCAGACTTGACCGCGTTATGGCGGACAGAAAAATACAGCTGGGCGTGCTTGCCGAGCGCGTAGGTATCTCACCCGTCAATCTCTCCAAGCTCAAAAACGGGCACGCAGGTGCGGTGCGCTTTTCCACCTTGGAAGCCATCTGCCGCGAGCTGGAGTGCCAGCCTGGGGATATCTTGGAATATCGGGAGGATAAGGAATGAAATTGAACTATATTCGCGCATGCTGCGGCGCGCTGGTGCTGCTTTTGCTGCTCACGGCTGCCGCTTGTGATGCTTTTGGCGGCACGGGCGAGGCGCAAAGCACCGACACGGCTGCAACAGAGCAGGGAAGTGCATCGGAAAGCGATACCGCGCCCGAGTCTGCCACGGGACAAGGTACCGAGCAGGATACCGAGCAGACCACCCAGGCGGAAACCTCCAAGGGCGAGCAGACCACCCAAGGCTCCGCGGTGCAGGGCAGCATCGTCACACCGGGCGAGACGGGATATACGTATCCCATGCTGCAAAAGGATCTTGCCGCGCTTGCAGAGAGCTATCCCGACGTGTTCTCGTACCATAGCATCGGCAAGAGCGTGGACGGCAGAGACGTTTTCGCGTGCACGGTGGGCAACCCCAATGCAGAGAGAAAAATTTTGCTGTCGGGCGGTATTCACGGCAAGGAATACGTGAGCAGCCTTTTGGTCATGACGCAGATCGAGCACTATCTTGCCAACCGCGAGAGCGGCAGCTATAACGGTATGTCTTATGCCGAGCTGCTGGAGCAGTGCACCTTTTACGTGTTGCCCATGATCAATCCGGACGGCATCATGCTGGCTCTTGAGGGCATCGAGTCCATGCAGACCCCCGAGGTCAGAGCAACCGTGGAAAAGATCTATGCGGACAATCTGCGCGACGGCTTGACAGGCTCGGACGATATCAACGATTATCTGGCGTATAACTGGAAGGCGAACGCCAACGGCGTGGATCTCAACCGCAATTTCGCGCTTTCCAACTGGTCGGAGGTCAGAACCGGCATTCTCGCCCCCTGCTTCCGCAACTACAAGGGCCCCGGCCCTGCATCCGAGCCCGAAACAAAGGCGGTCAGCGCGTACGTGGAAAGCCTTGGCGAGCTGGAGGCGCTGCTTGCGTTCCATACCGCAGGACAGGTCGTGTATTGGGATTGCGGCATGACGGGCGGCTTGCGTCAGCAAACGCTGGACCTTGCAAAGGCGGTGTGCGAGCACACGGGCTATAAGCTGATCTACGATAAGCACCTGGATGCCTCGCTCAACGACTGGATCACGCTGGAAAAGGGCGTGCCCTCGGTCACGGTTGAAATTGCAACCGTTATCTACCCCATGCCCACAAGCGAGCTGGAGGCGGCGTTTGCGCAAACAAAGGAGCTTTGGGTCGTGGCTGCACAGCTTTTTGGTTAAATATCACAAATGGCGATTTGCTTAAATGTGCAAATCGCCATATTTTACACAAAACAGCAATATATGTCCGATTAAAACCTATGAATGTCTTGAATGCTCGCACCTTTTGTCCTATAATTAAGAAAAATGGGGTGAAAAGCCCTGAGCATTGGAGGTACACTATGGCATTACCGGTAGCGGTTCAGGTGTATTCGGTCAGAGACGACGCTGCGGCGGATTTTCCGGGTACGCTCAAAAAAATCAAGGAAATGGGATATGACGGCGTGGAATTTGCAGGTCTTTACGGCTATGCGCCTGCCGATCACAAGAAACTGTGTGAGGAAAACGGTCTTGTTCCGATCTCTGCGCACGTTCCGTACTACGAAATGTTGGCTGATCCCAAAGGCGTGCTTGGTCAGTATGCCGAGATCGGTTGTAAGTTCGTTGCCATTCCGTACCTGACGCCCGAGTGCCGTCCCGGCACCGAGGGCTTTGCGGACGTGGTCAAGAACGCGCTGGCGCTTGGTAAGGTGGCAAAGGAGCTGGGTATGCAGATGCTTTACCACAACCATGATTTTGAATTTGATAAGATCGACGGCAAGTACGCGCTGGACGTGCTGTACGATACCGTTCCCGCAGAATATCTGCAGACCGAGCTGGATACCTGCTGGGTCAACGTAGGCGGCGAAGAGCCTGCGGGCTATATTACCAAGTATAGCGGCAGAGCACCCGTCGTGCACCTCAAGGATTTTGTGGGCGGCAAGTCGGATAATATGTACGAGCTGATCGGCATCGAGTCCGAAAAGGCAGAGGCAGAGGTTAAGGCGTTTGAGTTCCGTCCCGTTGGCTCGGGTTGTCAGAATTTCCCCGCTATCCTGGCGGCTTCCGAGGCAGCAGGCGCGCAGTGGGTCGTGGTCGAGCAGGACCAGCCCTCTATGGGTCTTACGCCTATGCAGAGCATTGAGAAGAGCAGAACCTATTTGCGCACGCTTGGTTATTGACGGCGCACAACAATAAAAAATCAATTTACGGAGGATATCATCATGGCAGAAAAGATGGATGCAAAGCTGGACTACAAGAACCAGACAAACGAGGTAGCTATTGACACGAACAGAAAGCTGAGAATCGGTATCATCGGTTGCGGCTGGATCGCAGGTGCTCACCTGGCTTCCTACAAGAAGATGCCCGACGTTGAGATCGTTGCGGGCTGTGACCTGATCCCCGGTAAGGCTGCAAAGTTCTTCAAGGACGGCGGCGTTGAGGGCGTTAAGACCGATTATGCTTCCCACAAGGAAATGCTGGACGATGAGAGCCTGCAGCTGGATGCTGTTTCTGTCTGCACCTACAACCGTCAGCACGCAGAACCCTCTATTTATGCACTCAAGAAGGGCATCAACGTTATGCTGGAGAAGCCCTTTACCGTAACCCTTGACGAGGCTGTCGAGGTTATGAAGGCTGAAAAGGAGAGCGGCAAGGTGCTTTCCATCGGCTTCCAGCCCAGACTTGACGCGAATATGCAGATGATCAAGAAGATCGTTGACAGCGGCGAGCTTGGTAAGGTTTACTACATTCAGACCGGCGGCGGCAGACGCAGAGGTATCCCCACTCCCTTCGGTACCACCTTTATCGAAGACAAGACCGCAGGCCTTGGCGCACTGGCTGATATCGGCTGCTACTCGCTGGATATGGTGCTCAACGCAGTTGGCTATCCCAAGCCCCTGACCGTAACCGGCTATAAGAGCGATTTCTTCGGTAAGGATCCCACCACCTATCCCGGTCACCCCGAATATGCAGACCTGTTCGGCGTTGACGATTTCGCAGCAGCGTTCGTCAGACTCGAGGGCGGCATCATTCTGGACTTCCGTATTGCATGGGCGATGAACATCAATACCCCCGGCGATACCATCATTCTGGGTACCAAGGCAGGCTTGCGTATTCCTTCCACCGACTGCTGGAACGGCACTGTCGGCGGCCCCATGAAGATCTACAAGACCATCGGCGGCGTGGATATGGAATATGAAGTACCGATCATCAATGACGGCGGCGATCTGTTCGATAAGAAGATCCGTTCCTTCCTGGATGCCGTTAAGTACGGTAAGCCCGCTCCCGTTCCGTCTTCTCAGATCATTTATAACCAGGCAATCCTGGACGGCATCGCTCGTTCGGCTAAGCTTGGCAAGGAAATCAAGCTGCAGATCCCCAAGGTCTGATAGTTTTGTATCATTTTGTGCAAAAGTGCCTAACGCAACTGCGTTAGGCACTTTACTTTGTTGATTTTTTTAGGAGAAATATTCAAAAAAGTGCTTGACAAATCGAAAGAAATGTAGTATCATATTAACACTGCGCCGCAAGCAAAGGCGTCAGGAACGGTCGAAAAAATTTTTTAAGAAATTTTCAAAAACCCCTTGACAAACTGCTTACGATGTGGTATCATATTTAGGCTGTCGCAAAGAGCGGCAGAAAATTGGTCCTTGACAATTGAATAACAGAGAGAAGTACAAAGCAAAAAAAGTAAGTGCGAAATACGAATCTCGAAATTCTTGAAGAGTACAAAACTCAACAGAGTAAATTTAGAAACAAAAGCTTAGAGCAAAAGCTCGAGTAAAACAGATTTGACTCGATCTTCGGATCGATTAAATACAATTATTCGAGAGTTTGATCCTGGCTCAGGATGAACGCTGGCGGCGTGCATAACACATTCAAGTCGAACGGAGCAGCAATGCTTAGTGGCGGACGGGTGAGTAACGCGTGAGCAACCTGCCCTTGT
>JAZRDG010000028.1:0-11010 GCA_045660125.1 Eubacteriales bacterium | reverse complement strand
GCTTTATAGCACTCAACCGTCTTGTTCACTTATCCGCCATGGATTGCCTTTATGAGCCTTCTCCTGCGGGAGAAGGGGGACCGCGAAGCGGTGGATGAGGAGTCAAAGTGTAGTTGCAAAGCAAAGTAATATTTCGGGTTGGATTTTTACAATTTGAAATCCTTTTCTAACACCTCATCCGTCGCCTACGGCGCCACCTTCTCCCACTGGAGAAGGCTTTTTAAAGTTGCCCGTAACGGTTAAACTCATAAGACGGACACGCAAAAAAGCCTCCCTCTTTGAGGGAGGGGGACCACGAAGTGGTGGTGGGAGTCGGTTACCCGTTCTGGCATAGACATTTGGCACTCAAACTAACCAATAAGTAGTTTAAGAAAATGCGGTCTACACCCAAGCGCACGCCCGACTCCCCCCATCGCCCGCTCGCAGGCTCGCTCCGCGATTCCATCCCCCCTCGGAGAGGGGGGCTTTATAGCGCACGTCCGTCTTGTTCGATTATCCGCTTTGGGTATATTTGTCTTCCTATATATATAAAGAGCTGCCTCAATTTCTTGAAGCAGCTCTTTTATCAATTACAGCGAGAAGAATCCGCCGTCGTTGTTGTCCTTTTTATCGGTGTCGTCCTTATCATCCTTATCGTCCTTGTCCTGGTCAAGGGGCTGGGCGTAAGGGAAGGGGTTTTCGTTTGCCTTTTCCTCGGCTTCGCGGCGTGCGCGCTCCTGCTCGGCTTGCTCTCTTTGCTCGTTCGCCTCGCGGCTCTTACGCGCTCTCTCTTCGGCAATTTCAATCAGCTCCTGCTCAGTCGCGTTTCTGTCCATCAAAGCAGCAAACTGCTCACCGTCCATAACCTCGTGCTTGACAAGGAAGTCTGCCACAAAGTGCAGCTTGTCAAGATTCTCGGTCAGAATGGTCTGTGCCACAGCGTAAGCGTCGTTGATGATCTTGCTGATCTCCTCGTCAATCACGGCTGCCGTCTTGCCCGAGTAATTGGGCGTGCCCGAAATGCTTCTGCCAAGGAATACCTCGCCGTCGCCCGATCCGTAGTGAATGGGACCCAGCACGTCGGACATACCAAGCTCGGTGACCATGCGGCGCGCAATGCTGGTTGCTCTCTGGATATCGTTGGATGCACCGCCCGAGAAGTCGCCGTTGATGATCTGCTCGGCAACTCTGCCGCCCAGCATCATAGCGATCTTTTGCTTAAGCTCTTCTCTGTAAACGCTGAATCTGTCCTCGGTGGGAGGATTGAGCGTGTAACCCAAAGCGTTGCCGCTGGGAATGATCGAGATCATCTGTACGGGGTCAACACGGTCCAGCTTGTGCGCCACGATTGCGTGACCTGCCTCGTGATATGCGGTCTTGCGCAGATCCTCCGGCTTGATCTTTCTGCTCTTCTTCTGAGGACCGGTGATGATGCGCAGGTATGCGTCGTCAATCTCCTCCATGCCCACCAGCGCCTTGTTGCGGCGTGCTGCCAGCAGGGCTGCCTCGTTGAGCAGGTTGGCAAGGTCTGCGCCCGTAAAGCCGACCGTGCTTCTTGCCACGCGGGCAAGATCCACGCTCTCCTCCAGGGGCTTGTTCTTTGCGTGTACCTTCAGAATGTCCTCTCTGCCCTGCAGGTCGGGGTAGTTGACCGTGATCTGACGGTCAAAACGGCCGGGACGCAGCAGCGCGGGGTCAAGGATGTCGGGGCGGTTGGTGGCTGCGATGACGATAATGCCCTCGTGCGAGCCAAAGCCGTCCATTTCAACCAGCAGCTGGTTAAGGGTCTGCTCGCGCTCATCGTGACCGCCGCCAAGGCCTGCGCCTCTGTGACGACCGACGGCGTCGATCTCGTCGATAAAGATGATGGATGCGGGGGCTTTGCGCGCGTTTTCAAACAGGTCACGCACACGGGAAGCACCGACACCGACGTACATTTCTACGAAATCAGAGCCCGAGATCGAGAAGAAGGGAACGCCTGCTTCACCTGCGACTGCCTTGGCTAAGAGGGTCTTACCCGTACCGGGAGGGCCCATGAGCAGAACGCCATGGGGAATCTTTGCGCCAAGACGGGAGAACTTGCCGGGAGCCTTGAGAAATTCCACGATCTCCTGCAGCTCCTGCTTTTCCTCGTCCGCACCTGCAACGTCCTTAAAGCGGACCTTGTTCTTATCGTCGGGCTTGGGCGTTTTGACGCGCGCCTTACCAAAGCTGTTGATCTTATTGCCCTCGCTGCTTGCACGCTTCATGGCAACAAAGTAGAATACGATGAAGACCACGATAATGAGCAGGAAGGGGATATAGGATACCCAAGCGGGCAGCATGACCAGAGGCTGGTTGACCACTTCCTCGATCAAGCCAAGCTCGGAGAGCTGTACGATCTTGGGGCCCAGGTCGCGATGGAAGTAATCCATATCCGCGATCTCGTAAACAAAGACCTTATCCTCGTAGGTCGTGTAGGTCAGCGTCTTTTGACGGAAGCTGATCACGCAGCTCTTGACCTTTCCCTGATCGGGCGTGCCGTCATTGTCGGTATCAATGGGCGTAAAGTCGGTAATGACCTGTTGGTAATCGGTGATCGGTTCAGGCTTTACGGTATTACCGCTACCGCCGAACAGCATAAATACCACGACGGCGATCAGGGCAATGAATACCACGTAAAACAAGACCACCTTCAAATTATTTTTCATTCAAACCTCCATCGGCGCGCGTATCGCGCCGCAGTACAATGTATTTGCCGCGTCACTCTTAGGAGTAGATCTCCGGCTTCAGAACGCCCACGAAGGGCAGATTTCTGTATTTTTCGTCAAAGTCGAGTCCAAATCCAACCACGAACTCGTTGGGAACTACCGTGCCGACGTAATCGGCAACGAAATCCACCTCGCGGCGCGAGGGCTTATCCAGCATGGTGCAGGTCTTGACGCTGCCTGCAAGTCTGTGCTCAAACAGCTGGGTCAGACGGGAGAGCGTTCTGCCGCTGTCCACAATGTCCTCAATGATCAAGAGGTCGCAATCCGGCAGGTCGTCGCGCAACAGATCGGTGTGGATACGGATCTCACCCGAGCTCTTGGTGCCCGCGCCGTAGGAGGAGACCTTCATGACCTCAATTTCAAGCGGAAGCGTGACGCGCTTCATCAGCTCGGTGGCAAAGGGTATCGAGCCCTTGAGAATGACTACGAACACCAGCTTGCGCTGCGAGTCGCGATAATCGTTGGTGATCTGCTCGGCAAGGCGGTCAATGATGTCGGAGAGCTCTTGCTCGGAGATCAAAATCTTTTCAATATCATTCTTTATCATGGTATGCCCCTTTTCATTCAAGTATCAAAGTGAATTTGTGTTTTGTAAATAGATGCGAACGCAAAGTGCGTCCTCGCCCGTGCGCGGCTTTGCGCCGTCACGCAGGCAAATACCCGGAACGGCAAGCACGCCCAGGTCATCACAAAGCAAAGGGAGCTTTGGGCGCAGGTGCAGCGGCACGCCGCACTGACCGTACAGCTTGCGAATTCTTTTGTGCATCCCGCCTTGCAGGATACAATCGCCCTCTTTGATGGGGCGCAAAAAAATCCGTCCTTTTATTGTATCAAATCTTACTTGCAGTTCTGTATATAAATTGTAAACATTTGTGTCTAAAGCCGTGTCTGTTTTTTGGTTTTCGGGAAAAGAAGACCAAACCGTCACACCTGCGTCACAAATTTCGCAAAATCCGCCCTTTAAGGGCAGCAGATAGTCGCCGCTCTGCGTGGGCGCATCCGGTGCGGCGCGTGTCGCATCCGGTACGGTGCGCAGCGCGTCGCGGTCGATCACGGCGGCAATTTTGCCCGGCAGGCTGATGCTGCCCGGCGTGCCTTGACAAACGCGCGCGTAGATCGCGTCAATGTGCACCGCCTCCAGCATGCAGCCGTTTGCGTGCTGCTCGTAAAGGCGCGCGATCATGCGTTTGGCAATGGCGGCAGGCTGCTCCTTCAAGATCGGGAGCGGGAGTGCGCCATTCTTGGTATGGGACGCGTAAAGCGCGGTGGCAATCGCGTCCAGCGCGTCACAGTCCTCGCCGGCGGCACGGCAAAGCCTTGCGGCTGCGTGCTGCGGATGCGCAAAAAGCGTCTCGAGCTCGGGAACGACGCGGATGCGGATGCGGTTGCGTGCGTAATCGTCCTCGGCGTTGGTAGCGTCCGTGACAAAATCAACGCCAAGCTGCTCGCACGCCTGCAGGATCTCCTGCTTGGTCAGGTGCAAAAGCGGTCTGTACACGCAAAGGTGCTCGTCCTCTCTTGTCCCCGGCAGCTGTGCGTGCGCGGGAATGCCGCGCAGCCCTTGCGTACCCGTGCCGCGGCACAGGCGAAACAGCAGGGTTTCCAGATTATCGTCAGCGTGGTGTGCCGTTGCCAAAAGGGGAATTCGGTGCTTGCGCATCAGGCGCGCAAAGTGGCGGTATCTCGCCTCTCTTGCCGCCCCTTCCAGGCTTTGCCCGTTCTTTTTGGCAAGCGCGGGCGCGTTGATGCGGATCAAAAACAGGGGAATGCCCAGCGCGCGGCAGGTGTCCCTGCAAAACTGCGCGTCTGCGTCTGCCTGTGCACCGCGAATGCCGTGATGCACGTGCACGGCGCAAAGTCTGATCCCCGCGCGGTGCAAAAGGCGCAAAAGCAGCGAGGAGTCCGCGCCGCCCGAAAAGGCGACCAACACGGGGGTGTCTTGCGCGTACCCTTCGGGAAGCCGGGTCAGCTTATCCATGACCTTCATCGTCGGTAATGGTACGGAACTTGGTATAGCGACCGATCCAGCCCATCTTGACCGTATTGGTCGAGCCGTGACGGTTCTTTGCCACAATGACCTCGGCGGTGGAGTCCTCGGGGGCTTCCTCGCCTACCTTGTAGTATTCGTCACGGTACAGGAAGATAACCACGTCCGCGTCCTGCTCGATCGCACCCGAGTCACGCAGGTCGGAAAGCATGGGCTTTTTGTCGGTTCTGCCTTCGGGACCACGCGAGAGCTGTGCGCAGCAGATGACGGGAACCATCAATTCCTTTGCCATGATCTTGAGCGCACGGGAGATCTCGGAGACCTCCTGCACGCGGTTGTCGATCTTGCGGTCGGATTGCATGAGCTGCAGGTAGTCGATGACCACCAAGCCAAGGTTATCCACGCGGCGCAGCTTTGCCTTCATGCCGGTCACCGACTGACCCGAGGTATCGTCGATCAGCACGTCACACTTGGCAAGGTGCGAGGTTGCCTCCGCAATCTTGCGCCAGTCGTCGGGGTTGAGTTCACCGGTACGCAGCGTGTAGCTGTCCACCAGTGCTTCACTGGCAATGACGCGGTTGACAAGCTGGTCAGCCGACATTTCCAGCGAGAAGATCGCCACCTTTTTGCCGGTCTGCGACGCTACGTTGGTAGCAATATTCAAACAAAAGCTGGTCTTACCCATACCGGGACGTGCGCCGACCAGAATCAGGTCGGACTTGCCCATGCCCGCCAGCACGCGGTCAAGACCCGAAAAGCCTGTGGACGTGCCCGCTGCCGCGCCCTTGTTTTCCTTGAGCTCGTGCAGGTGCGCGTATACGTCACCGATGACCTCGCGGATGTGCTTGAAGTTTTTGGTGTCGCGACCCTGCGCAATGGCGTAAATGCTGTTTTGCGCACTTTCCAGAATGCCTGCCACCGAGTCCTGCTCGGAGTATGCCGCCTCGGAAATGTCGTTTGCCACCTCGATCAGGCGGCGCAGCGTGCTCTTTTCCTTGACGATGCGGGCGTAGTCCTTGATGTTGAGTGCGTTGGGCACCACCTCGGCAAGGGTGCGGATGTAGTCCTGTCCGCCGGATTTATCGTAAATGCCCTTGCGTACAAGGGTATCGATCAGCGTAACTAAGTCGATCTCGCTGTTCTGCGAGAAAAGCTCCTGAAAGGCAAGGTAGATCTGTTTGTGCTCCTCGAGGTAAAAATCGTCGGACTTGATCAGGTCTGCGATCTCGTCAAGCGCCTTGGGGTCGATCAGGATAGAGCCAAGCAAGCTTTGCTCGGCAATCAGGGAGAAGGGTAGCTTGCGTACAAGTTCCTCGCTCATAAGGACCTCCTTGAATTTTGATACCGTGCGATCTTACGCACCGACAGTGACCTTGACCTTGCCCACGATCTCGGGGTACAGGCGCACGTCAAAGTTGTAGGTGCCGTAAGCCTTGATGGGATCGGGCATCACGATCTTGCGCTTGTCAATGGTAACGCCGTGCTGCTTGGAGAGCGCCTCGGCGATATCCTTGGACGTAATCGAGCCGTAGAGTCTGCCGTCCGCGCCTGCGTTGACAGAGATCTTGACAACCACCTCTGCAAGCTTTGCGGCAATGGCGTTTGCGGCTGCCTTTTCGGTTTCGATCTTGTATTGCTTGGAAGCTTCCTTGTTTTTGACCTCGTTGATCGCCTTGTTATCGGCAACTACGGCAAGCTTTTTGGGGAAGAGGAAGTTGCGTGCGTATCCGTCGGATACCTCCACGATCTGATCCTTTTTGCCCTGACCCTTTACGTCCTGTAAAAGAAGAACTTTCATGTTATATACCTCCTGGTTATGAGAAAAAATGCAATTTATTTGTCTTTGTCGTCAGATTTGTAATCGTATTCAAAATACTCGTTGATAGCGGATTTGAGCAGCTCGTAAGCGCTTTGCAGCGAGGCGTTCTTGACCTGTGCGCCCGCTACGTCGAAGTGACCGCCGCCCTGCAGCTTTTCCAGAATGAGCTGCACGTTGATATCGCCCTTGGATCTGCCCGAAATGGCAACCGTATCGTTCATGAGCACCATAGCAAAGGATGCCTCAATGCCCTTGAGCGAGAGCAGGTTGTCTGCTGCCTTGGCGGCAGCAACGCGGTCCTCGGGAGAGGGGTCGCGATCGGCGTTGAGCCAGGTGATCGCCACGATGTCGCGGTAAATGCGCGCGGTCGAGTCAAATGCGCTGGCAATGCGCATGTCCTCCAGATCCTGATTGAAGAACTCGCGTACGACGCTTGTGTGTGCGCCGCAGGAGTACAGGTAGTGGGTGATCTCAAAGGTTTGCGCGCCCGCGTTACGGGTAAAGTTGTTGGTGTCAAGCATAATGCCCGAGAGCAGCAGGTTTGCCTCCTCCTTTTGCAGGCAGTCGGCGTATTCGCTTTGCTGCAGCATTTCCGCAATGATCTCGCTGGCAGAGGACTTGGTGGGCTCGATGTAGTTTAAGAAGGGTGCGAAATCGGGCTCCTTGACCAGTCTGTGATGGTCGATCAGCGCAATATGCTGCACCGAGCTTGGCAGGTCGGGTGCTTCAAAGATAAAGCGGTTATTTGCGTCCACGATGATCAACAGGGTGTCCGAGGTAACGGCGTTCATGCCTGCCTCGCGGTCAATAAACATTTCGGCGTATTCCTTCATGCCGGCTAAGTGTGCGTAGCAGGTGCGGAAGGTGTCGCATTTGCGGTCGGTGACGATGTGTACGTCGGGAATGGCGTCGCGCGAGCGACCCTCGCCCGCAGCCTTAGCCTGCAGGACGCTGATGGCAAAGCGCGCAGCACCCACGCATGCGCCCAACGAGTCGAAGTCGGGGTTGGAGTGACCCATGATCAGCACGTTGCCGCATTCGCGCAGCTTTGCTGCAAGCACGCTTGCGCTGACGCGCGAGTTGATCGAGGAGTTGCTCTCCAGGATCTTGTGCGTACCGCCAAAGTATTCCAGATTACCGCCCACGTCGCGGCGCAGTGCTACCTGGTTACCGCCACGGGAAAGCGCAACCTCCAGAGCCGCGTAAGCCGCGTGCTCCTTTTCTGCCATCGAGCCGCTGACCGAGGCAATACCCATCGAGATCGACACGGGGAAGGTGTTGTCACCGATCTTGACGTCCATGACCTTTTCCAGAATGCTGAAGCGGTCTGCAATACAGGTTTCCAGCATTTCCTGAGAGAATACCGCCAGATATTTGTCTCTGTCGTATTCGCGGATCATGCCGTTCAGACCCTTGACCCAATCGATCAGGATCTGCTCAATGCGCGAAGCGGTCTCGCGGTAGCTGGCGCGTACAAACTGCGTCAGCTCCTGCAAGTTATCCAGCGCAATATAGGCAACGACCGGGTTTTCGCGGTCAGCCTTTTCCTTGAGCTCAAGCAGGCTGTTGACGTCACGGAACACGGTGAAGAGGTATTCCTCCCCGTCAATGTGCATGGGATAGCTTAGCAGCTCGTATCTCTTGCCGTTGCCAAGTCTGGTCACAGGACCCTCGGGCAACAGATCGGATTCGTGTGCTGAGGATTTTGCGCCGTGTGCGGACATGGCAATGATGTCGATCGGCACTGCGCAAAATTCGGAAAGACGGATGTTACATACAGGCGAGCGGTAGCCAAGTACGTCCTGCAGGGCGCTGTTGATGATCTTGACCACGCCGTCGCGACCGATGACCGCGTAGGGCACGTCGATGACGTAGCGGAACATATCGTAAATGTCCGTATTGGCAAGGTCTGCTTGCGTCAGAGCCTCACGCAGACGGTGAAAACGGAGCAGGTAGACCAAAAACAGGATCGCGCAGGTCAGGGCAAACACGGCAAGCGCGCCAAGACCGAACCAGGCAAGCGGCAGCGTGGGAACGTTCAAATACCCGATCGTTGCGCAAGCGGCAAGCAAAATCAGCCCGATAGCCGTACAGATTGCAAAAGGAACGCGCAAGTCCATATAAATTTGCACTTTCTTGCCTGTATAATGACCGTTTTTATGATGATCCGAACGGTGTTTCATATCACTGTCCTCCTTTGAAATCTCGGAATTTCTTTTCCAGCGCACGGGCAATTGCACCGGTGATCACGGCAAACGAGCCGAAAAAGGCAACCATGGGAACTACGGCAACGCCCAGGAAAATGATCGCCAGGGCGTAGGTTAAGAGCAAGGGCCACTTGACTGTTGCGTGCTTGATATTGGAGATGATGCTGAGAATGCCGCAAACCGTCATCATGGGCAGCAGCGAGAGCAGCAAGTTAAGCGCAATAAACGTGATCAGCTCGCCACGCGCGGACAAAGACGAGAGCAGCATTGCCGCATAGCAAAGGATCATAAAGATCGCGGTGGGCACAGAGGGCTCAAACGTGGTCAGGTGCGCGGGGTAGTCCTTTTTATCCATGCCGCGTACCAGCTGCGCGGTAAAGCCGCGGTGCGCGATAAAGCAAAGGATCCAAGCCATCATGATCGAAACGCCGGGCAGCATGCTGATCACGGCGGTGGAAACCGAGTCGGAAAATTCGGCAATCGCCTCAGGGGTGATCGAGCCGCCAAGCATGGGGGCAAGCTGCGTTGCAATTTCGGGGGTCTCTGCCATCAGCTGCATCGAAGCGGCAAGCTCGGCGGAAACGGTTGCGTGGAACGCCTTTATATAGTCGGTCACGCCCTGTACGCTGAGCGGCATGCCTGCAAGCAGCGCGTCTGCGCCGATCAGCAAAACGTAAGCGGCAAGCAGCGCGCCCGTGGCAGAGCCGATCGAGATGATGACCGAGTATTTTTTCTTATAGCAGATGCCGAACGCAAGCGCTGCCAGCAAGGGCAGCAGCGCGAATGCTGCAAGCAAGGGGTCTTTGGTCAGCGAAAAGGATACGCCGTAAGCCGTCGCAGCGATCAGGCAGACGGCAAGATTTTGCAAGCGAGCCGAGGCTGCAAACAGCGCCGCACCCGCAACGGTCGCGCAAAGCAGCGCGGCAAACAGGGCGGAGAAGAAGGGGCTGAGCAGTGCAAGGAACAGCGCAACCGCTGCCGCACAGCCAAGGAAGAGCGGCTTTTTGCAAAGCGCGAGCGCAAAGACAACGCAAAGCGCAAGGGTGATCAGAGCCAGCGTCAAAGGGATCGCGGGATCGATGCCCTCTGTGCCGATATAGAAGGTCAGCACGGGGAGTGCTGTTGAGCAAGCAAAGAATACGATGCAGCAAAAGATGTGCGCAAATACGGATACGGGGCGAGGCTGCATTTGATTTTGGTTGTTTGAGATATCCATTTCATCTCCTTTCCGTGCCCCACAAGACAAGGGAGCACTATCATACCATTATACCATTATAATAGTATAACATATAAATTTGATTTTGTAAACAATAATATAAACAAATTCGGGAAAAAGAGGAGAAATTTTCAAAAATTTATTATATATTCCCCGTTTTTACCGCACAGCAAGGGATTTCGCCGCAGGGCGAGGGTATTGTGTGCGGACAGTCGAGGACGCCGGTCCCTACGATTATGCGGGGCGTCTTCAAAAGCCTTCCGCAGCGGGGAGGCTTTTTAAAGTTGCCCTTATCGGTTGATTAAACAAGACGGACGCGCGAAATGAGCCGTCCCCATAGGGGAAGGGGGACCGCGAAGCGGTGGAAGGGGTCGCCTGAACGGCAAGGACTCGCCACATGGGGAATAAAAATAGCATAGCTATCATGTTTATAAAAAACGATACTTTCCCAATCTTCTCGCGCGACCCCTTCCCCCGCGGACGTTCCGCTTCACTGCGTTTTCGCTCCACTGCGGGCCCCCTTCCCCTATGGGGACGGCTTTATAGCGCTCATCCGTCTTGTTCACCTATCCGCCATGGGTTGCCTTTATAAGCCTTCTCCTGCGGGAGAAGGGGGACCGCGAAGCGGTGGATGAGGAGTCAAAGTGTAGTTGCAAAGCAAAGTAATATTTCGGGTTGAATTTTTACAATTTGAAATCCTTTTCTAACACCTCATCCGTCGCCTACGGCGCCACCTTCTCCCACTGGAGAAGGCTTTTTAAAGTTGCCCGTAACGGGTAGACTCATAAGACGAACGCGCAAAAAAGCCGTCCCCATAGGGGAAGGGGGACCGCGCAGCGGTGGAAGGGGTCGCCTGAATAGCAAGGACTCGTTATATGGGGAACAACAATACTTTCCCAATCTCCTCGCGCGCCCCTTCCCCCGCGGACGTTCCGCTTCACTGCGTTTTCGCTCCACTGCGGGCCCCCTGCCGTGTAGGTGTCAAAAAGCGGCGTCTTGGTGACGGTCAGCGTTTGCAAAAACGTGACCGTGACCGTGTTGGAATCCACGGT
>JAZRDG010000027.1:0-2576 GCA_045660125.1 Eubacteriales bacterium | reverse complement strand
GAGAGAGAGGGCTCATGATGTGCCCTCTTTTTTGCGCAGCAAAAATAGGGTTCGCATACCCCGCCCGAAGATCGACAAGCTCGCTTGTCAGGCGCAGGGCGTGGGTATTCTCGCCGCAGGCGAGTACCCCTCTCTCGCCGCCCTACTTAACCGCATGCGAGTGTGATCGCCCGCTCCAACACAAACTAACTTTTTTTCAAAACCGTCTTGATATTTTGTGTCGACGCATCATAGAAACAATTCAAACAGGGCTGACCTTGGTCAGCCCTGTTTACTATTTTAAAGTGCGATCATGACCGCGTCTCTTGCGGGAATTGTGATCTCGCGTCCGTCCACGGTGCAGGTCTCTGCGGTGTCGCCGGGGTTGACCAAAATCTGTGCGCGCGTGCCGTCCTCTGCCTGCCATGCGGTCGAATACACGGTCGGGAAGGTGCATGCGTGGCCGTACCACTCCATCCAGAATTCCTTTTGTCCGCAGGTCACGGGCTTTGCGGGGATCATGCGACCGTTATGCAAATACTTCCCTGCACCCTCGCGGTAGAAGCGACACAGGTTTGCCACAAGGTCAAGTGCCTTTTCCCTGTCGGGCAGGCGCGAGAAATCGTGGTTGCCCCAGTTGGTCATTAAGGAGCCGTCGGGCGTGAGCACCAGGGTCATCAGGTCACCCGCAGCAAACGAATAACCCACGCGATAATTCAGCGTATCCTGATCGTTACCGAACGGACAGGACACCTGATTGCCCATGAAATTGCGCAGATACTCGTGATACAGGTACGCGTACAGCGGCACGGGTGCGCCTACGTGATAATTGAGCTCAAAGCGGTTGTCGCTCATAAGCAAATTGCCCATAAACGGCTCTGCGGCAGCAGACTCGCAGCCAAGCAGCATCTTGCCCGCCATGCCGTTCCACTCTGTCAGCATGTTTTGCATATTTTCGGTCATCCAAGCACCCGGCACGGGAGGATGGCCGTGAGAGCGGCTATAGCAGAAATACTGACCGCCGCCGTGATTCTGATCCAAAATCTGCGCGTAGTCAATGCCGCTTTCAAACAGCGGCTCGTACGCCTTGGCAAGAATATCGTGTCCCACCTCGGATGCAGGGCAAATATCGTAGCCCTTGCGCTGACCCGTGCAGATGCGGCTGATCGCCACCTTGCCATCAGGTCCTGCGCACATGCCGCGCGTCAAATCCTCGCGCTCGCAGATCTCGGTGCAATCGTAATCGTCCACCAGATTGCTCTTGAGCGTATAGCCAAAGCCCGAGCAATACACGCCAAGCAAGTCTCCCTGCGCGTGCAAGGCGTCCTTGAACGCGGTGAAATTCTCGACGCCACCGTAAGGGGGCCAAACGTAGGGCGGTGCCCAAGGAGCTGTGCCCTCCCAGTGCATCAGCAGCACCAACAGGCGCGTTTCGGCACGGGATTTGATCTGATCCAGCAGCGGCAGCGCGTTGGTATACGGGAAAAGCGCGTTGGGGCTCATTTCGTCCATATCGTGCACGCCGCGCACGCAATAGGTCACCACCAAGGGGCTCTCGGCATACCACGCGGGCAGCCCCTCGTTATCTTTGATCTTTTTGGCTCTGGGCGGCAAGGCAGTTTCAAACCACTCTCTGTAAATTTCGGCAGCGGATTCCCATCTGCCGTTGGTTGCGCGCCACACGATATCGTAGTCCATCACGAAATCCTGCCCGAACTCCACGCCGCAGAACAGGCGCATCTGCATGGTGATGCCGCCGTTTTCGGCATAGAAATCAATGCCCTTGACGCCGCGCGCGGCATCGTGCGCACCCATATACAGACTCGCGTCCTCCCACAGGTACGCCTGCATTTGCGAACAGATCATGTTGGGGAACACACCGTAGCAGCCAAGGCTGGGGTATTCGGGCTCCCAATGGCGGAAATCGGTCATATTGCGGTAATCGTTGTTGGAGATCAGCGCACCCTCGTTATAGGGATACAAAATCGTGCCGCCGTTGCCATCTTGGTTATTTTCCTTGAGCGCAGGCAGGGTGACGAGCGGAAAATCCATCCACTCAACCACGTGATGCGCATCAAGTCCGCGCACCTCTGCGCGCCATGCGGCACTTCCCTGCTTTTCACACAGGTGCACCTGCACGCAAAGTCCTTCGAGTGCAAAACCCGCATAGATCGCGCCGCCCTCGGTGGGGGTGCAAACGGTTGCTTCATAGGCGCTGTATACGGTAGCGTTGCCGCTCTCATCGCGCAATCTCAGCTTGAAAAGAGCCGTGGGCGCGACGGTGCGCTGCTTGCCGTTTATGGTCAGCGAGGCGATCTGCCCCCAGGCAAAATCCACCTCAAGCATCATATTTTCCAAAACGAGTGTTTTCATAAAAGCCTCCGCAGTGATTGATTGATCCCATTATAACACATCCGCGCCGCTTTGTCTACCTTGCGCGCAAAAAAAGGGCAACCTTTGGGGTACCTACCGTAAAGCAGTTCTATATCGAACGCAAAAAGGACGAGAACTTTCTCGTCCTTTTTGCACACTATCTTGCTTGCAAGGGTATAGCGTGTTATACAGTATTTCGCTTTTGGGTGGTAAATGAGTGATGT
>JAZRDG010000026.1:0-12907 GCA_045660125.1 Eubacteriales bacterium | reverse complement strand
TACTTGGCGGGCAGCACCTTCACGTCAACCTTGCACCCTTGGCAGGTGTCCTTCATCAGCTGCATCATGGACTTGATAGCAGCCTTTTTGTTGCTCTCAATGCCGATGACGACGTGCTTGATGCCCATGTGCGCCTTGAGTGCCTCAATGGCAGTTGCCATATCGTCGGTGCGCTCCAGCATGGTCAGCGTATCGCTGGTCACGTAGGGCTCGCACTCTGCGCAGTTGATTACCAGATGCTGGATTTTTGCAGGATCAACGTTCAGCTTGAAATGTGTGGGGAAGCCTGCACCGCCAAGACCGACGATGCCTGCATTTTTGATTGCTTCAATCAAAGAGTCGCGAGAGTCAATTACCGGAGGAGTCAGAGCGTCATCAGGCGTCATTTCACCGTCCGATTCGATCATGATTGCAGGCACGGTGCTGCCGGCAGAGGTCAGATAATCCACGATCTTGACCACCTTGCCCGAAACCGATGCGTGCATGGGTACCGAAACGGCGCCGCCCGCTTCTGCGATCAGCGTGCCGACCTTGACGGCATCACCAACCTTGACCACGGGCTTTGCGGGTGCACCGATGTGCATCGCCAGCGGAATGGTCACCGTCTTAGGCGGTTCTATACGCACGGCAGACGAGTTAGCGGTGTTTTTTCTGTGAGGTACGTGTACCCCGTGAAGAGAAAAAGCCATTTTTGTCTGTTACCTTTCTTTTAATCTTTGCATTGCGCCCCGTCTTTGACGGCAGCGCATGCTTATACAGAATACATTATACTGTATTTTTTCCGCTTTGTCAATGACTTTACTCGCATTATACAGCAAAATGATAACATTGTAACATATTTCCATTATTCCCTATTGACATACGGAATTTGACGTGCTATACTATATTTAACAATTAGGTTAAATGTTAAATAAAGGAGGACGCTATGGGTATACAGCATACCTTAAGGGCACTTTCCGACCCCATCCGCAGAGAGATTCTGAATCTGCTCAAGGGCGGCAGAATGGCGGCGGGCGAGATTGCGGATCACTTTGACGTGACCGACGCTTCGATCTCCAGGCACCTCTCGGTGCTCAAGGAGGCAGAGCTGATTCGCGACAAGCGCGAGGGAAAGTTTATTTACTACGAGCTCAACGCATCGGTTTTGGAGGAAATTTTACTTTGGATCAAGGATCTGAAAGGAGAGAGCGACAATGATCAAACGAAATAAGCTGACCGTGCTCATCACCTCGGTCGTAACGCTGCTCCCTGCACTGCTGGGGCTGTTTGGCAGCAAGCTGCTGCCCGAAAAGATCGTGCAATTCTGGGGACTTGACGTGCAGACCGACACAGGCGCAAATGCAGCAAGCATTTTCCTTTTGCTGCCGCTCATCCTGCTTGCCGTGCATTGGTTTTGCATCATTCTCACAACCGTTATGGAAAAGAACAACCGGCAAAACAAGAAAATCGAAGCCTTGGTGCTGTGGATCACGCCCGTGATCTCGGTTTCCACCTGCGGCATTCTGCTTGCCACCGCATTTAGCGAGCAGGTCAACGTCACCGCCTTTGTGTGGCTGACCCTGGGCATTGGCATGATCGTGATCGGCAACTACATGCCCAAAACCACGCGCAACCGCACCATGGGCATCAAGATCGCATGGACGCTTGCCAACGAGGACAACTGGTACGCCACGCACCGCTTTGCGGGCAAGGTATTCGTGGGCTGCGGCGTTGCTTGTCTGCTCTCCATTCTGCTGCCCGGGGTCGTGCAGCCCTTTATGGTGGGCGGCTTGCTGATCGTCATGCTTGCACTGCCCGTCATCTATTCCTACCGCTTTTACAAAAAGCAGCTGGCAGACGGCAACGCGACCAAGCAGGACTACGAGCAGGGGCTGGGAGATCTGTACAAAAGCCAAAAGACAGCCGTGATCGCAACCGTCGTCGTGATCGTATCGCTGGGCATCATCATGCCGCTGATCATGTTCTCGGGCAACGTAGAGATCACGGCAAACGATACCGAGATCAGCATTGATGCAGACATGTGGAGCGACTATACCCTGCCCTATGAAAACATCGACAGCATTGAATACCGCGAGAACAGCGTGGACGGACAGAGAATCAACGGCGTGGGCTCGGCAAGGCTGCTGCTCGGCATTTTCCGCAACGAGGAATTCGGCAGCTACACCCGCTACACCTACACGGGCAACCTGCCCTGCATCGTGATCAAAACAGGCAGCCAAACCATAGTCATCGGCATGGATAACGCGCAGGATACCGAGGCGTTGTACAATACCATCACAGAAAAAATCGGAGAATAAATACAGAAAAGGCACCCACACGGGTGCCTTTTCTCATGCTCATTTCTGATACTCTAATTCGTATTCCGTGATCGTCATGGTGTCACTTTGTGCGCTGTAGGTCACTGCGATAAATCTGTAGATGCCGTCTTGCGCGGGCAACATGTTGATATCACCCGTTTGCAGGTTGTACACCAAAAAATAATCTTGTGCACCTACAACTACAACCGATGAGGTAATGCCGACCAGATCGTTGGGAAGCGAAACCGTCCATCTGTCATCATCCTCCAGCGCTTCTTCCCATGCTTGCACAGCAGATGCATCAAAATATACGTTACTGATCGAGTACACATAACCGCGCTGCACGCTTTGCTCGCCAGCAGTCCAATCCATTGTATTGATACGAAATGGCGTGGGGATATCTATCTCCAGATAGGATTCCACCCGCAAAAGCGGTGTCTCGTCATGCGTATAAAAGTTCGCAAAAATAAAGGAAAAGCTACCATAGAGACAAAGCATCACCGCTATAATAATGCCGGTAATCACGTTCTTTTTGTATTTATTGCCCTTCCCTTTCAGATACATACCGAAAACGATCGATGCAATGGGAATGGGCAAGAACAAGAAGAATACCCACATAGTTTCATTGGGCGCATGATATGGCTGCATGATCAGCGCAAGCGCAACGGCGGACATCCAGATCGTGCAGATCGAGGCAACCACCAGCAAGACAGAAACGACACCGCGCCAACCGCTCGGCTTTTTCAAAGCCGCCTTTTGCGTTTGCTTTTCCCGATGCCGAAAAAAGACCGATTGCTTATCCAAATCCGACTTGCGCAAAAAGTAACTACCTCCACCGCATTGCAGGATCAGGCATGCACCGCTCTCATAGATCCTGTCAAGTTCGGACAGGTACACCTTGCCTTTGGAAACACATTCTCCATCTTGTGTGATCTCAACGGTAAAATAGGTGTCAAACACTTCATAATAATACGCTCTGCTCATGAGCTTGTTCTGATACGCCGCGATGGTTTTTTTCACCTTAACATACCTCGTAACACCTATGACCAGATACACGGCAAACATAATGCCAACCAATATCAAAAAATCGGGAGATGCCTTTTCATGGATACCAATCAGCAATAAAACCGCCCAAGCAACCGCCCCGATCAGGCAACGGATCAGCATATTGGTCTTTTGCTGCTTATACACATCACTCGCCCCGGAGGAAATGTAATCAAACTTATAGTTTTCTATGGGCTGCTCACAAGGTAAATCATCTGCCTGTGCCGATTGCTCCGCGCTGAGTATTTCATCCACGCTGACGCCGAATATTTCCTTTAAGCGAAGCAGGTTATCGACCGTGGGCAGGGTCTTATCCATTTCCCAAAGACTGACTGTTTGTCGGCTGACCATCAGCTTTTGACCCAGCTCTTCTTGAGAATAGCCTATCTGCTTTCTGTAATGCTGTATCTTCTCTCCTACTGTCACACGCATCACTCCTTTCAACTGCCACCATTATAGCACACAACGCCCCAAATGTAAAGCATATTCGACTTGCACGTGTCAAGTGTTGCTTGTCAAGCACTGCTTGCGGCAATGATTTTGATAAAATAGACTTGTTGGCGTCGAGAAAATAACGAACGTCGCTTTACAAACTCCCTCGGATATGATACAATAAAGTCGAAAAACAAATTCACGGGAGGCACGTATGCTTCTGACCAAAGATAAGGACTTTTACCGCTCGTTCTGGCGGCTGTTTTTCATGATCGTTTTGCAAAACGCGATCGTGCTCAGCGTCAACCTGGCGGACAATTTAATGATAGGCGGCTACAGCGAGACCGCGCTTTCGGGCGTGGCAGCCGTCAATTCCCTGCAATTTTTGTTCCAGCAGCTGACCATCGGCATTGGTGATGCGCTTGTGACCATGGGCAGCCAATACTGGGGGCAGGGTCGCACCGCGCCCATCAAGCAGCTTGGTAAGGCGGCGGTGTTTGCGGGCGCGTTTTTGGGCGTTTTGCTGTTCCTCTTGACCAGCCTGTTCCCCTATCAGATCGTGGGGCTGTTCTCGGACTCGGCAGAGATCATCGAGCAGGGCGTGCAGTACCTGTCCATCGTGCGCTGGACTTATTTGATGTTTGCACTGAGCACCACGCTGCTCGCGCTTTTGCGCACGGTTGAGATCGTGCGTATCTCCACCGTCGTGTCCGCGGCAGCACTCCTCATCAACTGCTCGATCAACTATATGCTCATCGAGGGTAACCTCGGCGCACCCGAGCTTGGCGTGCGCGGTGCGGCGATCGGTACGCTGATCGCGCGTGCGGTCGAGCTTTGCATCATTCTCGGCTATTACCTGCTGGTCGATAAGCGTCTGCGCGTGCGCAAGGAAGATATTGTCAAGACCGACTTTTCCCTGTTCCGCGACTACTTCAAGCATTGCCGCTTTTTCGTCATGGTGTCCTTTATCTTCGGCAGCTCGGTCGCGCTGCAAAACGTGATTCTGGGCAACATGAGCGACAGCGCAATTGCCGCCAACTCGATTGCAAGCACGCTGTTCCAGATGCTCAAGGTCATGGCGGTGGGCGCGGCATCCGCAACCGCTATCATCATCGGCAAAACGGTGGGCAAGGGCGACATGCAAAAGCTGCGCGAATACGTCAAGACCTTCCAATGCATCTTTTTGTGCATCAGCCTGATCACGGGCGTGGCACTGTTCATCATCCGCTCGTTTATTCTGGAGTTTTACGACCTCTCCCCCGAAACCTACGCCACGGCAAAGAACTTTTTGCTGGTTCTTTGCATCACGGGCATGGGAACGGCGTACCAGATGCCTGTCAACATCGGCATTGTGCGCGGCGGCGGAGACTCGCGCTTTGTGTTTATCAATGACCTGATCAGCATTTGGGGCATCGTGCTGCCCCTGTCCTTCCTTGGCGCGTTTGTGTTCAAATGGGATCCCACCATCGTGCTGCTGTGCCTGAACAGCGACCAGATCTTCAAGTGCGCAGCCGCAGCCATCAAGTGCAACCGCTTCAGGTGGGCAAAGAAGCTGACAAGAGAAACCACATAATCGTAGGGGCGGATTCCATATCCACCCGCACAATATAAAAAAGAACAGCCCCATGGGGCCGACAAATCAGAGGCAAAAATTGAACAAAGGGCTGCTTGTAAAGCAGCCCTTAATGTTTTTAAATAGTAATTACCGCAAGGGCGGGCGATCACATATTTCGGCTATGCCGAAATTCTCGCCCCTACAAGTGTCTATGCTGTGGGTTTGATACGCAAAATCCCAACAAAAACAGTCGTAGGGGCGATCAGTGATCGCCCGCCCCTGCGGCAACTATTCAAAAAAACGATCAAGGACTGCATCCAAGTGACACAATCCTTGATTTTCGCTAAATCCCCCGATAATTTATCCTTTTCATGGGGCTGTTCTTTCTATGTAATTCAAGCGGTCTTTTGCGGCTTTTCCTTAGCCGTACGGGAGTCGAACCAAATTGGTTTTGACGAGCAGATTTTCCCGATCCCTTCATCATTCCCCTTGGACATATTGCCTATATGCCCTGCGGGAAAAGCTTTTGGGCTCGAAAAAATCTGCTTCGTCAAAACTGCTCGCACCCGAGGGCGAATGCATTTTTGATAGATTTTGGTGGGATTTTGCGAAGCAAGATACTAATCTTGCGAGTAAAAGCACGCCGAAAGATGCATAAAGGCATCGTCCTCGGGCAATTCGGTTAGACTCCCGTACGGCTATACATAACAAGCGCAAGCAGCACGGCGCAAACGCCGGAAACGAGTTTGCCTACGATCATAGGCAGCACGTACGTGCCGTCAAACGCCATGGTAAACGCCAAATGCCCACCCAGCGCAAACGCTGCCGACACGGCAAAGGCGGAATTGAGCACAGCACCCTTTTTGTCCATTTTCTCCATAGTGCCAAACGTGGAGGCGTTGGTCACCAGCGTACCGAGAAACGCGATTGCGGAAACACCGTTGATGCCGATCTTGGAGCCAATGGCGTTCAGCGGCTTATCGAGCACCTTGGCAAGCAGATACATCAGCGGCAAAGCACCCGAAAGCGTCACGCAGGCGTTGGCGCAAACCAGTGCGCCGTTTTCAAAAGAATCAAAATACGGACTGATCTCCACCTTAGTCAAAAACGTAAAGATTGAGCACACAAGTCCCACCAGCGAGATGGCGCGCATGACCTGTCCAAGCACGGCAAAGCACTTGATGCTGGCATTTTTGAAAAAGAGCAGCGCCAGGGTGATCAAGCCCCCGACGATAATCAAGGGCAGCAGGTTAAGCATAAGCGCCCCAAGAGGCACACGGCAGATCAAGCCCGAAACCAAACAGCCCACGGGAATGGTGGCAATACCGCAAAGCATGCCCAAAAACAACTGCGGATATTGCTCCTTGCGCACAAGCCCGAGCGAAAACGGCAGCGTAAAGGAGATCACGCAGCCCATCATGGAGGACACGATAAAAGCATTGTAATTACCCATCAGCGCACTTTTGCTCACACTTTGCGAAAGTGCCATACCGCCCATATCATTTGCCAGCAGCGAGGCGGGAATGATGGAAGGATCAATACCGAAAAGTGCATAAAATCCGTCAAAGAGCGGCGAGAGCCACACACCCACGGCAGGGGCTATGACGATCATGCCCAGCATGGAAAGCGTCATGGGGCAGAACAACAGAAACGCGCGCTCAAATTCCTTGCCCACGCCGATCTTGTTGCCGATCAGCCAGTCAACTGCGCCCAGCGCAGAAAATATCAGTATGACGATCGTCAACACACTCATATTGCGACCTCCCGAAAACCGTCGTCGGTCAGAATCCATCTCGACTTGAAGCCTGCCGCCATCAGAAGCTCCCTTGCCTCGGCAAAGGAGCAATCGAGGAATGCCTTGTTATGGCAATCCGAGGTGATCATTGTGCCAAAGCCGCAAGCGGCAAATTCCCGCAAAAACTCCATCTGCGGATATGGATCGGTGCGGTAGCCGCGTGAGATCGCACCCGTGTTGACCTCAAAAAACGGGATCTTACCCTGCAGGGCGTGAATGGCATCCTTGCCGTAATCCAGATACGTCTTTGACGACGTGTCAATAAACTTTCCCGTTTGGTTATTTTTGGTCAAGAGGTCAAAATGCCCGATGATGTCGATATTTTCTTTTTCGGGCAATCTTGATACTGTTTCATAATATTGCTTGGCAAACTGCAATCCGTCACCGCCGAAATGATTTTGCACGTATGCAAGCGTTTCGGCAAGTCCGCGGTCAAAGCCAAGGATTTTTCCGTCGATCTCCAAATAATGCACCGAGCCGATCAGATAGTCAAAGCCCTTGGTCGGCACGTCGGAATAAAACTCGTATTCCAAGCCGCAGAACACGTCGATCACACCGCGGTATTCCTGCTTGAGGCCAAGAATCTCCGCCTGATAGTCCGCCATCTGTTCAATGCGCATCTGATACGGATAATCGGAAAACGCCATATAGGTATGCTCCGAAAAGCCGATGCCCGTCATGCCCAGCGCAATCGCGCGCTGCACAAGCTCGCGCGGCGTGTCCTTGCCGTCCGCATAGATGGTATGCGTATGTAAATTCTGAACGTTCTCCATCCTAAAATCCTTTCCCCTCCAACTCACAATATGCCATTATTTTAGCATATGCGCCCTGTAAAGTCAATAGTTGCAAAAAGATTTGGGCTTGCAATCGGCACGCATTTGTGATATAATCACGGTATCAAGCACGCTCGGAGGAACATCATGCAATCAACCATCGCTTCACAGGCCCTTGCATACGTCAAGCAGATATTTGAAAGTGACTATAGCGGTCACGACTATTTTCATACGCTTCGCGTTTACAATATGGCAACGCATATTGCAGAGCGCGAGGGCGCGGACGTGCAGACCGTGCAGCTCGTCGCGCTTTTGCACGACGTGGACGATATCAAGCTCTCCCCTGCCACGCATCAAAACAAAGACAACGCGCGCAGATTTTTGGCACAAAACGGTGTTGACCAGGCAAAAGCCGACGAGATCTGCCGCATGATCGGAGAAATCTCCTACGTGGGCAAGGACTCGGTCATACCCGCAACACCGGAAGGCAAATGCACGCAGGATGCGGACCGTCTGGATGCTATTGGCGCGATTGGTATCGCACGCGCCTTTGCGTATGGCGGCAGCCACCAAAGGCTGATGCATCACCCCGATATTGCGCCCAAGACCAATATGACCGAAAAAGAATACCGCCAAAACATCTCCACCACCGTCAATCATTTCTATGAAAAGCTGTTTTTGCTGACCGATATGATGAACACCGATACCGCCAAGCGCATCGCAAGGCAGCGTGAGCAATACATGCATGCGTTTATTGATGAATTCATGGCAGAATGGGATGGGGAAAAATAAAAATCGCGCTCAGTGGGAGCAAGCCCCCGATATGCATGCAATAAAGGACAGAGATTTTCACGTTCTCTGTCCTTTTCATTTATTCGCTTTTCAATTTTCCCTGCAACAGGCTGACCGACAAAAACGTCTGCGAGGGCAGGTAGAACGCCCACGCGAGATTGAAGCCGGGGCGGATGATCTTGTAAAGCAGCGCGTCCTCGGGGATGGGCAGGTATGCGTTGATCATATCAAGCCCGATGACCGTATCGCAGCACAAAAACAGCAAAAAGCCGATTGCCAATATCGCGCGGCTGCGAAATCCCACAAACGCAAACACCACGTTGAGGATCAGCTGCACGTAGTAAAGCATGGACACCACTGCCAGCGCGTCGGTGCTTTGCCCCAGCACGATCGCGGTCACTGCAACGATCACACCCGAAAGCGCGATGCGCAAGATCAGCTGCACGCGCCGCTCGCACTTGCCTGCCAAAAGGTACAGCCGCGCGGCATACGCGATCTGTGCGCACAGGAAAAACACCATAGCGGGCAGCTGCACCATGGGCTGCGACCACACAAGAAAATAGTCGGCGCACACCGTGCACACCAGCGCCAGCTGCGTAAAGGCGTATGCGCTGCTCTTCTCGGCAAACGCCGCGCAAAACAGGCAGGCAAGAATGATCGCGCCAAATTGGCAAGCCACCACCACTCTACCCTCGGTCACCTGCAGCGCCACGCCCAGCGCGATCTGCACGCATACGTATATCGCGGTCAAGGATATCCAAAACCGCTTGGATTTTAAAAATTTTTGCATAAGTTACCTCTTTGACTCGGCAAGATCGGAATTGGCTGATCCTGCCGCTTATTCCCCCGCACCATTGGCGTGGTAAAGGTCATACGTGCTGCGGCGCATCAGATCTTCCCAGGGGTATACGTCGGTTTCGTGCCCCGTAAAGCAGATGACAAAGGGCTGCGCCGCGTACACGATGCCGATATCATTGCTCAGGTTATCGTCCTCGCCCGTTTTGTGCGCGATCTTGACGTTCTCGCCCAGCTTTCCGCCAAGCTTGTGCCCGATCTGCTGCTCGGAAAGCACCTCTATGGCGTAGTCGCTGACCTCGCGGCTGATAAACTCACCGCGATACAGCCTCTCCAGCAAAAGCCCCAGCTCTTTGGGGCTGATCGAGTTCTGCTTGCCCTGCGCAGCTGCCGCACGGTCAAACAGCTTGCGGCGAATGCGCGTCTTGCTAAGGTCCATCTCGGCAAAGCCCTGCTCAATGGCTTCAAAGCCGCAAAGACGGATCAGTCGGTTGGTGGCAGTATTGTCCGACAGGCAGATCATGAGTCTGCACACGGTACGGATATCGGTTTCTATGCTGCCCGTGAACATATTCAGCGCGCCGCAGCTGGGCACCTTGTCGCTCTCCTCAGTCACAATGCGATCGTCCAGCGACAACGCTCCCCTCTCGCATTCTGCCAGAATATGCAGAAACAGCGGGAATTTGATCACGCTTGCAGCGCCGTAGATTTCCTCTTCTCGGATGCCGTATTCAAAGCCGGTCACAAGATTTTTGTAGTAAAAGCCAAGATGCCCCGGCATGGTGCTCATCTCTTGGCGAATGCTCTCCAGTACGTTCAGTTCGGTCATACGCTCACTCCCTCATTCTTTGATCTTCAGCTGCAACGAGCCGTCTTTGTTTTCTTTTATGACCACCAATCGGTCAATATTTCTGAAGTATTGAATGTAGTCAAGCTGTACGCGATTTTTCTTTTGCGCATCGTTTTTTGCCTGTTTGAGCCTTACATGATAAGAATCCCATAAATTATATACCGTAAAATACGCATTGTTACGATTGTTTGCGTATATCTGTATAATAGTAGCAGTATGCTTTCCCACTCCCGACAGCATTTCCTTTGGCATTTGGAAAACGTTCTCTCTCTCTCCGCTTTCAAGATAGAACTGCTTTTTTTGATCCTTGCGGGCTCCAATATCATTGATCATCGCAATCAAAAACATAGAAATCATTCCCAAACCCGATACACTCCCTGCAAAGATCAGCAAAAATTGTTGGTTGATCACATCGGTCAGGCACAAAATTGCAAGTATACCGGTCACGGGTATTGCCAAATACGATCCAAAAAACGCCATAACCTCATATAACGTATATCGATCAAAATGCTTTGGCTTGAAGTAGATCAGCTTGCAAATCCCTTTTTTCTCGATCAAAAAATGTGTTTCATACCAAAGAGAATACGATCGGTTTCCAATATTGCCCGATGCCTCGTTCTGTCCGTTCAATACACAAGCAACAAGGCTGTATAACAGTAAAATAATTTCGCTCTTTTCCATATCCATCTCCTAAATGGAATTTTTGAGTTTATTTTCCCATAACCTCCGCGGTCTTTTGCAGCATCTCCCGAATCGGCAGCGAATAAGGACAGCGGCTCTCGCAAGCACCGCAGCCAATGCAATCGGACGCGGTCTTGCTTAAGCTATCATAGCGGCTCTTCGCCCAATCCTTGAGATCATAGCGGCTATAGTAGCCCTCAAACAGAAATACTGCAGGGATATTGATGCCCGCCGCACAAGGTGCACAATAATTGCATCTGCGGCAGAAGTTCGTACCAAGCTGCGCTCTGATTGCTTGTACCTTTTCCTGCTCCGCCTGGCTCAGCTCTGCCGTGTTGCTGACCGCCTGCACGTTTTGCGCGATCTCCTTGACATCCGCCATACCGGGAATGATCACGGTCACGCTCGGATTGCTGACAATAAAACGCATCGCAATTTCCGCGTCGTCGATCGCGCCGCCCGCCAGGGGCTTCATGCAAATAAAGCCGATATTCTTCTCTGCGCAGCGCGCGATCAGCTCCTCGCCCTGCGTTTCCACAATATTGTAAGGGAACATAACGGTCTCCACCCACGGCAGCTCCAACACCTGCTCAAACAGCTCGACCGAGTGCAAAGTAATACCAATATGCCCGATCTTGCCCGCTGCCTTGGCTTTTTGCAGAGCCTCAAGGGCCCCGTCCGCAGCCATGACCGTTTCCAGATCCTTGGCACTTGGATTGTGCACCTGATAAAGATCAATATAATCCGTGCAAAGATTTTGCAGGCTGATCTCAATATCACGCGCCATTGCCTGCTCGGTGCGTGCCATGCTTTTGGTCGCCAGCACAAATTTGTCTCTGACGCCCTTCAGAGCATATCCCAAATACTCCTCGCTGACGGTATAACCGCGCGCGGTGTCAATAAAGTTCACGCCCTGCAGGATCAGCTGGTCCACAAGCATCTTAGTGCCCTTTGCATCAATCTTCTGGATCGGAATGCCGCCAAAGCCCAGGCGCGAAATTTGCAATCCCGTTTTTCCAAGTGTTCTGTATTCCATGCGATGTCCTCTTTTCTATAATTTTTGGTCACGCTTCGGTTGTTATGATCGTATACTCCCCGCTTTTGAGTATGCGCACAAGGTCGTCGTTGCTCTTGATGCGCTCCTTTGCGGCAATGCCTGAGCGCCCCACCGTCTCTGTACCGTGCCCGTCAGAGCCGCCAATGCACGCCAGCCCCAGCTCGTCCGCCAAACGCTGCGCGCTCTCGTTCCACTCGGGGAAATTGCCCGCATTGAATACCTCAATGCCGTCCAATGCGTCCAGGCACTCAAGCGGATACGGGCGCGTGATATATGCCCTGTCGCGATACGGGTGCGCCTGATACACAAGTCCACCCGCGCCGTGCACGACCTCGGCGTACTTCTCTGCACTCGCCATCTTGAGCTCGGGATGCGCCGCGATCAGCTCGGGCGTGATGCCGTACATCAAAATCTCCTGCCCGTAGCCAACGTGCTCCTCCAGCCCAAACAAAAGATCAAAATCAAGCGTGCGCGCATATTCCAGGCCGTACAGATAATCCTGCCTGTATGCGTCCACGAACTCCTCCCAAGGCAAGGCTCTGTCAATGCGGTTGTCACCGTAGTAAAAGTGGTTGGTCACCACCATGCCGCTGTATCCCTTTGCAATCAGGGCGTCGATATGATCGCGGATATCCACACCACCGCCACTGCAGGGGCTGGTGTGCACGTGCATTTCATATTTGTAGGTCTGATCGTTCTTCATATCTATCCCCTGCTTTCCATGAGATTACGGGCGCGCGCCCGAAAGCGTGCGTTCTGAGAATATTATAATACGGATTTCGGGATTTGTCAAGGAAGGGGGGGCGGAACGACGATAACGGTTAGACTTTGAAGGG
>JAZRDG010000025.1:0-5354 GCA_045660125.1 Eubacteriales bacterium | reverse complement strand
CAAAGTCTTGCCGGGCAGGATCTCTGCTGCCATAGCTGCGGAGTGGGTCATACCGGAGCAGCCGATGGTCTCAACCAGTGCTTCCTCGATGATACCGTTCTTTACGTTCAGGGACAGCTTGCAAGCGCCCTGCTGGGGTGCGCACCAGCCCACACCGTGGGTGTATGCGGAAATGTCGGTGATCTGCTTTGCCTGTACCCACTTGCCTTCTTCGGGAATGGGAGCAGGACCGTGATCAGGGCCCTTAGCGACTTTGCACATATGCTGAACCTCAAGGCTCATTGCATATTCGCAGGTGTTTTCAATGCTCATGATTGTTTATCTCCTTATCAAAATTTTTACAGGGTTTGCGCCAACTCCTCAATCAAGGGAGTAATAGCTTCAAAATACTTTTGCGCGATCAGGCACGCGCCGTCCTCGTTGGGATGCACGCCATCGGGGGCATACACGGTCTTATCCTCTGCCTCGTCTGCGGCAAAGATATCGTGCATGGGAAGATACGCATCCGCGTACTTATCGGCAAGGGCCTTGACGATTGCATGCTTTTCAGCAAGCTCCGCCTTGAGCACCTGCTTATCCGGTACGTCGATCAAAAACGGCTGGATGATCAAGATCTTTGCGCTTGTGTTTTGCTTGATCTCCTCAAGCAGTGTGGTGTAATTTTGCTCAAACGCCTCATTCGAGGTGTAGATGCCTGAAAAAGCATAATGATGCCACACATCATTGATGCCAATCATAATAGAAACTATATCGGGTTGTATTTCAATGAAATCACTTTGCATTCTTGCTACGAGGTCCTCGGTACGGTTACCGCTAATGCCTAAGTTGGTAAATGCAAAATCAATATCGGGAAACGCGTCCTCCACCATAGCAGATGCATACTTGGGGTATCCAAAGCCCATGTCGGAGGACTGACTTCGGTCTCTGCCCGCGTCTGTTACGCTATCCCCTTGAAACAAAATCTTCATAATCTCTTTTTTTGCCCTCTTAGCCTACGATCTCGCCGTAGATCTCACCGAATGCGCAAGCAGCATTGCACTCGTCGGTATCGATGTGCATAGCCAGCGCGAACTTGTCGCTTACGCGGCAAACCACGTCGTCAAAAATCAGAGAACGAGCGGAGTTCACGCGCACCTTAACGATCTGACCGTTGGTAACGCCCAGAGCCTCTGCCTCTTCGGGACGCATGTGAATGTGTCTCTTTGCGATGATCACGCCGCTGTCGATGGTCAGCTCGCCGCAAGGACCAACCAGCTTAACGCCGGGGGTGTTTGCAACGTCGCCGCTCTCACGTACGGGCACGCCTGCAAGGCCGAGTGCGCGTGCGTCCGAGAAGGACAGCTCTACCTGGTTAGCGGGACGGGTGGGACCCAGAACGCTGACAGCCAGAGAGCCCTTAGGGCCAACAAGGGTGATCTTTTCGTTGCCGGTAGCGAACTGACCGGGCTGGCTGAGCATCTTCTTTACAGTCAGCTCTGCGCCTGCGCCGTACAGCACTTCAACGGCTTCCTTGGTCAAGTGGATGTGTCTGGCGGAAGTTTCAACCAGAATTTTGTTTTCCATAATGACATCTCCTTAATTATATGTATTTTTTATTTTTGCGAAAAACCGGATTTCTCCATTATCATCCTACATTATAACACAATCCTACAAAATTGTAAAGAGATTTTTTGAATAATTGCGCGTGCATATCATGATAATTTTAGGGCATACTGTCAATATTCAAGCAAAAGGAGAGAAAATATGAAGCAAACGGACAAGCAAGACGAGCGGACAGAGGGGCTGGGCGAGCTGCTCGACAACATAAAGGAGAGCGGCGGCACTCTGACCAAGGGGGCTGCGCAAAGCATTCATTGCCTTTCGATCGTGGGGCAGATCGAGGGGCACTATATTCTGCCAGACGGGCAAAAATCCACCAAATACGAGCACCTCATTCCCCTGTTGGTTTCGATTGAGCAAGACCCCGAGATCGACGGGCTTTTGATACTGCTTAACACCATGGGCGGTGACGTAGAGGCAGGCTTGGCGATTGCCGAGGTGATTGCGTCCATGACAAAGCCGACCGCATCGGTGGTGCTGGGCGGTGGGCATTCGATTGGCGTGCCGCTGGCGGTGGCGGCAAAGCGATCGTATATCGTGCCCAGCGCGACCATGACCATACACCCGGTAAGAATCAACGGGCTGGTGGTGGGCGCACCGCAGACCTACACCTATTTTTCGCAGATGCAAAAAAGGATCATCAATTTTATTTGCAGCCATTCCAGAGCGCAGGAGGAGGAGATCCACGCACTGATGATGCGACCGGACATGATTGCAACCGACGTGGGATCGGTGATTGAGGGGCAAGAGGCGGTGGAATACGGACTGATTGACGCGGTGGGCGGCATTGATACCGCATTGGCAGACCTTCGAAAGCAGATCAAGGGCAAAAAGAAAAAGAAACCCCACACAGACACGCATTAAAAGGTTGAAAGTTTTTGATCGACCTTTTTTCAAAAAGGTCGCAGGGTCTTGGGGCAGCGCCCCGAGTCGCGCCCGCAGGCGCGAAACATTTCCAACGCCGTTTTTTTGGTTCTTTTTTTGCGGCTACTTGCTCAAAAAAAGAACAGAAACGGTTTGCTCACACCCCACTCCAACGGACACACACTAACAGATTGAAAAGTTTTCGCCCGCCTTTTTCAAAAGGCGGCGCAGTGGAGGGCGCGCAGCCCTCCTCGCTCGTCGCAACGAGCGAAACTTCTCCAACGGCGTTTCTTTTGGTACTTTTCTTTGCGCCAGCGGTGTCAAAGAAAAGTACGGAGTGAATTATCTCAACGCAAAAAACAACCCAAGCCTTCTCGGGCTTGGGTCGTTTTTATTCAGTTTGCGCCTTTACAATTGCCGCAATTGGTATATCCTTGATCAAACAAGGCTTCCACCTCTTGCTCTGTTCCCGCAAAATCTACGCGGTTCTTTTGCGAGATGGTGGGAACGCTGGAGCAGGACGTCTTGTGAATCTTCTTGGAATTTTTGTTGAGCACGTAATGCAGCAGCCCGTCATCGGGGAACGTGGTCTCCTCACCGGGCGTGGTGGGACCGCCGTCAGCCTCCAGATAGCTCTCGCCCGTTGCGTAATCGATCACAACACCGGGCTGCACGTTGTACATAAACACGCAGAAGCATACGCCCTCGCCGTCATCCTCTACGGACCAAGCCTCCATGATCGCACCGTCTGCAAGCAGGTTGTTGCCGGTAAACACGGGCGTGACGCGGTACATGACGTGATTGCCCGTTTCCTTGATGTAGTCGGCGATCATATTTTCAAACGGAATCATGTTCTCGTTGAAATATCTCGTGCCTGTCAGCAGGTTGTTGGCGTTGGCGTCCTCGCCCGTGATCTGCCAGCCGATCAGGTGGCAGCGGTTATACAGGTTGCCGCCGTTGACAATGCTGTACTGCGCCTGCACCCAGCCTGTCGGCTTGATGCTGCTGATGTTGCCTCTGTCCCCCGTGGGCATCAGGTCCTTACCGCAGCACGCCATAACGCTGGTGCATCTGCCCAGAGCGTCCAGTGCACCGTAGGTCTCGTAAGACTCGGTAACCTTTTCCGCACCCGTAAACCAAGGCGTGTTGCCATTGAGCGCAACGTAAGGCTTGCCGCTGTAGGCAGGGATGCTGGAAAGATCGATCTCGGGCGTCGGCTCGGTGGTCGTTTCCTCGGTGGGAGTTTCGGGCTCGGTGGTCTGCTCGGGTGCAGTCGTGCCCTCGGTGGGCTGCTCTGTAGGCTGCTCGGTAGGTTCTTCCGACGGTTCTTCCGAAGGTTCTTCGGAAGGCTCTTCCGACGGCTGCTCGGCAGTGGTATCGGCAGGATCATCCGTGCCGTCGGCTACCGTAGTTTGCTGCGTTGTAGGTGCGCTTGTATCGGCAACGGTGGTGTCAACACCCGTTCCCTGTCCGTCACATGCGGAAATGCACAAGATCAACGCGAGCAGAAGCGCAGCCAGTGCGCGCGTCAGCGTGTGCTTTCCAAACAGTTTTTTCAAATCAAGCATGATTTAGTTCTCCTCTTCGTATGTAAATTTCCTCTGTAATTTGCTCGTGCGAATACCCCGCAAAATCCTCACTGCGTGCAAGCGCAAAGCCAAGCGCGGCAAGGTCGGCGGTAAAATGACGGTCACCCGGGTAGGCTCTGTTCCAGCGGTACAGGTAGACCTGCTCCACACGCTCCATAGGAATCTCGCCGTCCTCGGCAAAGTAGTATTCCCCTTGCGCTGCGTCCAGCCAAGGCGTCTGGCTGACACAAACGGGAGCATCCGGCTCAAATTGCTTTTTGGTATACGGCGTAACCCACAGCCGCGTCCCTTGGGCAACGTCCACCATGCGTGCGCGCAGCACCCTGTCCTGACTTTGCCTGCGGTGATTGAACATCATACCGCCCGCGTCGTCTATGCAAACCATTAAGATCATGCGTGCACCTCCTTTTCCTTGCGTGCCGTAGGGTCGATTTGCAAATCGACCTCATTTTGTACGTAAACACGTATATTCTACCACAAATCGCGCCGCCGCGCAAGACCTGCATCAAAAATTCTTGCCTTTTGTGCGCGCGCGTGGTATAATAAAGAAAAAACCACGGAGGGCTTTCCATGATTTACAATAAACTCGTGCGCGACCGCATTCCCGAGATCATCAAATCCAAGGGAGGTACGTGCAAAACGCGCATTCTCTCGGACGAGGAATACGCACAAAAATTGGACCAGAAGCTTGGCGAGGAGCTTGCGGAATACCTGGAATCGCACAGCCCCGAGGAGCTTGCAGACCTTTTGGAGGTCATTTACGCCTGCGCCGCTCTGCAAAGCCTCTCCCCTGCCGACCTTGAGCGCATCCGCGCCGACAAAGCTGCCAAGCGCGGCGGTTTCGGGGATAAGATTTTGCTGATTGAGAGCGAGGGTTGAGACACATAAGACGCGAAAGAGCGTCCGTATGGTGCCCCCTTCCCCCGCGAGCACTTCGCGCCGCTGCGCTTTGCTACGTTGCGGGCCCCCTTCCCCGTAGGGGACGGCTTTTACAAGTTTCCCGTAATGGATAATCGTACAAGACGGATGGGCGCAACAAAGCCGTCCCCTACGGGGAAGGGGGCCCGCAGCGGAACGCAGTGGAGTGCAGCGATCGCGGGGGAAGGGGCTACGCGCCACCAATTAAATACAGTTCAAATTTCCTTAAACACAAACGCTGTATTTCATAAAAAATTTTTTCAAAAACCCACCTCACCTTTCAAAAATCTGCCGACTATATAGCCGAAAGCATTGATCAAGAGCTTGGAGAAAGATATGAAAAAACAAGAATTGCTGAATATGATCGACGAAGCGCTGCTGGAC
>JAZRDG010000024.1:0-5284 GCA_045660125.1 Eubacteriales bacterium | reverse complement strand
CAAAAATACCTAACAACCGCCACCGCACGGACGACCCCCAACGATGAAAAGTTTTGGTCGAGCTTTTTCAAAAGCTCGCGGGCTCCAAGGGCAGCGCCCTTGGTCGCCTCCGCAGAGGCGAAACTTCTCATACGCCGTTTTTTGGTTCTTTTTTGCGGCTACTCCGTCAAAAAAGAACGGAAACAATTATCTCAACGCATAAGAATAAGGGAGCTACCTGCATAAGGTAACTCCCTTGTTTGTTTATGTGAGAAAATTCGCTCCGTTCTTTTTGAGCAAGGAGCTGCAAAAAGAACCAAAAACAGCGTTAAGAGTATTTCGCGCCTGCGGGCGCGACCAAGGGCTGCGCGCCCTTGGATGGGCGGGCGCGTTTTGGAAAAAGCGACGCAAAAACTTTCGTGAGTGGGGCGTTTGAATTTATTGCTTGTCCTTTTCGATCAAGATCTTGAGTGCTTCGATGGCGGTCTTGATGGCAAGCTCGGTGTCGTGGTTCTCGGCACTCTCGTCTGCGCTATCCATGCCAAGTGCCGCTCTCTCCTGGTTCCAAACAACCGAGAAGCATGCGCCTGCTCTGACGTCAAGTGCGTCGGCTACAACAAACAGTGCGCCCGACTCCATTTCGCTCGCCAGTACGCCAAGTCGCTTCCAAGCCTCCCATTTTGCCTGCAGCTCGCCCGCAATCGGCATTCTCGCAACCGAGTGCTGACCGTAGAACGAGTCCTTTGCCTGTACTACGCCTGCGTGATTGCGCAATCCCAGCTTGTCTGCCGCCTGCATGAGTGCAACCAATACCTCGGGGTCGGAAACGGCAGGGAACTCAATCGGCGCGTATTCTCTGGACGTGCCGTCCTGTCGAACCGCACCCGTTGCAATGACAACGTCACCTGCCTGTACCTTGAGATTGATGCCGCCGCACGTGCCCACGCGAATAAACGTGTGCGTGCCGCAAGCCGCAAGCTCCTCCATGGCAATAGCCGCGCTCGGGCCGCCTATACCGGTCGAGCATACGCTGACGGGTACGCCGCAAAGCTCGCCTACCCAAATGTTATATTCTCTGTTTGTCACCAAATGTCTTGGATTGTCAAAATATTTTGCGATCTTTTCGCATCTGCCGGGGTCGCCGGGAAGAATGCAATAGCCGCCTGTTTGTCCTTCGCTTGCTTTGATATGGTACTGCTCGGTATGAGTAGAAAGCATAGTAAACTCCTTATATCAAATATTTCCAATCACATTGTATCATAATTTTAAGCATATTGCAAGAGGGAATGAAAATAATACTGTTAGTATGTGATATATCGGAGGATATATGAAGAACACAGTATTTGAATTGCGCGCAAGCGTGTGCGCATATGGCAGCGTGGTGGGCTGCAAGGAGCACCAAGGGCCTTTGGGCAATTTGTTTGACATGCACGACGTGGACGATAAATTCGGGCAAAAGACCTGGGAGCAAGCCGAGAGCGAGATGCAGCGCCGCGCACTGGGTGTTGCGCTCAAAAAATGGGGACAGGACCAAAGCGCCTTGGGTGCGATTTTCGCAGGCGATCTGCTCAACCAATGCATCGGCTCGGCATACGGGCTGATCGACTATCACGTGCCGTATTTCGGGCTGTACGGTGCGTGCTCCACGGCAGCGCTTGGCATGATGCTTGGCGCAATCATGGTCAGCGCAGGGCACGTGCGCTATGCCGCTGCCGTGACCTCGTCGCATAATTCCGCTGCAGAGCGACAGTACCGCACGCCCATTGAGTACGGTGCGCAGCGCACGCCTACCGCACAATGGACGGTGACTGGCGCATCCGCGTATATTATGGGAAAATGCAGCCATACCGAGTCCTCGCACGCCTGCGTGACCCAAGCCATGCCGGGTATTCCGATCGAAATGGGCATACGTGACGCCGCCAATATGGGCGCTGCCATGGCGCCTGCCGCCGTGGATACCTTGGAGCGTTATTTTGCCGCCAGCGGCACCGCTCCCGAGGATTTTGACGCCATCGTCACGGGTGACCTCGGTTGGGAGGGAAGTGCCATTTTTGCCGATCTTTTGCATGCGGACGGCATCAACGTGGACGGACGGCACACCGATTGCGGCACTATGATCTTCTCGCGCCACACGCAGGATACCCACGCAGGCGGCTCGGGCTGCGGTTGCTCGGGCGTGGTCATGAGCGCGTATTTTCTGCCCAAGCTTGCCTCGGGCGAGATCAAGGACATGCTGCTGATCGGTACGGGGGCGATGATGAGCCCCGACGCGCTCAAGCAGGGGCAGAATATTCCTGCCATCGGGCATTTGGTAAGACTCAAAAGGAGTAAATAATATGGAATGGATATGGGATTACGTGTGGGCGTTTTTGATCGGCGGCGCGTTTTGTGTGATCGCGCAGCTGCTGATCGACCTAACGGGCATGACGCCTGCAAGAATTTTGGTGCTTTACGTGGTCGCGGGCGTATTTCTCGGCGCGGTGGGCTTGTACGCCCCTTTGGTCGAATTTGCGGGCGCAGGTGCAACCACACCGCTGACAGGCTTTGGATATCTGATCTCCAAGGGCGTGCGCGAGGCAGTAGACGAGCAAGGGCTGCTCGGCGCACTCACGGGCGGTCTTAAAGCCGCCGCAGGCGGCACGGCAGCCGCCTTGGTGTTCGGATATATCGCGACATTGTGCTTTTCGTCCAAGCCGAAAAAATAAGAATCCCCCCCCGCCGAAGATCCTTCGCGGCGCACCCCCACCTGTCATTCTTGAGCGCAGCGAAGAATCTTGGTGGGGGTGCTTGCTCGAGGATGACACGGCGGGGTAAATCACTCCCCAAACGCCTTCCGTAGCTTCTCCAAGGCACTTTTCTCCAGCCTTGATACGTACGACCTTGATATCCCGAGCTGCAACGCGATCTCGCGCTGCGTCATGGGCTCTTTGCCCGAAAGCCCGTAGCGCAGCAGCACGATCTGCCGCTCGCGATCGTCAAGCAGCGTATTGACGTAGCGCAAGGCGCGCGTGCTCTGCATCTCGCGGTCGATCATCTCGGCAAGGTTTTCCTCGCTTGCGATCACGTCCATGTAAGTCAAAGGGTTGCCGTCACGGTCCACGTCAATGGTCTCGTTGATCGAGATCTCGGCAGAGAGCTTTTTACCCGACCGAAAATGCATGAGGATCTCGTTCTGAATACACTTGGCGGCATAGGTGGCAAATCTCGTGCCGTTGCCCACGTTGAAGGTGTCCACCGCCTTGACCAGTCCAATCGAGCCGATCGAGATCAGGTCCTCCTGGTTCTTGCTTGACGAATAATACTTGCGTACGATGTGCGACACAAGGCGCAGATTGTGCAAAATCAAGGTCTGTCGCGCATCCTCCGCCTCTTGCCCCGAGCAGAGCGCCATTTTCTCAAAAGCCGCTTGCTCTTCTTCGGGCGACAAAGGAGCAGGGAAGTTCTGCGGCGTCCCGATCCCCAAAATAACGTGGAAAAAGTAGGTAAACAGCGAAAATACGGAAAACATAGCTAAGCACTCCCTTGCGACATGATAATACACTCTATGCCGCAGGACGCAAAAAATGCCTGTCTGCGCGAACTTCTCAATTGCGCAAAAAAAGCGGAGGCGCACTTGCGCCTCCGCGATTTTTTTATTTGGATCAATACATACCGCCCATGCCCTGAGGAGCAGCCGCAGCGGGAGCTACGGGCTCGGGCTTATCTGCAACCACGCTCTCGGTGGTCAGAATGACGGATGCGATGGATGCAGCGTTCTGCAGCGCACTTCTGGTTACCTTGGTGGGGTCAACGATACCTGCGCACATCATATCCACGTAAACCTCGTTGTAAGCGTCAAAGCCGTAGCCGATCTTGCCCGAGTTTACAATGTTGTTGACGATCACGCCACCGTCAAAGCCTGCGTTCGCAGCGATCTGACGTACGGGCTCTTCCAGAGCCTTGAGCACGATGCGAACACCGGTGCGCTCGTCGCCCTCGGTGGTGTTCAACAGAGCCTGTACTGCGGGGATCACGTTGAGATATGCAGTACCGCCGCCTGCAACGATGCCTTCCTCAACAGCAGCCTTGGTTGCGTTGAGTGCGTCCTCGATGCGCAGCTTCTTTTCCTTCATTTCAGCCTCGGTAGCAGCACCAACCTTGATCACAGCAACACCGCCTGCCAGCTTAGCAAGTCTTTCCTGCAGCTTCTCGCGGTCAAATTCGCTGGTCGTGGTTTCGATGCCCTGACGGATCTGTGCAATTCTGCCCTTGATCTCCTCGGGGTTGCCGTTACCGCCAACGATCACGGTGTTCTCCTTGGTGATCTTCACCTGTCTTGCATAGCCCAGCTGATACATCTGGGTGTCCTTGAGCTCCAGACCCAGCTCGGAGGAAATAACCTCACCACCGGTCAGGATTGCGATGTCACGCAGCATATCCTTGCGGCGATCGCCAAAGCCGGGAGCCTTGACTGCAACGCAAGTAAAGGTGCCGCGCAGCTTGTTGAGTACCAGCGTGGTCAGCGCCTCACCCTCAACGTCCTCTGCAATGATCACCAGCTTGCGACCGGACTGCAGCATCTGCTCCAAGAGGGGAAGGATCTCCTGAATGTTGGAGATCTTCTTATCGGTGATCAGGATAGCGGCGTCGTCAATGACAGCCTCCATCTTGTCGGTGTCGGTAACCATGTAGGGGGAGAGATAGCCGCGGTCAAACTGCATACCCTCAACCACCTCGGAGTAGGTCTCTGCACTCTTGGATTCCTCAATGGTGATAACGCCGTCAGCGGTGACCTTTTCCATAGCGTCTGCAATCAGCTCGCCGATGACCTCGTCACCTGCGGAGATGGTGCCAACGCGTGCAATGTCTTCCTTACCGTTGACCTTCTTTGCGCTTGCAGCCAGAGCCTCTACTGCAACGTCAACAGCCTTCTTGATGCCCTTGCGCAGAACCATGGGGTTTGCGCCTGCGGTGACGTTCTTCATGCCCTCGCGAACGAAAGCCTGTGCCAGCAGCGTTGCGGTGGTAGTACCGTCACCTGCAGCGTCGTTGGTCTTGGTAGCAACCTCCTTAACAAGGGAAGCGCCCATGTTCTCAGCTGCGTCCTCCAGCTCGATCTCCTTTGCGATGGTGACACCGTCGTTGGTGATCAGGGGAGAGCCGTACTTCTTGTCAAGCACCACGTTTCTGCCCTTGGGGCCCAGCGTGATCTTAACCGTGTCTGCAAGCTTATCCACGCCGCGAACCAGCGCGTTTCTTGCTTCAATGCCGTAAAGAATATCCTTTGCCATGTGTCTTGTTCTCCTTAGAAATTACAATATAATCA
>JAZRDG010000023.1:0-22842 GCA_045660125.1 Eubacteriales bacterium | reverse complement strand
TGTTACCGCCGTGAAAGGGCGGTGTCTTAACCGCTTGACCAACGGGCCTGGTAGCGGGAATTGGACTTGAACCCATGACCTACCGGGTATGAACCGGTTGCTCTAGCCAACTGAGCTATCCCGCCATATTGGTGCGCTCTTTTCATAACGCCCGATTATTATATCACGACAGATTTGATTTGTCAATACTTTTTTGAAAGAAATTTTTATTTTTTTCTATATTTTTTTGCTTTTTACCGCTTTTGGCGCATGTTTATGCCCCATAAGGCTTGACATTGGTAAATATTTGTACTATAATGAAAGATGCGCATATCCTTATATTATAAATATTGAAGCTTTTGGAGGATTTTCATCATGTACAGCCTGATTCTGCTTGGCGTTGCCGTACTCACCATTGTGCTGTGTGCAGGCATTGCCGCATTGTTCGGTTTTTCCAAAACCAAGGTTCACTTGATCATCACCGCCGCCAGCGCAGCTATCGTGCTTGCGTTCTGCTGGCTGATCAAGCTGGTCCTGCCCTCTGCCAACACCATTATGACCTTTGTGCAAGGTCGCATGGAATGGATCGGCACACAGTTCGGTCAAGAGGCAGTTGCCATCACCGAGCAGGCTTTGGAATACGCAGCCCTCTCCCCCACGCTGGTTGAGCTGGTTCTGCAGCTTGCGGTTGCACTTGTGCTGCCCTTGCTTTGCGTCCTGCTCTTCGTGGTCCTGTTCCTTGCAGCATGGGTGATCTCCCTGATCGTTTCCGGCATTACTCGCATCGTGCGCAAAAAGCGCGCATCCGAGGAAGACGACGAGGAATTTGAGCGTCCCCGTCAGAGTGCCCTCTCCCGTTTGGTTGCTGCAGGCTTTGGTGCAGTACAGGGCGTGATCATCGTTGCCATTCTCTTTATCCCCCTTTCCTGCTATCTGAGCATTGCGCAGCCCACGCTTGGTGAGCTGACCGCACAGGGCATGCTCCCCACAGACGATCCCACCGTTACCATGGTGCAGGACATTGTGGACGAGCTTGATGCAGCTCCCGTGCTCAACGTATACCGCACGCTTGGCGGCAGCGCACTTTCCGACTCCGTGATGAGCATGAAGGTTGCGGGCATGAACGTCAAGGTTTCCGAGGAGCTTTCCTCGATCATCACGCTTGCGCAGCAGGTCATTGAGCTTTCCAAGACGGAATTCGTTGACTACGGCGAGGAGCAGGCAGAGATCATCAGCTCTATCGGCGACTCCTTTGCAGATTCCCGTCTGCTCTCCCCCATCGTGGGTGATATCATTTACGCAGCTACCGACGCTTGGCTGAACGGTCAGGACTTCGTCGGCGTGCCCAGACCCTCTCTTGGCGAGAGCGGCGAGCTGCTTGATCCCATGGTGACCGCACTGTTGGAGATCCTGCACGACGACGCAAGAGAAGCGCTGCTTTTGCAGGCAGACGTTAAGACCACCGCGGAGCTGGTTTCCATTCTGGCACGCAACGGCGTATTTGCCAACCTTTCCGACACCAACGCGCTCATGGGCTCTCTGAGCGGCGACGCGGTTTCCTCTATGGTAACCTCGCTTGGTAACAACCAGAGCATGAAGCGCATGATCCCCGAGATCATGAACCTTGGCGTACGCGTGATCGGTCAGGTGCTCAGCATTCCTGCCGACACCGCTGCCGTTTACGACAACTACATGTCCACCGTGGCAAGCAAGCTCAACGACGTGCGCAACCTGCCCGAGCAGGAGCGCATGCAGACGCTTTCTGCAGAGCTGGTAACCGCGTTTGACGTAGCCGGTATGGACATTGACGAGCAGGTAATCGACTTCTACGCAGCAGCTATGCTGCACGACCTTGTGGACGGCAATGCAAACGCCGTGACCGAGGCAGACGTGCAGGCGTTCTTCGTGCTGTATGCACAGGGCGCAGTACAGACCACCTCGGCGCTCAGCACCAAGCCCCGCTTTGATCTGCTGACCAACACCGAGTCTGCCGATCCCCTTGCAGGCACGGTTTACGAGCACATGACCGAGCAGCAGCGTCAATCCTCTGCAGCAGTTGCAGTCGCTACGCTGTGCGTCAAGCTCTCGGTACTGGACGAAAACGACGCCAACATCACCGAGCAGGCAGCTCTGCTTGTCAGCGAGACCTTTACCGATCTTCTGGGCGAGGGCTCTGCCGCGCTTGAGATCGTCATCAACGTACAAATCACCGCTCCCGTTCCCGCAAAGACCAACGAATGCGCCTCCAGCCTGCAATCCACCGAGGAAATGAAAAAGACCTCTACCGTGGTTACCATGGAAGTGCTGTTGATCGACACCAAGGCAGCAGCTGAAAACATTACTGCCGAGACGGTTGGCACCGACGCGACCGCCATTTCCGCTATCTTTGAGACCGCCGCAAGCCTGACCGACGTGCTGGGCGGTGGTGAGCTGGATCTTGCCGAGCTTGCAACCTCGGTTGGTACCATCCTCGACTCTCTGGCAGAGACCGAGACCTTTGGTAAGGACAAGACCGCTTCCCTGTTCACCTCGGTGCTGCAATCCGAGACCGTGCGCGAAAAGGCAAACCTTGATATGAAGACCGCAACCCAGCTTGCCGAAAAGGCAACCGAGGGCGACGTGAACTACACCGAGACCATGGCAACCGTGGCAGGTGCAGCCAACATCATGGAAAACCTTGCCAAGGACGGCACCATCTCCGAGGAGGAGCTGATCGACGTGATCCGCAACCTCAACGCGCAGACCGCGGGCATGATCGAGGTTTACGTAACGCCTCAGCGTTTGGTGGAAAACAACATTCCCGAAAAGTTCAGCGTGATCTCCTCCGATCTGATCAAGTCCCTGTTCGGCTACATTGCCGATTCGGATAAGTCCAACTCCGAGGCAGAGGCAAAGGCGCTCAACCAGATCCTGAACATTGCGCTTGCGGCTAAGGAGGACACGGACACCAAGCTGTTCAGCTCCGCACCCGGCGCAAACGACGGTAAGCTGCCCACCGCAACCGAAACCGTGAACACGCTGCTGGAATCCAAGGCAGTTCGTCACGCACTGGTGGACGTACTGACCGACGGCAACCAGGTCACCGTATTCGACCCCTATGAGCTGAGCGGTAAGATCAAGGAGAACTCGCCCGACTACATCGAGGCTGAGAACGCGATCCTTGCATATCGCGCAGAACATCCCGAGATCGACGATCTGGTATTTGAGGCTCTGGCTGCTCTGCTGGGCATTCAGGTTGATCTTTCCAAGTAATTTGCAATCCCGAAAATTTGAGCACTGCGGAATTTCCGCAGTGCTCTTTTTCGTTGCGCAAAAAGGTCTTGCAAATTCCCCGTGGGCGTGTTATAATATCGACAGCACTATCCCACACCCCAAAGGAGACACATATGCATCACAGCTTTTTTCATTCCTCGCTCGCTCTTCTTTGCTTGCTTTTGGTTCTGACCGCTTGTCAAGCTCCCTCCCCTGACCTGCCTGAGCAGACGCCCGGGCAAGACACGCAAGCCCCTACAGAGCAGCCCACGCAAGCTCCTACCAAGCCCGATACCACCGAGCCTGCCACTACCGAGGAGGAAACCACCGAGGAGGAAACCACCGTACAGGTCAGCTACGAGCCCGTTCAAAACCCCGTTTTCAACGTGGGCAACGACCCTTGGATCGTTCCCTTTAAGGGCGCGTACTACTATTGCTTTGCTTACGGAAACGGCGTGGCGGTCAACAAGGTCTCCTCGCTGCACAAGATCACCAACCGCGGCTCTGCCGTCGTTTACAAAGCACCGGGCGGCACGTCTTATTCTTACGAATACTGGGCACCCGACCTGCACTATATCAACGGTGAATGGTACATTTACGTCGCTGCCGACGACGGATACAACGCAAATCACCGCATGTACGTGCTCAAGGGCACGTCGCAGAATCCCAAAGACCCCTTTGAAATGGTGGGACAGATCACCTCGCCCGATGACAAATGGGCAATTGACGGCACGGTCATGCAGCTTGGCGGCGAGCTTTACTTTGTATGGTCGGGCTGGAAAGGCTACGAGGACGGTGCGCAGCACATCTACATTGCGCACATGAGCGACCCCTGCACCATTGACAGCGAGCGCGTGCTGCTCTCCTCCCCCGAATACGCCTGGGAGACCTTTGAGTGGCCCGACGTCAACGAGGGTCCGACTGCACTGATACACGATGGCAAGGTATTTCTCGTATATTCCGCCAGCGGAAGCTGGAGCGACGAATATTGCCTTGGCATGCTGACGCTGGTTGGCGACGACCCCATGAACCCCGATCACTGGGAAAAAGCAAGCGAACCTGTATTCAAAAAGAAAACCAACCTTGCTTACGGCCCGGGACACTGCTCCTTTGCTCCCGCGCACGACGGCAGCATCTGGATGATCTACCACGCCAACCAAACCTCCGGCTCGGGCTGGGACGGTCGCTCGGTGTGGATCTCCCCCGTGCTGTTTGATCAAAACGGCATGCCAAATTTCGGTGAGCCGACCCCCGAGGTCACCTTCCCCGTTCCCGTAAAATAATTCGCTTTTTATGGCGCATTTGACCGCACGCACGCGAAAATGCAAAGTATTTTTGGCAGAGCTCTTGCAAAAAACGCGCAAATGCGGTACAATATAACAAATATGAAAAACGGATAGGAACACATAGATATGTTTATAGTTTTTGAAGGCATTGACGGCGCGGGCAAGACCACGCAAATCGAGATTCTGGCAGACGCGCTGCGCGCCAAGGGCTTTGACCCTTACGTGACGGCAGAGCCCACCGGCATGGAGACGGGCAAGGCGATCCGCCGCGTGCTCTCGGGTGCAGTACCCAAGACGCCCACGCAGGTGGCAGCCATGTTCGTGCAGGACAGAATTGACCACAACGTTGACCCCACCGAGGGCATTGAGACCATGCTGGCGGCGGGCAAGGCGGTAATCTGCGACCGTTACTACTACTCTTCGCTTGCTTACCAAGGCTCTCTGACCGACTTTGATTGGGTCATGGCAGCCAATTGCAACTGCCCCGAGATCCGCCACCCCGACCTTTGCATTTTCCTTGACCTTTCCCCCGAGGAGAGCATGAAGCGCATCACCAAGGGACGCACCTCGACCGAGATCTACGAAAAGGCAGACACGCTGGCAAAGTTCCGCGCGCGCTACCTTGACGTGTTTGAAAAGCTTTCCGCACGCGGCGAGAAGATCGAGATCATTGACGCGTCCGGCACCATCGAACAAGGTGCAGAGGCGATCGCCAAGGTCATGCACAAGCATTTCGGAATCTGAATATAGAAAACGGAGCTGGCTTAAGTTGATTTGAGTCAGCTCCTTTTCATTGGGTTCGTACGCGTGAATATCGCGCTCAAAAATTGTTTATCTTCGCGCCCCCAACAGGATTGCTTGGCAGAACGGACGAAAAGCCTCCCCGCGGGGGAGGTTTTTTAAGTTGCCCATAACGGATAACCCCTTATGACGGACGCGCGCCAAAAAGCCTCCCTCACTGAGGGAGGGGGACCACGAAGTGGTGGTGGGAGTCGGTTGCCCGTTCGGGTATAGACATTAGGAACTCAAACTAACCAATAAGTAGTTTGAGTAAATGCGGTCTACATCCGAGCGCGTACCCGACTCCCCCCACCGCTTACCGCCGCGCTTCAACTACGTTTCACGCGCGGCTGCGGTCCGCCCCCCCCTCAAAGAGGGGGGCTTTATAGCGCGCGTCCGTCTTGTGCGGTTATCCGCTTTGGGTTGCCTTTATGAGCTCTCCCCTTATCAAGAAAATTTGGGAGAGCGAGGGAATTTCATGCCAATATGAAAAAAACGGGCTTGCCGATGGCAAGCCCTTACTATTTGTCTTTTGTGGGGATGCTTAGGCAACGACAAAGTCGCTAAGCATATTCTTGAGCAGCTCAACGTCCTCTTCCTTGTGAACGTGAACGTTTACGGGTGCGCGCAGGTCCAGGCTGAAAATGCCAAGGATAGATCTGCCGTCAACTACGTATCTGCCCGAGCCAAGATCGACTGCGCCGTCATAAGCAACCAGCGTGTTCACCAGCTTATACACGTCATTGATCTCGCGAAGATGAATTGCAAACGTTTTCATATTTTGTTCCTCCTTATCAGGAAATAAATGGTGTACCCTTTCGAGTACACCATCATTATACGCTTTTTTTCAAAATAGTCAAGAGTCAGACCCGACGAAGTTACCAATCATGTCATGCAAGAATTGTACACATTGCACAAATGTCATGGTGTTTTGTTGTGCAACGAGCCTGAAATACTTTAGCCAAAGAAATACTCCTCTACCTCGGCACACAGCCAATGGTACATAGGCAGGTGATATTCCTGCACGCGATAGGTCTCGGTGACGGGTGCGTGCAACACGACGTCTGCAAGCGCGTCGAGTGCGCACTCCTCTTGTCCGACCATGGCAACCACGCGCACGCCCAGTGCCTTTGCAGCACGCGCTGCCTGCACTACGTTTGCCGAGTTCCCCGAGGTGGAAATGCACCAAAGCGCATCCCCCGGCTTTGCAAGTGCCAGCGTCAGCTGTGCGTACACCGTTTCGGCATCCACGTCATTACAAAACGCGGAAATCACCGCTCCCTGCGAGGGCAACGAGATGGTGGGCAATCCCCTTTGCAGCTTACCTGCAAGCGTATCCCCCAAAGCGTCCTGCAGCTCGCCAGTGATGGGACGGCAGGACAAAAATCCCTTGAGCAGCTCGCCCGCAATATGATCGCAATCGGCAGCCGAGCCGCCGTTTCCGCACAGCAGCACCTTGCCGCCGCGCTCATACGTATCAATCAGCAGCTCCCTTGCCTGCTCCAGCGCCTTTTGCTGCGGCACAAGCGCGGGATAATGCGCAAACAGATCGATCTTCATATATGCCTAACCTCTCCTTACTCCGCCATCATTGCCACGCAAAGCGCAGCCTTATCTCCCACCGACTCGGTCAGTGCGGCAGGCACGATCTCGCATACCGCCAGCGAGCCGGGCAAGGATTCCTCCGCTAGCGTGCGCTCCATAGCCTTACGCAAAAGATGCCCGCTACGCGCGTAAATGCTGCCGATCACGATCCGCTCGGGGTTGAGCACGTCCACAAGCACGGCAAGTCCGCGTCCAAGCATCTCGCCGCACCTCTCCCAGACGCACAGCGCGACCTCGTCGCCCGCGTCTGCCGCTTCTGCAAGTGCCTTTGCGGTGATGCTGCCAAGCTCGTCCTCGCTCTTGCAAAAGCTGCAGGAAATGCCGCGCTCCAGCGCGTCCTTGGCATATGCCGCGCCCAACTGCGCAAGCCCCCCACCGCTGCAAAAGCCCTCAAACGAGCCCCTTTTATAATATCCGACAGGTCCGTCGGGGGCAAGTCGCACGTGACCTACCTCGCCTGCGTTGTCATTTGCTCCCACGTACAGCTTGCCGTCCAGCACAAGTCCTGCACCCATACCGGTGCCAAAGGTCAAAAACACCATACTGCGGCACCCCATACCCGCACCAAAGCGGTATTCGGCAAGCGCGCACGCGTTTGCATCGTTGCAAAGCGCACAGGGCAAGCCAAAGCGCTCTTTGAGCATGCGTACAATGGGCACGTTATCCCACCCCGGCAAATTGGGCGGCGACTGGATCAGCCCTGCGCGCGAATCAAGCGGTCCGCCGCAGCTGACGCCGATGGCAGCAACGGTATTCCCTTGCGCCAAAGCCATATCGATCAGCTCGGCAGCGCTTTGCATCATGCGTGCAAGCGTGCTGTCTCGGTCCGTAGTCTCAAATCGGATTTTTTCCAGCACCTCGCCCTGCCCGTCACCAAGCACCAGCGCACACTTTGTGCCGCCTATATCAATGCCAAGATATACTTCCATATCAAGCCTCTAATTCCTCTAACTCCTCGTAGTCAAGCATCAGCTGCTCCTCGATCTCGCTCTTGCGCGCATCCAGCGCGGCAACGCGCTCGTAATCGGTAGCGGCATCGCCAAACAACGCTTGCTCAATCTGCTCAAGCTCCGCCTCCAGCGCTGCGCACTCGGCATGCAGCTTTTCAATGCGGCGCGCCTTTTTGCGTTCGGCTGCCACGTCCTGCTTGTTTTTGAGATACTGCATCTTTGCGCTGCTTGCCTCAACCTTTTCCTCACCCTGCTCGGGCAGCGTCATTTCAGCGCGGCGCGCCTGTACGTATCGCTCGTACTCGCTATATCCTTGTCCGGGATGATCTACGCCAAAATCCAGCACGTCGCCCGCAAAGGGTGCACCCGGACGCAGGCACAGCACGCGCGTGGCAAGCTTTTCGACCAAATAACGGTCGTGCGACACCACCAAAATCGTGCCGTCAAAGCCGTGCAGGGCGTTTTCCAACGCCTCGCGCGAATCGATATCCAAGTGGTTGGTAGGCTCGTCGAGGATCAACAGGTTCATTTCGGACAAAATCAGCTTGGCAAGCGTCAGTCTTGCGCGCTCGCCGCCCGACAGCACCGCCACGGGCTTGAACACGTCCTCGCCCACAAAGCGGAACAGGGCAAGCGCGCTGCGGATCTCGGTCTCCGTCTTTTGCGGATAGGCATCCCACAGCTCGTCAATGACTGCGTTTTCGGGGTCAAGATTCTGGTTCTCCTGATCGTAGTACCCTACCTTGACGTTATACCCAGCCTCAATCTTGCCCGCGGTGGGCGTCAGCTTATCCAAAATCAGCTTGATCAGCGTGGATTTGCCACAGCCGTTGGGGCCGATGACCATCATGCGGTCATTCTTTTTGAGCGCAAACGCCACGTCCGAAAACAGCTCCTTGTTGCCAAAGCGCATGCCAAGACCCTTGACGGTCAGCACGTCGTTGCCGCTGGGCAAGGACGCGTTAAAGCGCATTTTGATCGGCTTGGGCGCGCTTTCGGGCTTTGCCACGCGCTCGATCTTTGCAAGCAGTTTCTCACGCGCACGGATGGTCACGTAATTGTGCGCCTGATTCCAGCGACGTTGCTGCTCAAGGAACGCCTCCTGACGCGCAAATTCGCGCTGCTGCAGATCGTACTTCTTTTGCTGCAAGGCTCTGTCCTGCTCGCGCTGCTGCATGGTCTGCGAATAGTTGCCGCGATACAGCTTGGCGTGGCAATTCTCCACCACCAAGGTCTTGCCGGTCACGCGGTCAAGGAAATAACGGTCGTGCGAGATGACCATGACGCACTTTTTATAAGAGATCAAAAAGCTTTCCAGCCACGCAAGCGTTTCCATATCAAGGTGGTTGGTCGGCTCGTCCAAAAGCAAAATATCCGGCTCGGTGGCAAGCACCACGGCAAGAGCCAGACGCGTGCGCTGACCGCCGCTGAAGGTGTCGATCTGTCTTTCCCCGTCCTCTCGGTCAAAGCCCAGCTTGCCGAGAATAGACGCACATCTGCCGCGGAATTCCATGCCGCCATCGCGCATAAAGCGCTCGTGCAGACGGGTGTACTCCCCTGTCAGGATATCATAATCGGCACGCGAGGTGTCCTGCAAGGCACTCTCCAGCTCGGCAAGGCGAGCCTCTGCCGCCAAAAGCTGCGGAAATGCGTGATACATTAAGGAAAGCGCCGTGCCGTCGCCCGCATCGCGCTCAAACGCGCCGTCCTGCGTTAAGATGCCAAGCGTCTTATCCTTGGAAATATACACTCTGCCCTCGGTCGGCTCGTACGTGCCCGTGATCATGCGGAACAAGGACGACTTGCCCGAGCCGTTGACGCCAATGATGCCGAGCTTATCGTTTTCTTCAAGAGAAAAGGAGATATGCTCCAATATGACGTCGGTACCAAAGGACAGACCGAGATCGTCCACACTCAGTATCGTCATACTTCATACCTCCTTACAATCAATATCAGAACCACTTAAATTCGTGCTCTGCAATAAATTCTTTCAAATACAGCCAATAGAACAGCACCAGCGCAAACGACGCCAGCGTGATGATGCCGACCAGCAGCCAATGCTTGACCTTCATTTCGGGCTTTGCCTGATCCTTGGGTACCACTCCCACTCTGCGCAACAGCGGGAAGAGGGCGGAAATAAACAGCACGATAAATGCTGCCTCAAAGGGAAACAGCATCAAATTTTTGCCGATACGTATGCCGCTGATAAAAGCAGACACCTTACCGCTCTGATCACCCGTCAGATAATATTGCAGCTTGAGTATCACAGGGTTAATCAACAAATTACACACCACGTTGACCGTGAACTTGGACAGCAATACGCGGCTGACCGTGATCTTTCTTCTCCAAAGGAACATACCAAAGATCAAGGAGGACGTCATTTCCACCAACATAAAGAGCGGAAAATACGCCTGCCCCGCCATGGGGAACAGAATGCATCCCAGCGTATCACTCACCGAACCCGATAAAAAGCTGACCACGGGGCCGCAAACCATGGCGCCCACGGCATTGACGTAGCAATCCAGCGTGAACTTCAAGCCCGGCAGCACCTGGATATTGAAAAACTGATGCTTGACCATCACGCGCAGCGCAATAAACAAAGCGGCGAACACCAAAATTTTGATGTCCTTGATCTGTGCGGCAGCGTCGATCCAATACTGTTTACCGTACCCTGTGCCTGCGGGAAGAAGCTCGGGAGATTTCGCCTTTACTTTTGTTTTTGTTTTCATAAAAAATTCCTCCTTTCCTCACCCATATCGCAAGAAAAAGAGGCGTAATGCGCCGTATTCATGCCATATAAAGCGGGATGCAAAGGGTGAACCGCGCGGCAGCATATTCTGTCGCTTCGTCCTGCGGACAACTCCCCGTCCCGCAAGCACTTAACGCTCACCGATTTACTCTTAATATAGGGATATTATACCACCAAAGGGGTATTTCGTCAAGGGCTTACAAGAAAATGCCAAACGGGAAAAACAGGGCGCGCACTTTGCATTTTACTCTCGCATTTTTCCCCTTCCCCCTTGCGCGTTCGGTAGATTTATGTTATACTTATTATGGAGTATTCTCTATTTCTTTACATAAAGGGGCACGCATGGTTTTCTCATCACTTTTCTTTATATTCGCCTTCCTTGTCATCAGCTACGCACTGTATGCCGCCTTCAAGGGTATTCGCGCACGTAACACCGTCCTTTTGGTGTCCTCCCTGATCTTTTATGCTTGGGGTGGGCCTGCCTTTGTGCTGCTTTTGTGCCTTGAGGTGTTCGTGTGCTATATCAGCGCGATCATCATTGACACTCTGGGCGCAAAAACGCGCCGCGCGCTGGCTGCAACATGGACGTGCGTGGGCTTTTGCCTTGCCCTTTTGATCCTGTTCAAGTACACGGGCTTTTTCCTTGGCAACATGCAGCTGCTGATCGGCTTGCCCGAGATCATTCCCGCCATTACCTTGCCCATCGGCATTTCGTTCTATACCTTCCAGCTGATCTCCTACGTCATTGACGTTTATCGCGGCGAGGTGGAGGCACAGAAGCGTTTTTCCAACCTGCTTTTGTACGCGTCGCTCTTCCACCAATGCATCGCAGGACCGATCGTGCGTTACGCCGACGTGGCGCGCGAGATCGAGCAGCGCACGGTATCGCTGACCGAGGCCTCGCAGGGCGTTTCCCGCTTTGCCGTGGGTCTTGCCAAAAAAGCGCTGCTTGCCAACGGCTGCGCCCTGATTGCAGACTCGCTGCTGCCCTCGGCTGCCACCACCGATCTCTCGGCACTCTCCTCTGTTTCGCTGCTTTTGGGCGGTCTTTGCTACATGCTGCAGATCTACCTTGACTTCTCCGCCTACTCCGACATGGCGATCGGTATGGGACTGATGGTGGGATTTCACTACAAGGAAAACTTCAACTACCCCTACGCTGCCTCCTCGGTTACCGATTTCTGGCGCCGCTGGCACATCTCGCTCTCCACGTTCTTCCGCGATTACGTCTATATCCCCTTGGGCGGCAACCGCGTGCGTGTGCCCCGTCACATTCTCAATATGCTGATCGTTTGGGGTTTGACCGGCTTTTGGCACGGTGCTTCCTGGAATTTCGTTTTGTGGGGACTTTACTATTTCCTCTTGCTGACGCTTGAAAAATACGTGTTGCGCGTGGGCAAGGCAACGCCCGTTGCGTCCAAGATCATCACGCGCATTTGCGTGCTGCCTGCCGTCTATTTCGGCTGGATGCTGTTCCGCTTTGACGATCTCTCGCTCTTGTGGGACACGGTCAAGGGCATTGTGTGCGCCAACGGCAACGTGTTCTTTGATCTGAGCGCGCAGACTACCCTGACCGGCAACTGCTTCTTCCTTGTCATCTCGATCATTGCCTGCTTCCCCCTCGTGCCCGCGCTTGCAAGGCTGCGCGACTCCAAGCTGCCGCCCGTTTATTACGTGGCAAACGCCGTGGCTGCCGTTGCACCTGCGATCTTGGTCATTCTCTCGGCGCTTGCGCTGATCGGCGACAGCTACAACCCCTTCCTCTATTTCCGCTTCTGATGCACGAAAGGATCGCCTATGCAAAATAAAAATCTTTTTAATAAAATCATGATCGCGCTGTTTTGCGGCGTGATGGTGCTGGGCTTTGTGCTGGGGCTGGCATTCTTTCTGCGACCCTCTTACTCCGAGTCCGAAAAGCGCGACCTGACCAAATTCCCCACCTTTACCTTTACCGACTTTGCCTCGGGCAAGTACACCGAGCAGATCAGCACCTGGTTTGCCGACACCTTCCCCTTCCGCGAGGGGCTGATCTCACTCAACGACACCATTAGCTCGCTTAAGGGCTTTGCCACCGAGCAATTCCAAAGCGGCGCTGCCGTACAGGGCGGTCAGCAGACGACCCCGGGCGGCGAGGACGTCAAGGTGGAGACCATTGCGGGCTATTACATCACGGGCGACACGGCTTACGAGATGTACTATCAAAACATGGCAAACTCGCAGCGCTACGCGGCGCTGATCAATCAGGCGGCTGCAAAGCTGGACGGCAAGGCAAAGGTTTACACCGTCGTCGTACCGCTTGCTTACGCATTCAACGACAAGGTGCTGCAAAAGACCGACGCGTCCGATCCCAAGGCTGCCATTGACAGCATGTACGGCGCGATCACCAACCCCAACGCCGTCAAGGTAGACGCATACGGCGCACTTGCCGCGCACAAGGACGAATACCTTTACTTCCGCACCGACCACCACTGGACGGCACGCGGCGCATACTACGCCTACACCGCCTACTGCCAAAGCGCAGGCTTGAGCGCGCATCCGCTCTCCTCTTACGAAAAGCTGGAATTCGGCGGCTTCCTTGGCACGCTCTACTCGCACACCAAAGCCCCTGCCCTGCAAAAGAACCCCGACGTGGTGGAAGCCTTTGTGCCCATGGGCAGCAACAACCTTTACGTGCACACCGCGGACGGTGAGAGACAAAAGTTCACGGGCGGCGTGGTGCGCAAGGACACCGACAAGTTTTATCCGGCTGCCGCCTCCAAGTACAATTGCTTTTTGACCAGCGACAATCCGCTTGGCACGCAACAAAGCTACTATTGCAGCATTGAAAACCCGAGCATCACCGACGGCTCTGCCGTGGTGCTGGTCAAGGAATCGTTCGGCAACTGCTTTGCCCCCTTCCTTGTTGACCATTATCAGTACGTGTATATCATTGACTACCGCTATTTTGACGGAGACTTGACGCAGTTCGTGACCGAAAAGGGTGCAGACGCAGTCATTTTCCTTAACAACATCACCGCCACCTCCGCCGCTCCCCGTATTGAGGAGATGGAGGATCTGGTGGGTTAACGAACAAGCATCCATAAAAAAGGACTGCTCCAAGTGATGGAGCAGCCCTTTTTTATTATCTCAATTATCTCAGCTGTACAAAGCCCAGCTTCTTTTCGACCTTGGAAACGGTGCGGCGGGCGATATAGGATGCCTCCTCTGCGCCCTTCTTCATCTGCGCCTCAAGTGCGCCCTTGTCTGCCATGAGCTGTGCAAATCTCTGCTGCACGGGTGCAAGCGCGTCAGCGCAAACCTCGCCGACAGCCAGCTTAAAGTCGCCGTATCCCTTGCCTGCAAACTCTGCCTCGATCTCCTCCATAGTCTTGCCGGTAAAGCAGGAGTAGATAGACATCAGGTTATTGATGCCGTCCTTGCCGGGTGCGCATCTGATCTCGGTATCCGAGTCGGTCACCGCTCTCTTGAACTTGCGGATGATGGTATCCTTATCGTCCAGAATGTACACCACCGCGTTGGGGTTCTCGTCCGACTTGCTCATCTTCTTGGTGGGTTCAGAGAGCGACATGATCTTCATGCCCGACTTGGAAATAACAGGCTCGGGAATGGTGAAGGTGTCGGGGAATACAGAGTTGAAAGGGGTCGCGATATCGCGGCACAGCCCCACGTGCTGCTTCTGGTCAATGCCTACGGGCACGACGTCGGTCTGGTAAAGCAGAATGTCTGCTGCCATGAGTACGGGATAGGTAAACAGACCTGCGTTGATGTTGTCCGCGTGCTTGGAGCTCTTGTCCTTGAACTGGGTCATGCGCGACAGCTCGCCGTACATGGTAAAGCAGTTGAGAAGCCAAGCCAGCTCGGTGTGCTCGTGCACGTGCGACTGCACGTACAGGGTGTTCTTTTCGGGATCAAGTCCGCAAGCCATGTAAAGCGCCAGCGTCTCGTAGGTGCGGCGGCGCAGATCTGCGGGAACCTGACGCACGGTGATGGCGTGCTGGTCCACGACGCAGTACAGGCACTTATATTCATCGGAATAGTTGGAGAAGTTACGCAGCGCACCCAGGTAGTTGCCAATGGTCAAGTTACCGCTGGGCTGTACGCCGGAGAAGGAAACCTTTTGATTCTGAAACATGATGTATATATCCTTTCGATATGTATTTGATGAGTGATATCCCCCGCCCGTGTCATCCTCGAGTGGAGAATCCCCCTTTTTAGATTCTTCGCTGCGCTCGAGAATGACAAAAAGGGGGATTCGCAGCGAAGGATCTCGGGCGGAATAGAGGGTTACTTAAGAAATTCTTTTGCCACCGCGCCAAGACGTTGGCAGCCCTCAACGATCTGCTCGTCCGAGGGGGTGGAGAAATTGAGGCGGAAGCCCTGCGAGGGGGCGTCCTGATCGCAGTTAAAGGTTGCACCGGGCACGACCAGCAGCTTCTTTGCCTTGCAGGCGCGCACAAATTCCATGCCGTCCACGCCGTCGGGCAGCGTGCACCAGATGAAAAGTCCGCCCTCGGGCTTAGTGTAGGAAATGCACGCGGGCAATTCGCGCGCCAGGCATTCCAGCATCAGCGTGCACTTGCGGCGATAGATCTCCTTGATCTTTGCAATGTGCGCGTACAGGTCGCATTCGGTGATGTATTTGTGGCAAAGCATCTGGAAGAACAGATTGGTGTGCACGTCCTCGGTCTGCTTGACAATGACCATTTTGGATGCGATCTGCTCGGGGGCTACCACAAAGCCGACGCGCATGCCTGCCGAGAGCACCTTGGAGAGTGTGGAGCAATACACCACAATGCCGTCCTCGTCCATGCTCTTGAGCGTGGGCAGCTCCTCGCCTGCAAATCTGGTCTCACCGTAGGGGTTATCCTCCAGAATGATCAAGCCGTATTTCTTAGCCAGTGCGTACACTGCCTTGCGCGTTTCAAGTGTCCAGGAAAGTCCCATGGGGTTCTGGAAGGTGGGAATGACGTACAAAAGATGCGCATCGGGGTTTGCCTTGATGGTCTGCTCCAGCGCGTCCACGTCAATGCCGCACTCGTTCATGGGAACGCCCAGCGTGCGCATGCCTGCTGCGCGGAAGGCGTTGAGTGCGCCGATAAACGAGGGATCCTCGCAAATGACCGCCTCACCGGGGTTGCACAGCACGCGGCAGCAAAGCTCAATGCCCTGCGTGCCACCGCTGACGATCAGCGTGGTGTCGTTAAAGTCATAGCCCTCCTCGGTAGTTTTGCCGATCTGCCATCGCTCCTTTTGCCACTTGGCAATGGCTGCGCGCAAGGGGGGATAGCCGTCGGTTGCGCCGTATTGCAAAGCGGTGGTTGAGCTGTGCGCAAAGATATCTGCCGAAAGCTTTGCCAGCTCGTCAACGGGAAAGGATTCGGGCGAGGGGTTGCCTGCTGCGAACGAGATAGTCTCGCTGTCCGCGGGAGCCTTGAGGATCTCACGGATCGCGCTGGGCTTCATGCCCGATATGGAATCGGAAAAACGGTACTGCATGCGTGTTGCCTTTCTTGCTTGAAAAGTTTATTATCCTTTATTATATCACGCATTTTTCCAAATTGCAATAGGAGAATGGGATTTTGCGCAAACTTATCATGCGCAAAAGTGATATTCCGACCTTGTCGGAGGCAGGGACGCAAAAATGCGCGTTTTCTGCTATAATAAAGCCACACAAAAAAGGAGGTTGGATTTTTGACTGTAAGAGAAATACTGGCACAGGCAAGCAATTTGCTCTCGGGGCGCATCGAGAGCGCGGTGCTGCTTGCCTGGTTTAACGATATTGAGCTGATGGTGCAGATGCAGCTGCTTGGGCTGACGCGTACAGACGCGGTGCAATACACCGAGCAAAACCTTGACGCGCAGCCCATCGTGCAGGGGCACTACCAGCGCGTATACAGCTATTGGCTGCTGGCAAGAGGACACGCGCGGCTGCAAAACAGCGCGGGTTACGAGCGCTACCGCAAGCTTTACATTTCGGAATACGGTGAATACCGCAAATGGTTTGCGCGCACCCACGGCATAGCCGAGGAACGGGCAGAGGGCAAGGGCATGCTTTTAAGCGCGTATTCCCTTGCCTTGAAGCACGGCTTTTCGGGCAGCGAGGCGGAATGGTTGGCTTCCCTGCGCGGAGCGGACGGACAAAACGGCACACCCGGCGCGCAAGGCGCGCGCGGCGAAAAGGGTGAAAAGGGCGATAAGGGTGACAAGGGCGAGCGAGGCGAGCAGGGAGAGCGCGGCTTGCAGGGCGAGCCCGGGCACGACGGCAAGGACGGCGCCACCATGCACTACGATCTGCAATACGATCCCGAAACGCACGTTTTGCAGCTGCTTTGCAACGGCGAGGTGCTGCGCAGCTTTGATTTGACGCAGCAGACCGACGTGCAAACCCTGATGGGCATTCTGGACGCAAACGGTGCCGGACTGCTGGATCGCAACGGCGCTATCATCTTGCCCGCAGCGGCATAACGCACCTTGCGCCAAGGGCGCATTACACAAAAAAGGTTCTCGCCCTCGACTCTGCATTCTTAGCGGAGAAAACAATTTCATAGCGTAGGGCGGGGGCTTGCTCCCGCCGCTTCGTTTTCATAAAACGATTATTCATTTTGTAGGGGCGACCATTGGTCGTCCGTTTTTGATTTGTTAAGAATATTCTTTCGGCGGGAGCAAGCCCCCGCCCTACGACGTGTCATTTCTCTGCGGATAGTGGGTTCGGGCTTCTGCCCGATCGTGCGCGGTGGATTGCCACGCGCTATGCTTGCCCCAGACGCAAGCGTTGGAAAACTATGTGAATGCTTCTAAACCTATCTATTTACTTTTTGACAGATTTATGATATAATGAGTTGAAAGCTCAATTGAAGTATCTGAAAATTGGAGGATATTATGGCATTTTGGGGAATGGACTTAAACCAATCTGATGAATTTTGCGAAATATATAACGAATATATGGATCTATATGACATCGGACTTGATCCAACTGCAATAACGCAAGAAATACTCAATCGGTATTGTTTTGAAAATATTCTACATAATGCACTTTTTGCGATTGCAAAAGCAGAATGGGATTTAGGGTTCCGATCGGAGCACGTTTTTTTGAGAGTAAATCAAATAATTGACAACCGAGAAAATATAAAATACTATCGATCGCTTGGCTTTTCCGAACAAGACATAAATGAACGAAGCGAAAAGCTTTTAAGGTTTCAGGCGTTACTGCAAACACCATCCAAAGTTACCAGAAAGCGCAAAATATCAGCTTGCAATATGCTAAAGCGATTGCCGAAGGGTACTGTGTCATATTATGAGGATAATGACGGATATTATGGCTTTGTCGTCCTTGATGCTGTATATGAAGGACGCCTTCTCGCAATAACCGAAAAGCTATCGGTTGTACCGAAAAATATCGAGGATGTCCTAAATGCCACCGCTCTTACGGCAATTTGGTTGCTTTTACGCAAAGTCCCCAAGGGGAATCACGATATCGGAATAATTAAGGCGCAAGGAGGCTACAACGGAAGAGCCGGCGTTTACCTGTGCCAACCCATATCCTTTGGTATTAATTTTTCTTTTTACCTTGATGAGTGTCATCATAGAGGTTTAACGCGTTTTACAAATAAATCAATTTGCGACCTATTAAACAAAAACAATGTGCCTATTGAGTTTTATTGCGAAGAAAACGCCCAGAACGAAACAACTATGGTTTTGGAATTAATGAAAAATTCAGCTTCTCAATTTGCAATGAATATGATTAAAAAGTCCATCCATTTAGAGGAATTTTACCATTGATATTTCTTTGTTTTCTGCATATCAAACGCCACCACGGTTTTCGTGGTGGCTAAATTCAATTTTACCGCTAATTTTGCACAGTATCGTGCGAGAACCTTTTTGATTTACTGATAGCTCGGGAAGCTCAATCTGCCCGTGGCGGCGTCGGCGCAAAGGTGCGCCATGTACTCGCAGGACTGTGCTCTGCCGCTGCGGATCCATTCAATAAACACGTGGAAGAACGCGCCCGCGTAAAAACGCAGCAGGTACTTCTCGGTGTCGGGGTGGGCTGCCGTGCCCAAAAAGGTCTGATCCATATTGCGCGCGATGCATTCAAGGATCAAGCCGTCAAGTCCCGCGGTCAGTGCCGCGTTGACCAGCGCCTCGTACTGCCCCAGCATTTCAAACAGGGTCAGATAGTACAAATAGGGGTCACGGTACAGATCCTGCTCCACGATCTTTTTGTGAAAACGCTCGCCCACGTCACTCATGAACTTGCGCAAAATGTCCTCCTTGGAGGAATAATTGCGATAATAGGTCATGCGCGAAACCTGCGCCTTTTGCGTGATTTCGGTAATGGTGATATCTGCATAGTCCTGCTCGCTCATCAGATCGGTCAGGGCTGCTACAATGCGCTCTCTTGCAAGGCTGTTCTGGTCTTTGGTTCTGGGCATATCTGTTCTCCGTGATACAATAATTTGACTTTTGTCACTATACCCCAATAGTGTAGCACAGTTTCTTGCCCAAGTCAAGAGCAAAATACGTTTTTTTCGACCCTTGATTGTAATTTGTAGTTGACAAATGACCAAAAATCCGATATAATGCAGATAGATTGTGACCGAATTGTAACAAGAGAGGGATAACTGCATGAGTAAGAACAAGCAACCACCGCGCTTTGACTTTAAAAAGAAGCCGAACAAGCCGGGCTTTCTGATGGGCGTAGCCAAGCATATCATCAGCCTGCCCGACCTGCGTAACAGACCCTACAAGCTGGACCGACGCGGCATGGAGGAGCTTGACGGCAAGCCCTACCTGTGCCTGATCAACCACGCTTCCATGGTGGACCTGAACGTCATGCTGCACGCCACCAACGGCGCGCCTGTCAACAACGTCATGACCTTGGAGGGCTTCCGCGACTTTACAGAGCCGCTGATGCGCCATCTTGGCGTGCTGGGTAAGCGCAAATACGTGCAGGACTTCCAGCTGATCAAAAACATGAAATACTGCGTGGATAAGCTGGGCACGGTGTTCGTGCTGTTCCCCGAGGCAAGATACACCTTGGACGGCTGCACCTCCTACCTGACCCCCTCGCTTGGCAGCCTGGTCAAGTTTTTGCGCGTGCCCGTGGTGGTCATTCGCATTCACGGTAACTTCGTATCCTGCCCGCACTGGAACTGGATCAACAAAAAGGGTCCGATTGAGGCAGAGATGTACCCCATCGTGAGCGCCGAGGAGACCAAGACCATGTCCGCCGAGGATATTTACGCGCGCATTGTCGAGAACTTCCAATACGACGACTTTGCATGGCAAAAGGCAAACAACATCGTGCTGGATCATCCGCAGCGTGCACACGGTCTGCACTCCCTGCTTTATAAGTGCGCGCATTGCGGCACCGAGGGCAAGATGCACTCCGAGGGCATTCATTTGTGGTGCGAGGAATGCGGCAAGAAATGGGAAATGACCGAGCTTGGCGAGCTTAAGGCTTTGGACGGTGAGACCGAATATACGCACATTCCGGATTGGACCAAGTGGGAGCGTGCTTGCGTACGCGAGGAGGTCAGAAACGGCACTTACTATTTTGAAGATGACGTGATTGTGGAAACGCTGCCCAACGCACGCAAGTTTTATCCGCAGGGCAAGGGTAAGCTGACCCAGACGCCCGAGAGCACGGTGCTTGAATGCGAAAGCGTTTACGGTGAGCCCTTGCGCGTGGAGTGGAAGGCGCTCAACCTTGACAGCATGCACGTGGAATTTGACTACAAAAAGAGCCGCACCGCCAAGGGCGACTGCGTGGATCTTTCGGTGCCCGACGACAGCTATTGGTGCTACACGACCAAGCGCGACGTGATCGTCAAGCTGGCGTTTGCCACCGAGGCAATGCACCTGTATGCCAAGGAGCAAGCAGAGGCGCGGCGCGCAAGCGCGCAGTTATGATTGCCCTTTGGGCAAGTTATGAGTGATGATACGCTTTGCGTAGTGATGATGCGCTTCGCGCAGTTATAGTTACAAGGGCAATCATATCATCACGTGGCGCAGCCATTCATCACTTGGCGCAGCCAAGCATCACGCTTGCGCAGCAAGCTCATAACACAGCAGAGGGTTGAACCCAATGGATTCAACCCTCTTTTTTGTAAAATATCACATTTTTTTCGCAGTTGCAACCCCGAGTTGACAAATTGCAAGGCAGAAATGGTGGATTGCAACGGGCAAATATGCTATAATCAAGGCACAAACTTCACGGGAGGTACATTATGATTTTAGCAGATAAGATCATTACACTTAGAAAAAAGAACGGTTGGTCGCAAGAGGAGCTTGCCGAAAAGGTGGGCGTTTCGCGCCAAGCCATTTCCAAATGGGAGGGCGCACAGTCTGTGCCCGACCTTGACAAGATTTTGCGCCTTAGTGAGATTTTTGGCGTGACCACCGATTTTTTGCTCAAGGACGAACTGGAAACCGAAGAATACACCAACTCGACTACAGAGGATAGCCCCTTGCGCAGCGTCAGCATGGAAGAGGCAAACGCATACCTTGCATATAAGCGCAGCGCGGGCATCAAAATTGCCTTTGGCGTGCTGCTCTGCATTCTCTGCCCCATTTGCCTTGTTTTGCTTGGCGGCTTTGCCGATGCGGGCATGATAGGCGAGGTGGTGGCGTCAACGGTGGGCGTGGGCGTTTTGCTTGGTATGGTGGCAGTGGCAGTTGGCATCTTTATCGTCACCGGTCTTGCAGGCAAGCCTTGGGAATTTATTGAAGAAAAAACGGGCTTTGAGCTTTCCTACGGTGTGGACGGCATGGTGCGCGAAAAGCACGCGGCATATGCGCCCCAATATGCGCGCCTGGTCGTGGCAGGCGTGGTGCTTTGCATTCTGTCTCCCCTGCCCCTGATTCTGACGAGTGCGCAAAATAACGACTTGCTCAGCGCCGCCATGGTATGCGTGCTGCTTGCCGTTTGTGCGGTGGGCGTGTTCTGCTTTGTGGCAGGCGCGATCAGAAACGACTCTTACGAGAACCTGCTCAAGGGCGACCGCAGGCTCAGCGCAAAAAAAGAACAGGCAAGGAAAAAGACGCTTTCGGCATGGGGCATGTTCTCCGAGGTTTATTGGCTGATCGTGACCGCTACGTATTTTCTCTGGAGCTTTCTCTCGGGCGATTGGCACATCTCCTGGCTGACTTGGGTGATTGGCTCTGCCGCGTTTACCATGATCAAGCTGATCGTAAAGCTGATCTACAAGACCAAGCTGAACAAGGAATTTTACGGCGACGAGGAAGAATAAACCCTCGCATCGGCGCGGGCCGCATAAATAAAAACGGCACCCTTCGTCTATGCATTCTTATCGGAGAAAATACGAACACCACCAAGGAAATTTCTTTGGTGGTGTTTTTGGCGGTGGGCACTTACGAAAGGCTCCCTCCGGGAGGGAGCTGTCAGCGAAGCTGACTGAGGGAGAGTGCGTTGCAATATAGTTTATCCAAATCCTATGTCACGCGGGCTCCTTCCACCACTTCGTGGTCCCCCTCCCTCCCGGAGGGAGGCTTTTGTGCGCTGTTCCTTAACGGATAGTGGGTGCGGGCTTCTGCCCGATTTTGTCCCAGCGTGAGCGCAGGGACGGTGCGAGGTGGGCACCGCCAAATGGCGGTGGACATCCACGCGCTATGCTTGCCCCAGACGCAAGCGTCGGGAAAGCAGAAAATCTATTTATATATAGAGGTGAAACGATATTCTCGTTCCGCATATCCTCTTTCCAACCAAACAGTGATTTTGGTTAACAATTTATTTGCAAAGTCGCTGACGAGTTGCTTTACCTTTTGTCACAAATATGCTATAATATAATCATCCAAGAAAAGGAGGAAGATTGTATGTCAATGGGAAAGAATATTGCTTATTTCAGAAAGAGCAAAGGATATACACAAGAAGAGTTAGGGCAGAAGATCGGAGTGACCAATCAAGCAGTATCAAAATGGGAGTTAGAAACCTCTATGCCTGACATCATGCTTCTTCCTCGAATTGCAAATGCACTTGATGTCACTTTGGATGATTTATTTGCAGAACGGATAGTTCAAACCTCAACGCCACAATCCCATGTTTTCAACGAAAACGCTGTTCACAACTTTCCGAAAGCAGCACAAGCCATGATCATTGATTCCTTGTGTCATCAAACAAATTTAGTGAATTGCAATTCTTGGGACTTTTTGAAAGCAGAACAGAATCCATATACGAAAAAGTACGATCAAATACGGCAGTTTTACACGATGTGTTGTTTAT
>JAZRDG010000022.1:0-30390 GCA_045660125.1 Eubacteriales bacterium | reverse complement strand
CGTGGAATATTTTAAAAAAATAAAAGGTGGCCGAAAGGGAATTGTGTTTCTTTTGCGCCGCTTTTTTGCTTGACAAACGCTTTGTTTATATGATATACTTATATTACCATTTAAGAAAGAGGCGACAGCTATGAAAAAGTTTTTCGCGTTACTCCTTGTTTTTGCCACTATGATCTCCATGCTGGTTGCTTGCGTGGAGGCAGACCCGGGACAAGAAGAGTCCTTGGCGACCGAGAACGAATCCACCGAGCCTGCGCACCTGGATAACATCCCCGACGATCTGAAATTTAACGGCGAGGATATCGTGATCCTCAACCGTGCCCTGATGGGCTGGACGTGGGACGAGGTTGCCGTACCCGAACTCAATTCCGAGCCGGTCAACGACGCTATGTTCAACAGAAACATTGCGGTGACCGACCGCCTGAACCTTAACATCGTGTCCTCTCCCATTGAGGATGCCAACGAGAATTTGCCGATCGATACCATCAAGCGCGTGGTCAAGTCGGGCTCGGACGAGTTTGACTTGGTGGCTGCTGCCGTTTACGTGACTACGCCCGCTGCATTGGAGGGAACCTTCCATAACCTTGCGCAGCTGCAGTATCTGGATCTGGATCAGGAATACTGGATGCAGGAGTATAACGAGGCAATGTCCTTTGCGGGCGCACAGCATACCGCAACCGGCACTATTGCGCTGTCCACCTATCGCTTTGCCTTTGTAACCATGTTCAACAAGGACGTGTTTGATAACAAGCACGTGCCCTATCCTTACGATGCGATCGAGAAAAACGAGTGGACGCTGGATTATCAGGCAGGGCTTGTCAAGGACTTTTATCAGGACCTCAACGGTAATAACAAAAAGGACGAGGGCGATTTCTTCGGCTTTGCGTCCTGCACGGGTATCAATACCGATGCGTATTGGGCATCCTGCCATATGCCGATCGTGCAAAAGAACTCGGACGGATATTACGAGTACGTGCTTGATATAGAGCGCTTCTCCAACGTCATGGATAAGGTGCTGTACCTGTATTATGAAAGCGGCGGCACGCTTCTTTATCCCATTCAATCCAGAAATGAGGAGCAGGACGAGATCCGTATTCTGTTCTCCAAGGGCGAGTGCGCTATGAACGCGCTGCGTCTTGTTGCAGTTGAGCAGCCCGACGTGCGCAGCATGGAGCAGCAGTACGGCATCGTGCCCGTTCCCAAGTACGACGCAGCACAGGACGGTTACGGCACCATGATCCACGACCAGTTCACGGTATTTGCCATTCCTGCCTCTGCGGCATCGGATAAGCTGGAAATGATCGGCGCTGCCATGGAGGTCATGGCGTCCGAATCGCACAAAACCGTCAAGCCCGCGTATTACGAGATCGCACTCAAGCGTAAGTACATGAGCGACCCCGTGGCATGGGATATGCTGGATATGATCTTTGCCGAGGTCAGAATCGACCCCGCGGTGACGTACGTTGTTCCCATGGGCACGCCTCACCACAAGATGCGTGAGATCGTTGCAGGTAAGAAGAATAACGTTTCCTCCAAGTGCGCAAAGCTTGGCGGCACGATAGACAGATACCTGACCAAGATGCATAAGAAACTGGAAAAGCTGGCGGAAGAATAATAAGACACCCCAAAAGTGCCAAACCGTTTTCGCTGTTGTTCTTAACGGAGAAGTATAAAAAGCAAAAACCGCAGATTGATTTTCTGCGGTTTTTTTGCTAAAATATTACATAGAACGAGAGAAAAAGTTAAAGAGAGAGAAAGTTGAATGGTTGCTTTTGGAAGATCTAAAGCAAAATCTTTAAAAGCCTTCTCCTGTGGGAGAAGGGGGACCGCGAAGCGGTGGATGAGGAGTTAAAATGATACCCTATAATAAAAAGCTCGTGTCAAATGCAAGGAGTTTGCGAAAAAATATGACACCGGAAGAAAGGCATTTATGGTATGACTTTTTGAAAAGACTTCCTTTGAACGTCAGACGGCAACATAACATCGAAAACTATATCGTTGACTTTTACATAGCAGAAAAGAAGATCGTAATTGAGATAGATGGCAGACAACATTTATTGTCCGAACATAAAGAAGCTGACGAGCAAAGAGATGCCCTATTGGCAACTTGGGGAATTTCTGTTTTGCGATATTCCAATGATAGCATACGGAATAATTTCAATGCTGTTGCGGCAGATATTTTGAAACATCTTGGGTTGGATTTTTGCGATCTTAAACCCCTGCGGTGACACCTCATCCGTCTTGTTCGATTATCCGATACGGGTTATCTTTATGAGCCTTCTCCTGTGGGAGAAGGGGGACCGCGAAGCGGTGGATGAGGAGTCCAAAAGAAGCTGACAAGCAAATAGGTGCTATGTTGGTATCTTGGGTTGGAATATTATGATCTTACCCCTTGCGATGACACCTCATCCGTCAGCCTCCGGCTGCCACCTTCTCCCACTGGAGAAGGCTTGGCATAATCTGTTTCTTCTGCTTATAAAAATAAAGTTCCCACAAACCGTTTGATTGGTTTGTGGGATTTATTTTACTACGGCGATTTCTCCACCAAGGACAACATACATGGAGGTTTTGGCACTTTTTTCTTGACAGATGTTTGGAGAGTATGTTATACTGTTGTTATCATCAAAGAAAGAGAGCAAACGCTATGAAAAAGTTTTTAGCATTACTCCTTGTTTTTGCCACTATGATCTCTGTGCTGGTAGCTTGTGCGGACAGCGGTGACGGTGAAGTGGATTCTACTGTCAACGCCGAAACGGGCGAGCCTACGCAGCTTGACAACATTCCTGCAGACCTTAAGTTTGACGGCGAGGACGTGACCATTCTCAGCCGTGCGTATATTGGCTGGACGTGGGATGAGGTTGCCGTGCCCGAGCTCAATTCCGAGCCGGTCAACGATGCGGTCTTTAACAGAAACGTGACGGTTGGTGACAGACTGAATATCAACATCGTCTCTCACGCGATCGATGATGTCGATCCCGGAAAGCCTCTGGTAGAGGTGCAGCGTGCCGTGCTGGCAGGCTCGGATGAGTATGATCTGCTCGCGGGTGCTGCGTATCAGGTGCTGCAGTATACGCTTGAGGGAATGTTCTGCGACATCACGCAGCTGGACTATCTGGACCTGACGCAGAGCTATTGGATGCAGGATTACAATGACGTGATCTTGTATAACAACAAGCAGTACAGCGCAACGGGCATGATCGCGCTCTCTACCTATCGCTTTGCATTTGTTACCATGTTCAACAAGAACCAGTTTGATAATAAGAGCAAGCCGTACCTGTACGAGGCAGTCAGCAACGGCGAGTGGACGCTGGACTATCAGGCTGCGCTTGCCGAGGACTTTTATCAGGACCTCAACGGTGACGGCAAAAAGGACGAGGAGGACTTTTACGGTCTGATCACCTCTCCTTACATCAGTACCGACCCCTATTGGGCATCTTGTGACCTGCATTTGGTGGAAAAGAATGCGGACGGCGAATACGAGTACATGCTGGACACCTCCAGACTTTCCAATGTAACCGACAAGATCCTTGCGCTGTTCTATGAGAGCGGCACGTACGTATATCCCCACACCGGCTATGACGCAGAGCAGGATGATATCCGTCTTGCGTTCTCGGACGGCATGGGTGCTATGGCAACCACGCGTCTTGTCGCGGTCGAGCAGCCCGATATCCGTAACATGGAGGAGCTGTACGGCATCGTGCCCATGCCCAAGTACGATGAGGCGCAGCCCGAATACGGCACGCTGATGCACGACCAGTTTACGGTATATGCAGTTCCCGCAACCGTACAGGCAGACAGATTTGATATGCTGGGTGCTGTGCTGGAGGTCATGGCTTCCGAATCTCTGCGCATTGTCAAGCCCGCGTATTATGAGATCGCGCTCAAGCGTAAGTACATGAGCGACCCCGTTGCATGGGATATGCTGGATATGATCTTTAACACGGTCAAGATCGATGCAGGTATCGTGTATACCAACGTGCTTGGTAACCCCCACGACCAGCTGCGCCAGATCATCACCTCCAAGAGAAACACAGTTTCATCCAAGTTTAAGAAGATGGATAAGACGGTAGGAAAGAATCTTACCAAGATGCTCAAAAAGCTGGATGCGCTTGAATAATCATGCAAAAACCGCCGAGGAATCGGCGGTTTTTTTGTTGCCCTGACGCAATTATATCAGCCCATATTCCGCAAGCACCGTGCCAAGGCTTGCCTTTGCCGCGGCTTGCATGGGGCACAGGGGCAAGCGGAATTCCTCGCGGCAAAGCCCCATCATGGAAAGGGCGGTCTTAACGGGAATGGGATTGACCTCTGCCATGCAGGCGTCCATGAGCGCAAGCGCTGAAAGGTGGGCAATTTTTGCTTGCTCGATGTGACCCGAAAACCAAGCGTGGCAGATCTGCCGCATCATGTCGGGGACAAGATTGCCCGCCACCGAGATCACGCCCTGCGCGCCCAAGGAAAGCAGGGGAAGGGTCAGGTTGTCGCAGCCCGAGTAAAGCGGCAGGTCGTCGCCGCACTCCGATAGGATGCGCGCGGCAAACGCCACGTCACCCGACGCCTCCTTGATGCCGCAGATGTTGGGGTGCGCGGCAAGCGCGCGGCATACCGAGAGCGGCAAGGTGCAGCCCGTGCGACCGGGGACGTTATACAGAACGATCGGCTTTTGCGCTGCCTCCGCAATGGCGCAAAAGTGCAGCTCCAGTCCGCGCGGCGTGGCTTTGTTGTAATAGGGCGTGACGCACAAGAGCGCGTCACAGCCCGCGCGGCACATCTGCCGCGCAAGTGCGCAGGCGTGCGCGGTGTCGCTCGAGCCCGCGCCGCAAATGATGGGCACGCGTCCGTCTGCCGCCTGTACCGCACAGGCGCAAAGCGCGGCTTGCTCGTCAGGGGAAAGCGTGCTTGCCTCGCCCGTCGTGCCAGCCACCACCAAGGCGTCCGCGCCGCCGCGAATGTTGGCGTCCACGAGGTCCGCAAAGCAATCAAAATCTATTTTGCCGCCCAAAAAGGGCGTGATCAACGCGGTCGCGCTGCCGCGAAAGATGGGAGAGGGGGATTTGCTCATATCTATAGCCTCCGAGGGTGTGAAAATTTCAAAAAGAGGTTGAAAAAAATATGCTTTTATATTATAATATACTATGTAAAGGTGTGTCCGTGCGGACGCTCCGATACGACAGTATATGACAGATGATACGGAAGGACACACATATATGAGCGTTATTATTAACGAAAAAGCCCCCACCGATCTGCGCACGGCGGATTTTTACTACGATCTGCCCGAGCGACTGATCGCGCAGCACCCTGCCGAGCAGCGTGACAGCTCGCGATTGATGGTGCTGAACAGAGAAAAGGGCACGATCGAGCATAAGCATTTTTACGATATTATCGACTACCTGCGTCCCGAGGACGTGCTGGTCATCAACGATTCCAAGGTCATTCCCGCGCGCCTTTACGGGCACGTGGTCGGCAGAGAAGAGGCAAACATTGAGCTGCTGCTTCTCCGCCAGCGCGAGCTGGATACCTGGGAATGCCTTGTCAAGCCGGGCAAGAGAGCCAAGATGGGCATGGAGCTGACCTTTGGTGACGGCATGCTGACGGGCAAGGTGGTGGACATCACCGAGGAGGGCAACCGCCTGATCGCGTTTGACTTTGACCGCGAGGCGCACGCCAACATTTACGACGTGCTGCACAAGGTCGGCATTCTGCCCCTGCCTCCCTATATTACCGAAAAGCCCAAGGATCAAAGCAGATACCAGACCGTGTATGCGCGCGAGGAGGGCTCGGCTGCCGCACCCACCGCGGGGCTGCATTTCACCCCCGAGCTGCTGCAAAAGATCCGCGATAAGGGCGTTGCCATTGCTCCCGTCATGCTGCACGTGGGACTTGGCACGTTCCGCCCTGTCAAGGCAGAAAGACTTGACGAGCACGTCATGCACACCGAGTTTATCTCTGTGTCGCAACAGAGCGCGGATATCATCAATGAGCGCCGCGCCAAGGGCGGCAGAGTCATCTGCGTGGGCACCACCTCTTGCAGAACCTTGGAGAGCGTCGCACTGGAGGACGGCACCATTCCCGCCGTTTCGGGCGATACCGGTATTTTCATCTACCCCGGCTATAAGTTCAAGGCAATGGACGCGCTGATCACCAACTTCCACCTGCCCGAAAGCACGCTGATCATGCTTGTGTCCGCGTTCTACAATAAGGACAAGGTCATGGAGGCGTACGAAACCGCCGTAAAGGAAGAGTATCGCTTCTTCTCGTTTGGTGACGCGATGTTTATAGAATAAGCAACAAATTATTTGTAGGGGAGGATATCATCCTCCCGCCAGCGTTGGGTTTGCGGTATCGACACCCATACGGATGTCCGATATGATTACTGGCGGGAGGATGATATCCTCCCCTACAAATCATGTTTGTACAATATTTGCATCCGATTTTTCTTGACAAAATTACCCATATATGCTACAATAAAAACGTGAACGGGGACGGCACCCATCAGAAAAAACAGAGTCACAAATACATGCTAATTCAGGTACAAAGGGGGCGACACCCATCGAAAAAAACGTGATTGTAGTTGATGAGCAAGGAAAAGTTTATGAAGCGACCTATCCGAAAAGGGCAAAGGGTCTTGTGAAAAGTGGCAGGGCACGCTTCGTAGCAGAAAACAAAATATGCCTTGCGTGTCCGCCGAATGAATATTTGGAGGATAAAAATATGTCAGAGAACATTAACAATATAGTAGCAGAAGCAAACGCAGAGATCAAGAATACCGAAATCACCGCAGAGCATGCACTCTCTCAGATCGAAAAGATTTTTGCCGACACGCAACACATTTACGAAGCGCTGGATGCGCTCAAAGACGTACACTCGGCAGGCCCCGAAGACATTGGTGCACAAAGTGCCGCACAGGGAATGGCAGACGTGGTCAGATGCCGCGAAACCACCAATCAGCAGTTGATTGCGTTTTATCAAAATGTATTAGAAAATACAAATAAAAACAATTGCAATACTGTTTTGACGGAAAAAGAAGTTTTTGATCAGATTGTTTTACTGCAATCACAATTGATTGATAACTCATCCACGTCACTTCACCGTCTCGGCGATGCACTTAGTGACGCTCGCGGCGAGACAGAAGATGCTTTAACGGATGATCAGGTTTCGGAAATTTGTAAGGTCTTTTCTGCTCGTGAAACAACGCTGAATCAAATGCTGGAATTCTATCACCTTATGTACAGTGATCTGAGAAAAGAGAAGGAGGAGGCAAAGCAAGCAGAGCCTGAAAGCGAAGAAAGGAAAGAGCTTCGCCGGGAATTTCTGCAATTCGTGAAAGAAACCACGACAGCTGCTGCGGGGGCTCCGACTGTTGCGGGTTCTCCCGCGCTTCTCCCCGACTTTGAAGAGATCTGGAACACCGTATTTCTTGGAAAATGATCTGAAAAACAAAATCTGATATGATTTTCCCCGAGGGATTTTCCCTCGGGGTTTTTGTGCATAATATGCGCACAAGTCATACAAATTCGTGAATTGATGCGCATAACATGTTGACAAGATGTGCATGATATGATATACTGTTCATAAAGAAGCAGATTGTATGAGCAGGTTTTTGCGCTTTACTGGTAGCTGCGGGAGCGAGTCCCACGAATGGGTATTTAAGTGGATTTTCACCCAACTCGTAGGGGCGACCTGCGGTCGCCCGCGGGCGTTCGCAGAACGCCCCTACGGACTAAAACAGATTGATTCTTAAGTTACATCTATGGAAGCACAAACAACTTGCTTTGATACCCTGAAAAATGATGTAATGAAATAACGAAAGGAGAAATACTATGGCTAAAGTATCTACGAACATCAGCATTGACGCCGAGACCAAGGTACAGGCGCAGGAGCTGTTCGCCGATTTGGGCATGGATCTTTCTACCGCGATCAATATTTTTCTGCGACAGGCGATTCGCGAAAATGCCATTCCTTTTGCCATTGCGCGAGACATTCCCAATGAGATGACACAAGCTGCGCTGCAAGAATCTGAGGAAATGCAGAAGCTTTGACAAATAAGGAGAGAACGCAATGAAGAAGACTTGTTTTAATTGCAAGCATTTTTCTCACACACTTAGCGACCCGGGGTCGGATTATCATGTGCATTATTGGTGCATACAATGGGCTACGGTCATATCCAATCCTTGCGGTTTGGCGGATCGCTATGAATACAAGGGCGGCATATATTATGACGACTTGGAAACGGGAGATGCTTTTTGTTACATGTTTGAGGAAAAGGATGCACCGATGTTTGAGGATGCATGGTTTGAAAAGAATAAGCAAACAAACCTTGAAAACAGGATTGAACAAGAATGAATTGCAACCTCGCGGTTGCGTGAATCGGCTATGCCATGAATTGCGCCCGGGCGCATGGAACAAATAAAAATAACAGGAGAACGACTATGAAAAACACGGTACACATGTTAAAATCCATCACCAACATTCAGATGATGAGCTTTGTCATCACCACCGAGGACGACAAGGTGATTTTGATTGACGGCGGCTGGCCGCAGGATATGCCGTATCTTGTGGAATATCTGCAGGGCTTGACCGGTCAGGCGCAGCCCACGGTGCACGCGTGGATTCTGACGCACCCCCACAACGACCACATCCGCGGCTTTATCGAGTTGATGGAGGGCAACCCCGATGCGCTGAACGTGGAAAAGATCTACTACAATTTCCCCTCCGCGCAGTTTATCGCGCGTGAGGACCTGGACACGGGTGCTGCCGAGATGTACCGCATTCTCCCCCTGATCGCGCACAAGTGCTGCATCGTATCGGGCGGCGACGAGCTGGACGTGGGTGCTGCTCACTTTGAGTTCTACTACTCGCACGACAGCGAGTTCAACCGTAACGTATGTAACAACGCGTCGCTGATCTTCCGCATGACGCTGGGTGGCAAGACGGTGCTGTTCACGGGCGACGCAGGCGTGGAGTCCGGCAAAAAGGTACTGCGCATGTACGGCGGCACGGGCAAGCTCAAGGCGGACTACGTGCAGATGGCGCACCACGGTCAGAACGGCTGTGACCGCGATTTCTACGAGGAGGTTGCTCCCAAGGGTGCTTTTTGGTGTGCGCCCGATTGGCTGTGGAACAATGACGCGGGCAAGGGCTACAACACTCACATTTTCAAAACCGTTGAAGTGCGCGGCTGGATGGAGGAGATCGGCGTGACCGAAAACTACGTCATCATGAACGGCACGCAGGTCGTAGAGCTGTGAGCACCGACGTAAAGATTCCGCGCGCGATCGCCATCGTAGGCTGTACCGCGAGCGGCAAGAGCGCACTTGCCATGGAGTTGTGCAAGCGTCACGGCGGCGAGCTTGTCAGCATGGATTCCATGCAGATCTATCGCGGCATGGACGTAGGCACTGCAAAGCCCACCGCGCTTGAGCGCGCGCAGGTACGCCACCATATGATCGACGTGGTGGAAGCCACCGAGAGCTTTTCGAGCGGTGCGTACGTGGAAGCGGCTGCGGGAGTGATCCGCGAGATCGAAAGTCGCGGCAAGCTGCCCGTACTTTGCGGCGGTACGGGGCTGTATCTGGACGGACTTTTGCGCGGCGGCTACGGTGAGAATTATGCCGACCCTACGCTGCGCGCGCAGCTGGAGGATTTTGCGGATGCGCACGGTGCGCTTGCCTTGCACGCGCGCCTTGCGGAGCTTGATCCCGAAAGCGCGGCTGCAATACACCCAAATAACGTCAAGCGCGTCATTCGCGCGATTGAGATTTGCACGGTCAGCGGCAGAACCAAGACCGAGCTGGACAAAGAGTCGCAGAGCGCGCAGCCCATGGTGGACGCGCTGGTATTCGGTATCCGCTATCATAACCGCGAGGTGCTGTACGATCGCATAGGTCGCCGCGTGGATATCATGCTGCAGGACGGCTTGGTAAAGGAGACCGAGCAGCTTTTGAACGCAGGCGTGTTTGAGGTCAACGCCACGGCAGCGGGCGCGATCGGATATAAGGAGATCTTGCCGTATTTGCAAGGGAAAATCAGCCTTGCCCAGGCTGCCGAGGATCTCAAAACCGCCACGCGCCGCTATGCCAAGCGACAGATGACTTGGTTTTACGCCAAGCCCTACGTCAATTGGATCGACGTGGACGCGGACGGTGGGCTGCGCACATTTGAAGAGATTGTAAATATTTGCGAAAACGCGTGCAAAGACAAAGGATTTCTGCTATAATAATAGGATAGAGTATTGCCGAAAGGGGTGAGTGTATGGATAGAGCCAAAGCAAGAGCGATTGCCTTGCGTTGCGCGGTCGTGCTGGTTGCGATCGGCATGCTTGTGTACGTTGTGCATTATAGTCTTGGCCAGTTCAGCACCACGCTCACCACACTTCCCACGCAAGAGATCACCGATTACACAGTGCTGAGCGCAGAGGTGTATCTGTTCCGCGACGAGCAGGTGATTTACGGTGACGCGAACGCCCCCGTGCAGTACATGTACCGCGACGGAGAGCGCGTACCCAAGGACGCCGTGTATGCGGTGGCATATCCCAAGGCAGGCGCAACTGCTGAGGAGACTGCCGCGCTGCAAAGGCAGCTTGACGATATTGCCGCGCAGATCGCACTCCTGGAGGATAGCAAAAAGGCAGGTTCGCTGATCTCCTCGCTGGAGGGACAGCAGGCATCGGTCAAGCAAAGCTATTACCGCGTGCTGGAAAGTCTTGCTGCGGGCGGATACGTAAACGCACTGTCCGAGAGCCAGACGCTGCTCTCGCATATCAGCACCTACGGCATGCTCAAGGGCGATCACAACTCTCGGGTCATGATCGAATCCCTGAAAAATACCAGACAGTCGCTGCTGGAGGCTTGGGGCGGCACGCAGGTGGCATACACCAGCCCGTACGGCACCAATTTTGTGCACGGCTGCGACGGCTATGAGGGCGTGTTTGATTATGACATGATCGCAAGCATGACGGCATCGGATTTTTACGCCATGACCGAGGCTGCCCCCGCATCGACCGCGGGCGCGGTGGGTAAAATGATTAATAGCCACACGTGGTACGCCGCGATCCCCATGAGCGAGGAAAACGCTGCGCGCTTTACCGTGGGCAATGCATATACCTTTTCCTTTATTGACAACGACGGCACCGAGCTTTCTCTGACGCTGGAGCAAGTGCTCCCGGGGCAGGGCAAGCGGGACGGTGTGCTGATCTTTTCCTGTGACCGCACGCCCGAGGGCTTTTCCTTTTTGCGCACGCAGCGCGTGCAAAGCGTTGTGGAGCAGGTCACGGGCTATCGCGTTCCCACCGAGGCTTTGCGTGAGCATGACGGAGAGAAGGGCGTGTTCATCTTATCGGACAGCTCTGTTGAGTTCCGTCGCGTCAGCATCGTGCGTACCGGTACGGGATATTACATTGTGCAGACCTATGAGCAGGATGCGGCAGGTGGCTGGGGTAAGGCAAAATATTTGCAGTACGGCGACCTGATCATCACGGCAGGCAGAGATCTGTATATCGGAAAAATGTACGGATAGGATTTTTGGCTATGTTAGAAAAACTCAGAACAAACGTGACTGCGGTGCAGGAAAATATCCGCGCGGCGGCAGAGAGCGCAGGGAGAGATCCCGGCGAGATCACGCTGCTGGCAGCCACCAAATATGCAAGCGTGGAGCAGATCAACGCTTTACCTATGCTTGGCGTGTACGATATCGGTGAGAACCGCGTGCAGGCGCTCTTGGAAAAATGGGATGCGCTGGATAAGCAGAATCTGCGCGTGCATTTCATCGGCTCGCTGCAGAAAAATAAGGTCAAGTATATTGCGGACAAGGTGTGCATGATTCACTCGCTGGACAGCATCGAGCTTGCTCGCGAGATCGATAAGCAATGCAAAAAGCATGGCAAGGTCATGGACGTTTTGCTGGAGATCAACTGCGCAAACGAAGAGAGCAAGGGCGGCGTTGCCCCCGAGGATGCTGAGGCGATGTGTCTTGCATTGGCGCAATTTGAGTCGATCAGACTGCGCGGATTTATGACCATGGCGCCCAAATGCCCCGAAAAAGCGCAATATTACAAATATTTTAGCGAAACTTTTGACCAGTGTCTTGACATTTGGACAAAAAAACTACATAATATAGGTATACCCATGATTATGTCTATGGGTATGTCGGATAGCTACGACGTTGCGATCGCCTGTTCTTCAACACTGGTGCGCGTCGGCAGCGGTCTGTTTTGTTGAAAAATAAAAATGAGAATATAAATTTCAGGAGGAACAAGAATGAACATTTTTAAGAAGCTTGCTAAGGATCCCGAGCCCGAAGAATTTCTGGATGACGGCTACGATACCGGCTATTACGATGAGTTTCCCAAGACCGACGACCTGGTAACCGACGACGCTGTTGTCGAGGAGGTCAGCGTTCCCGAGGAGCAGCCTGTAGAGGATCAGGAAGAAATGCGCGAGCCCCAGCCTATGCCCAAAAAGCCCATCGAGCCCGCAAAGCCCGCTGTTAAGTATTACGCTCCCGCTGAGCTCTCTGACAGACAAAAGGCAGTTGCAAAGCTGGCGGACGGTTACATAGTCATTCTCTTGGACGTGGATCTGATGGAAAGAGAAGTGTTCGTACGCTTCTTTGACTACATCATGGGCGCAGTACAGGCACTGGAGGGTGACGTTCGCAAGATCAATAAGTCCACCCTTGCGCTCATTCCCTTTGGCGCAAACGTTGACGATCTCAACGAGGACGAGCTCGCAGACGAGCCTGACGAGCTGACCGAAGAGGAATAATCAACAGCAGGGAGGGTTTCTCCCTTGCTAACTTGGAGGCATTTGCATTGGCAATCTTTATGTACGTGTTGGTCAGCACGCTTTCGCTGCTGATCGAGGTGTTATTTGTACTGATGTTCATACGCGCCATCTTTTCCTGGTTTCCAACCGAAAGTCCGGGAAAGCTGCAGCTGATCATATATCATATGACCGAGCCTGTGATCGCACCGGTGCGTAAGTTCTTATGGCGAATGGGCTGGTTTCAGGGCCTGCCGATCGATATGTCCTTTATGGTCACGTATCTGCTTCTGGGTCTTTTGCAGTTTACCCTGATGTTTGCAATCGTATGAGTATGCAGACTTCGGGTGCACAAGACGAGATCCTGTATGCACAGCTGCGTGATATGATGCAACGCGCGGAGAGGGGAATGTGGTCTTGCAGCCATTTTCTGTCCCCGCGCGAAGCGCGTTTATCAAGTGACTACGTGCGCCGCATGGGCGCGGACGTATGCTGCGCTCTTGAGGGTGGATATCCCGATGCGGAGCGCGTCAGACTGTTCGTGTTGCCCGACTTTATGAGTGAGCCGGAATATCTCGCCCCCTTGGCAGAGGAAAAGCTTTGCCTGTTACGCATCAGTGGGGGTGGCTTTTGCACGCTGACGCACAGGGATTATCTGGGCGCGTTGCTTGCGCTGGGCATCGAGCGGCACGTGCTTGGTGACGTTTGTGTGTTGGATGAGAGGAGTGCGCTGCTTGTTTGTGATGCGGACATCTCGTCCTATATTTGCGCCGAGCTGACCCGTGTGGGCAAGGACGGCGTTAAGATCACGCGATTGCCGTGGGGCACGCCGATCGAGCTGCCCGAGCGGTATAAGCAGGTCAGCGATACGGTCGCGTCGGCACGCTTTGATTGCGTGGCGGCAGCCTTGGCGGGGCTTTCCCGTGAAAAGGCACAAATGCTGATCCGCGCAGGGGAGTGCACGGTAGACTACGAGCCCTGCGATAAGTGCGATAAGATCATCGATCCCCCTTGCGTGATCTCGTTGCGCGGCTACGGTAAATTCCGTATTGACGATCTCGGTACGCAAACCAAAAAGGGGAGATTGCGTCTTTTGGCGCGAAAATATATTTAATTTCGAAAATAATTTTTTTACACATAAAGGAGCTATAAAATTATGGCTAAGGATTACACAAGTTCGCTGAATTTGCCCAGCACCTCGTTTGCAATGCGCGCAAACCTGCCGCAGCGCGAGCCCGAGATGCTGAAATATTGGGAGCAGATGGATCTGTATGCGCGTCTGCAGGAGCAGAATGCGGACAAGCCCGCGTTCATTTTGCACGACGGCCCTCCCTTCTCCAACGGCAATATTCACATGGGTACTGCACTCAATAAAATGCTCAAGGACTTTATCAACAAGTACAAGACCATGAGCGGCTATCGCGTGCCCATCGTTCCCGGTTGGGATAACCACGGCATGCCCATCGAGTCTGCCATTATCAAGAAGAATAAGCTGGACCATAAGAAGATGCGTCCCTCCGAGTTCCGTACCGCTTGCTACAAGTTTGCAGAGAAGTACGTGGACATTCAGCGCAACCAGTTCAAGAGACTTGGCGTACTGGCAGATTGGGAGAACCCCTACCTGACCATGGATCCCGCGTTTGAGGCGAAGGAAGTGGAAGTCTTTGGCGAGATGTTCAAGAAGGGCTACATTTACAAGGGTCTCAAGCCCGTTTACTGGTGCCCCAAGGACGAGACCGCGCTGGCTGAGGCAGAGATCGAGTACGCTACCGATACCTGTACCTCCATCTTCGTCAAGTTCGCCGTTAAGGACGATGCAGGTAAGCTTGCAGGCATCTGCGACCTTGCAAAGACCTATTTCGTGATCTGGACCACGACCACCTGGACGCTGCCCGGTAACCTTGCGATCGCGCTCAACCCCGTTGAGAGCTACGTAGTGGTCAAGGCAGGCGAGGAGTGCTACATCGTGGCAGAGGCACTTTGCGCAAAGACCATGAAGGCTGGCGGCATCGAGGATTACGAGATCCTGGCTGCATTCCCCGGCAACACCTTTGAATTCATGAGGGCGCAGCACCCCTTCCTTGACAGAGAATCCCTGATCGTCAACGCTGATTACGTTACCATGGATTCGGGTACAGGCTGCGTACACACCGCGCCCGGCTTTGGTGCGGACGACTATATCACCTGCAAGCGTTACGGCATTGATATCATCGTGCCCGTAGACGACCGCGGCTATCAGACTGCTGATGCAGGCAAGTATGCAGGTCTTTACTATGCTCAGTCCAACGAGGCAATTCTTGCCGATATGAAGGAGAGCGGTGCCTTGTTCGCAAGCGAGGAAATGAGCCACGAATATCCGCACTGCTGGAGATGTAAGTCTCCCATCATCTTCCGTGCAACTCCCCAGTGGTTCTGCTCGGTCGATGCGTTCAAGGAAGAGGCTGTTGAAGCATGCAAGAACGTTACCTGGCTGCCCGCATGGGGCGGTGAGCGTATGGCACAGATGGTGCGTGACCGCGCCGACTGGTGCATCTCGCGTCAGCGTCAGTGGGGTCTGCCCATTCCCGTATTCTATTCCGAGGATTGCGGCGTGGTGATTTGTGACGATGCAACCATTGCAAAGGTGGCAGAGGTATTTGCCGCTAAGGGCTCTAACGCTTGGTGGGATCTGTCCGTTGAGGAGCTGATGCCCGAGGGCTATGCTTGCAAGTGCGGCTGCAAGTCCTTCCGTCGCGAGAGCAACACGCTGGACGGCTGGTTTGACTCCGGTTCTTCCCATATCGCAGTGCTTGAGCAGAGACCCGAGCTGCAGTGGCCCTCTGACGTATATCTGGAGGGTGGCGACCAGTACAGAGGCTGGTTCCAGGCAGCACTGCTGACCGCAGTTGGCGCAAAGGGCGAGGGCGCACCTTACCGCACCGTTCTGACCCACGGTTGGGTCGTTGACGGCGAAGGCAGAGCTATGCACAAGTCTCTTGGCAACGGCGTTGACCCCGATGACGTAGTCAAGAAGTACGGCGGCGACATTGCAAGACTGTGGGCGGCTTCCACCGACTATCACGCAGACGTTCGCTGCTCGGATAACATCTTCCGTCAGCAGTCCGAAACCTATAGAAAGATCCGTAACACCGCAAGAATTCTGCTTGCAAACCTGGGTGACTTCAACCCCGATACCGATGCAGTTGCTTACGCTGATCTGCCCGCTATCGACAAGTGGATCCTGGCTCGCTACAACAAGCTTGTCAAGGAAGTTCGCGATGCGTTTGACGGTTACGAATTCCACATCGCATACCACGCGATCAACAACTTCTGCACGGTTGACCTGTCCAAGCTGTACGTGGATATCACCAAGGACAGAGTATACACCGAGCGCGCAGACAGCGCAGCACGCAGAAGCGCACAGACCGCTATGTATCTCATCATTTCGGGCATGACCCGTCTGATGGCTCCCATCATCAGCTTTACCGCTGAGGAGATCTGGCAGTCCATGCCTCACGGCGCATCCGACAAGACCGAGAGCGTGTTCCTCAACGACATGCCCGCATACGATGCATCTCTTGAATCCGAGGGCACCAACTCCTGGGATGAGCTGTTCGAGCTGCGTGACGACGTTATGAAGGCACTGGAGCTTGCAAGAGCAGAAAAGCTGATCGGTAAGTCGCTGGACGCTAAGGTAACCGTTTACACCGAGGATGCTGCCGCATACGCGCTGCTTTCCTCCTTTGCAAGTGACCTTGCAACCGTATATATCACCTCTCAGGCTGAAATCGTCAACGGTGTAGCTCCCGAGGGTGCAGTTGCAGGGGATGACGGCAGAATTGCCGTAGTCGTTGCTCCCGCAGACGGCTGCAAGTGCGATCGCTGCTGGGCATATGCCACCAAGGGCATCTCCGAGGGAGAAAACTTCCTTTGCGAGCGTTGCCAAAACATTCTTGAACTTTAAGATATGATCAAAGAGGGTCGAACGTAAGGCTCGACCCTCTTTGGCTATAGAAAGGAAACGTTATGCTGTATCTGATCTTATGGGCAGCCATTGCCGCCGTCATCGTGATTGCGGATCAGGTGACCAAATACGTGGTGATACAACACATTCCCGAGGGCGAATCGATCCCCTTTATCGAGGGCGTGCTGCACTGGACGCACATCAAAAACGACGGCGCGATTTTCGGCTGGTTTGACGATTCGCGTTGGATGTTCATGATCCTGTCCTCCGTGGGCATCGTGGTCATGATCGGCATGCTTGTGTACTGGGTCAAAAAAGAGCCCAAGGACAAGATCATGCAGGTCATTCTGACGCTGCTGATCGCAGGCGGCATCGGCAACATGATCGACCGCTGCACGCTGGGCGTGGTGACCGACTTTATCGATTTCTGCGCATTCCCGAATCTGTGGAAGTGGATCTTCAATATCGCGGACTGCTCCGTGACCATTGGTGGCTGCACCATGGTGCTGTGGCTGATCTGGTCGATTATCGTGGAGATCAAAAACAAGAAAAACGCAAACAATGCGCCCGCACAGGCGCAGGAGAGCGACCATGCAGACAGTGACGCACAAGGTTGACGCTGCCGACGCAGGCGCGAGAATAGACAAATACCTGGCGGAGCGGGCGGACTTGACCCGCTCCGCTGCGGTCAGATTACTCGAGGAGGGCGATGTGTCGGTTGGCGGCGTGTCGGTCTCCAAAAACTATAAGGTGCGGACGGGGGACGAGATCACGGTCAATTATCCCGATCCCGAGCCGGACACCGCGCTGCCCGAGGATATCCCTTTGGACGTGGTGTACGAGGACGCCGATATCATCGTGATCAACAAGCCCGTGGGCATGGTGGTGCACCCCGCTGCGGGCAACCCGAGCGGCACGCTGGTCAATGCGCTGCTGCATCATTGCAAGGGCAGCCTTTCGGGCATCGGCGGCGTGCTGCGCCCCGGTATCGTGCACCGCATTGATAAGGATACGAGCGGACTTTTGGTGGTTGCCAAGAATGACCGCGCGCATCTGCATCTTGCCGAGCAGATCAAGGAGCACTCCGCGCACCGCATTTACCGTGCCGTGTGCGTGGGCAATATCCGCGAGGACGAGGGCACGGTCGATCTGCCCATCGGCAGACACCCCACCGACCGCAAGCGTATGGCGGTCATCCGTGATCCCGACCGCGAGGCGCGTGATGCCGTCACGCACTATCGCGTGCTTGCCCGTTTTTCGGGCAGAGCTGCGTGGGGCAACGCCTTTACCTATATTGAGTGCCGCTTGGAAACGGGCAGAACGCACCAGATCCGCGTGCACATGGCGGCAAAGGGGCATCCGTTGCTGGGTGACGACGTGTACGGCGGCGCCAATACGCCGTTCGGTGCGCGCCATAAGTCGCTGATCACAGGGCAGACCCTGCACGCCTGCGAGCTGCACCTGACCCATCCCACCACGGGCGAGCGCATGCACTTTACTGCGCCCCAGCCCCCTGAAATGACCAAGCTTTTGGAGATTTTAAGCCAAGATGAATGAGTTTGACAAAGCATTTGACAGCATCGCCATCGTGACCGACCTGGACGGCACCTACCTTGCAACGGGCGGCGTTGAGCACCCCGAAAACGTGCGCGCCATCAAGGCGTTTTGCGCCGAGGGCGGCTATTTTACATACGGCACGGGACGCATGCACAAGAATATCGCGCGCGTGCTGCCCGATACGCCCAATACCTGTAATCTGCCCGCCGTGGTGGCAAACGGCTCGTATTTGTACGATTTTTCCACCAATACGCGCCTGTACCCCACGTCCATGAATACCGCGGACGTGCTTGCCGTGGCGTTGGCGGCAAGAGAGATCGATGACGGGATCGGCGTGCGCGTGGTCACGCCCGACGGCTTTATGACCGATGGGCGCGGTGAGATCATCGCGCGCGAGGTTGCGAGAAATCCGCTTGATTTTCCGCACGTGACCGGGATCGAAAACTGGCTGGAGTGTAACCCCGCAGAGCAATGGTTCAAGCTGGTGTTTCGCGCAGAAAAGGCGCAGCTGGACGTGCTGCGTAAGGCGCTGCGTGCCGATTTTGGCGAGCGGTTTGAGTTTGCCGTGTCGGGTGACCGCTTCCTGGAGCTGACGCGCAAGGGCTGCACCAAGGCAAGCGGTGTGCAAAGGCTGCGCGATACGTTTGCCGCGCAGGGCAAGCGGCTGTTCGTGGTTGCATGCGGCGATCAGGAAAACGATCTTGCCATGCTCAAGGCTGCCGATCTTGCGCTTTGCCCCGAAAACGCGACCGACGCCATCAAGGCGGTGTGCGCAGAAACGCTGTGCCATCACGCCGAGGGGATCATGCCCATGGTCACGGCTCGCTTGCGAGAACTGCATATTTAAAATACAAAAGGAGCGCATTTTTGCAAATGCGCTCCCTTTTTTATTTGTCAAAAGAGGGGTTGATGGCGTAGTAATTCTTGCGGTCAAGACCCTCGCGCGTTTTGTTGAGTGCCTCGGCAAAGCGCTGATAGTGCACCAGCTCGCGCTGACGCAAGAAGCGAATGACGTCCTTGACGTCGGGGTCGTCGGCAAGGCGCAGGATGTTGTCGTAGGTCACGCGCGCCTTTTGCTCGGCGGCAAGGTCCTCGTTCAGATCTGCGATGGGGTCGCCCTTGACCTCAAGGTACTTGGTGTCAAAGGGAACGCCTGCCGCGCTGACGGGGTAGATGCCCGTGGTATGATCCACGAAATACGAGGCAAAGGGGCTTTCGGAAACCTCCTTTTCCGAGAGGTTACGGGTCAGCTGATACACAATGGAGGCAATCATCTCCATGTGGGCAAGCTCCTCGGTGCCAATGTCGGTCAGCGTGCCGATGACTTCCTTGTCGGGCATGCTGTAGCGTTGGTTGAGGTAGCGCAGGGAAGCACCCAGCTCGCCATCGGGGCCGCCGAGCTGTGTGATAATGGCGGTTGCGAGCTTGGGATTGGGGGTTTTGATATTGACGGGGTATTGCAGCTTACGTTCATAGATCCACATAATAATCTCCATGCCGCCGTAAGGCGGCTCAAAAAACTTTGGAAACTTGACCTGAAAATGGGATGGGACCCATTTTCAGGTGAAGTTTAGGCGTGAATAGCAGAAGTACAAAGGAACGTGACGTGATATTTCACGCCAATCCTCCTTACATGTCGTTCTGCCAGGGCCAAGGGCTTTGCCCCCATTCCCACATGGCGGGGTTTTTGTTATCCATAATGGTCATGGGGCCGCAGGCTTGGGTGTAGGCCTTGGCAACCGTATCGCGCTCCTCGATCAGCTTGCGGTAATAGTCCAGCGCAGCTGCGTTGTCGGGGTAGCTGTCAAGGTAAAGGGCAAGCTCCACGATGGCGAAATCCAATCTCTGCAGGCGCGCGTAAAGCTGCTTGCAATCTCTGCTCTGTGTCTGTTCCATGGCTTACCGTCCTTTCCGAGAGCCCTTGAAGGGAAAATCGAGGGCTTTGAAGATGGTGCCCTTTTCCAGCCACTGCTCGCACTCGTAAAGTGCTTCAAAGGCTTGCGCGGGGGCGTAAACCATTGCCAAGGGGTAATCCTCAAGGCAGGAAGGAGAATTCGGGCGGGAGGGGGTGAGGTTGGCAACGGGGGCGGTGTCGCGGCAATCGCAATCCCTGTTGATTTGGTTTTGTCGCAGCGTCGCGTAATCGGCGTGCTCTCTGCCACGCCCGACGCTGCTTCTTTGTGCGTACATTGCAGGTCCTCCTGTGCATAAAGTTGAGCGTAGTGCTCATTGGCAGTATATGTCGGGCGTGCGCAAATCGTGTCGGAGCAGGGCAGAGACCGAAAAGGATTTTCCCCCGTGCTTGTGTGAGGGGCGTTTTTCGGGGTAATACTAATAGAGTGACATAATAAAATTCTAAAAACTATTGACAAAGTTGAAAAAGCGTGATAAAATGGTTATGAAAACCACATTGCAGATTGGAGTAACGATTTGGATATTTTCATTTATAGCTTGTTTGCCGTATTTTTCGGTGTTTCGCTGATCGGGATCGTCTTGTATTTCCCCAGAATCAAGTGTTGGTTTTATGCCTTTGGGCATCAGGAGCGACTGCATAATGAAAAAAAGAACCGCCTGGCGGTGATCGTGCCCGCCAAAAACGAGAGCGCGAGCATTGCGCCGCTGTTTGAAAGCCTTGCGCGCCAGACCTACGATCGCGACCGATTTGAGGTATACGTGGTGGTGGATAACGAGAGCGACCCCACCGTGCAAATGACCGCGCAGTGCGGATACGTGCCCGTGGTGGTCACGGGGCAGACCAAAAAGGGAGACGCGCTGGACGGCTGCCTGAAGCGCATTCTGGTCGAGGATGCGGTTGGATTTGATGCGTTTATCGTCATCGATGCGGATACCGTGCTGGATGACGCCTACCTTGCCCAGATGAATAACGCCATGGTCACGGGGGCTGAGATCATCGTGTCCAAAAAGCGCGTGAAGAATTACTTTTTCGGGGATAAGCGCACGTGCACGCTGTCTGCTTGCTGCAACGGCGTGATCTGGACGCTGATGGATAACATGGGCAACCTGTATAAGTCCGCACACGGCTATCCCTGCTTTATCGTGGGCACAGGCTTTTTGATGCGCGCGGATCTGGTGCGCAAGAACGGCGGCTGGCCGTATCAGAGCACGCTGACCGAGGACGTGGAGCTGATGATGGATACCGTGCTTTCGGGGTATCGCACCCTGTATTACGAGCACGCCATCGTATATATGGAGGAAGCCACCGAGCTGCGCGTGACCAACAAGCGCAGACAGCGCTGGATGACCGGCGTGGTGGACAGTGACCGACTTTACGCGCCGCGCATTGACGCAAAGCTGCAAAAGAACGGCACGCGCCAGCTCAAAATGCAGAGATATCACGCAGCCAGCCTGAACATCGTGTACGGGCTTGTGGGAGCGGCACTGGGATATGCGGCAATTTCGCTTTGCCTTGGTCTGCTGCTTGCGCTGCTTGGCAATCCGCTTTGGTGGCAGGCGCTGCTTGGCACGGGGATCGGCATAGCCGCAATTTACTTGTATTTTCTTGTTCCCACGCTGTTCGCGGTGCTGTCCGATTGGCGCATCATCGGGCTGCCTTGGTACAAAAAAATACTCTTGATATTGGCGCATCCCGTGTTTTACATGGGGTATATTCCGATCATGCGCCGTGCGCTGTTTTGTAAGCAGGGCAGAAGCACGTGGGAGGCGATCACGCGTGCAGATTTTTCCAAAGAGACGGAGGGTGAGCGTTTATGATGGACGCAGATACCAGAGCGCAGGTGCTCTCGGACATAGAAAAATACGAGGCGCTTGGCGAGTTTGACCGCCACGTTGACCCCGTGGATTATAGCATCGTGTTGCCCGTGACAAAGGATTTTCCTTATATCCGCAAGGGCTTTGACAAGGTAAAGACCGCGCTGCGCTATCAGTTTGTGGTCAAGCCGTTCCGCCGCAAGGTGGTGCGCAACGTCATCAAGCCCGAGGTATACGGCATTGAGAACGCAAAGGGCATTTCAAGTGCGGTCATCACCTGCAACCACGTCAATAAGTTTGATTGCTTGGCTTTGCAGCATGCATTCCGCAAGCAAAAGAACAAGATATACACCGTGGCAGCCCCCTTTAACAACATGAAGGGCGCGTTTGGCGAGGGCATGAGAGCGGGCGGTATGCTGCCGCTTTCGGATGATCCTGCCGTCATGCGGCATTTTACCAAGTCTGTGGACTGGTATTTGCAGCACGGCAATTTCGTGGTCATTTATCCCGAGCAGGCAATGTGGTGGAATTACAAAAAGCCGCGCGTGTATAAGGATGGCGCGTTTACCTTTGCGGTAAAGAACAACGTGCCCGTCATTCCGACGTTTATCACTTACCGCCCAAGCGGTAAGGTTAACGAGCAGGGAATCGAGGAGATGTATCTGACTGTGCATGTGATGCAGCCGATCTATCCCGACCCCACCCTGCGCCGTCACGACAACGTGGCGCAAATGAAAAAGCAAAACTTCGCTATGTGTAAAGCGAAGTACGAGCAGGTGTACGGCGAGGAGCTGACCTACTCGACCGTTGACCCCGAGAAAGCCCCGGACAGGATCGCACTGGGGTAAGTGACTATGTTTCGTTACTATATCATCGCGATCGCGGCGGGAAATCTGGTAATCGGCGTGCTTAACGGCATTGTGGGATTGCCCGGTCACACCGCCATATCGGCAACGCTTGTGTGCTTGGGCGTGTCGATTCTCTTTACCGCGCTGGAGTTCGGTCTGGACGCCGTGGTAGCATTGGCGGTCAGGCGGCTGCCCGAGGGGGCTGTAGATCCCCGTCGGCGTATTTACCGCGTGGCAAAATGGGAGAAAAAGCTATATCGAAGGCTCGGGATCGTTGCTTGGAAGGACAAAATTCCCGAGGCAGGCGCACTTTTGGTGGGCTTTGGCAAATCAAAGGTGCTGGACTTTCATGACAACGCGTATCTTTTGACATTTATGCGCGAGTCTGTGTATGCAGAGATCATGCACGTGGTCTCTGCCATCGCAGGACTTGCGGTGCCCGTGCTCCCGAGTCTGCTTCTGCTGTGGTCGGATGCAGGACTCGGCGTGCGTTGGGGCTTGCGCATCGCATTGCCCGTGGCGCTGGTCAATTTTGTGCTGCAGGTGCTGCCTGTTATGGTGCAAAGATACGTTCGCCCTCAGCTGATGCGCGTGTACGAGCGCAACAGGGAAAGGGAAGCAAGACTTGCAAATAAGGCGTAAGTAAAAAACGTGGGCGACACCTTGCGGTGCCGCCCGTTTTTTGGCTTCTAATCAGAGCATGCGGTGGGTACGCAAGTACCAACGCGCATATTCATCCCAGAATTTGCTGAACGTTCGATAAGAATTTTTATATGCCGCATCTCCCATGGAAACCAGATCGATCATAGCGACCACGTACCAGGCGTAAAGCTTGGCGTGCGGGGCTTTTACCAAAAGCTCGGTATCAAGATCCGTGTCGGCATCGTAGTGTGCCACGTCGGCGGGATAAATGCCCATGATCTCGGTCTGTACCGCACCCTCGATCTCGTTGACCCACACCATCTTAGTCGCGTTTCCAAAGGAGTTGGGGCGAATCTCATCCACGTAGTCAATCAACGTTTTAATGGTCATCAGCCCACTCCCATCTATGTAAATTCGGCTCTCACCGTGGGCTTATTATAGCATAGATCGGGAATTTTTGCGTCCCCCAAGGGAGCAAGACAAAAAAAGAGAACCCGCAAAGGGTTCTCTTTTACTTTGAAGCGTTACACCTTACTCATGAAATCCAACAAAATCTTGCAGCCGACCTTTGCGGAGGAATCGCGGAAGGTCTGGTAATCCATGGTGGAGGGGTCGTTGCAGTTGTCCGAAATGGCACGCAGAATGCCCACCTCTACGCCGTTTGCGTAGCAGACCTGGCAGATGGCTGCGCCCTCCATTTCGCAAGCCACAGCATCAAAATTGGAGGTGATACGGGCTCTTTGCTCGGGGGATGCCACGAATACGTCACCCGATGCCACCGTGCCGCGCACGTAGTGCACGCCCTGTGCCTCAATGCAAGAGGCAAGCAGATCGGCAAGGCGGTCGGAGCAGGGCAGATAGACCAGATTGATGCCCGAGATCAGACCCACAGGGTCGCCGATGGGCGAGGTGTCCATATCGTGCTGCACGGTCCTTGTTGCCACGGCAATGTCACCGATGCGCAGCGCGTCGCAAAGCGAGCCTGCCACGCCTACGTTGACGATGGCGCCCACGCCAAAGTGCAAGATCATGGTCTGCGCGCACATAGCGGCAAACACCTTGCCAATGCCGCACTGGGCAATGACGGTATCCTTGCCGCAAAGCACGCCTTGGGTAAACTTGATCGAGCCCACGGTCAGGGTCTGCGCGCCTTCCATTTGCGCGATCATGGGATCGACCTCACAAGCCATCGCGCCGATAATACCAATTCTTTTATTCATAGGAAAAATCCTTTCTTTCGCTAAATTTCTCGTTTTCCATCAAAGCGTCCAGATAACGCTTGCATTCAATCTTGGCAGCAGCCATGTCAAGGTTTTGGTAGTTGCCGCATTCCTTGCGTGCGTTGCCGGGCATCTCGCCCGTGTAGGCAATGGCGTCGGCAAGGCACTTGCACAAAAGCGCAAAGGAGTCCGCAGGGGTCGTGTCGCGCATGAGCAGGTAAAAGCCCGTCTGGCAGCCCATGGGGCCGAAATAGATCACGCGCTCGCTGTCGGGCGAATTGCGCAAAAGCGTTGCAAGCATGTGCTCAACCGAGTGCATGGTCAAGTTATCCATGTAGTCGCCTGCGTTGGGCGTACGGGTGCGCAGATCAAAGGTGATGACGTCACCGTCAATGCGCGAGATATAAAATCCGGGTGTGATCTTGTCGTGATCCACGGTAAAGCTGGTGATTTGTTTCATAGGGAGCGTCCTTTCAAGGTCGTTTGCTCCATTATATCACAAACTGTCCGAAAAGAAAAGGGGAAAAGTGCTTTTTTTCGTAAAAATGCCTTGATAGGAGAAGAAAAATATGGTATACTGTAGACAAGAATGGCGGGCGATACGGACTGCCCCAATATCACTGAGAAACGAATACCAATCGTAGGGGAGACCTGCGGTCTCCCGCGGGCGTTCGCAGAACGCCCCTACGAACAAATGGAATGTTTATACCATTGTTTTAAGGAGGATCCCTATATGCAACCCTATGAAAGATTTTTGAAATACGTCGCTTACCCCACCATGTCGGACGAGAGCTCCGAAACCGTGCCCAGCACGGCAAAGCAGCTGGTGCTCAGCCGCGCTTTGGCAGACGAGCTGCGCGCGCTGGGTCTTGCCGACGTAGAGCTTGACGATAAAGGATATTTGTACGCAACCCTGCCTGCCAATACCGATAAGGCTTGCCCCGTGATCGGTCTTGTGGCGCACGTGGATACCTCGGACGCTTGCGCGGACGAGCCCATTGCCGCACGCATCGTGGACTATACGGGCGGTGACATTCTGCTTAACGAGGAGAAGGGCATTTATATGACGGTTGCGGATTATCCCAACCTGCAAAATTACGCAGGTCAGCACCTGATCGTGACCGACGGCACAACGCTGCTGGGCGCGGACGATAAGGCGGGCGTGGCTGCTATCATCTCTGCCGTCGAGCGTCTGATCAAGAGCGACGCGGAGCACGGCACGGTCAAGATCTGCTTTACGCCCGACGAGGAGGTCGGACGCGGCGCAGACCACTTTGACGTGGAAAAGTTTGGCGCAGATTATGCTTACACGGTGGACGGCGGACCTCTTGGCGAGCTGGAATACGAAAACTTCAACGCGGCATCTGCCGTGGTCAAGTTCGCAGGCGTATCCATTCACCCCGGCTCTGCAAAGGACAAGATGAAGAACGCGCAGCTGATGGCGATGGATTTCAACGCGCTGCTGCCCGCAGAGCAGATTCCCGCAAAGACCGAGGGCTACGAGGGCTTTTTCCACCTGATCGACATGCTGGGCGACTGCGAGAACGCGCAGCTGGTATATATCATCCGTGACCACGATCGCGCACTCTTTGAAGAGAAAAAGCAGGTCATGCAAGTGGCAGCTGACCAGATCAACGCACGCTGGGGCGCAGGCAGCTGCACTTTGATGCTCAAGGACTCCTACTACAACATGAAGGAGATCATTGATAACCACATGTATACGGTCGAGCGCGCAAAGGCTGCCATGGAGCAGCTGGGCATTGCCCCCATCGTAGTGCCGATTCGCGGCGGTACGGACGGCGCAAGACTTTCGTTTATGGGTCTGCCTTGCCCCAACATTTGCACGGGCGGCGAGAATTTCCACTCCAGATTCGAATTTTTGTCTATTGAAGCGTTGAACGGCGTGGTGGATATCGTGGAGCGCATCCTGTATAACGCCGTAAAGGAGTAAAGCATGGCAAAACTGTATTTCAAATACGGCGCAATGGGCTCTTCCAAGACCGCGAACGCGCTGATCACCAAGTTCAACTATGAGGAGCGCGGCATGCGCGTGTGGCTGATCAAGCCCGCGATCGATACGCGCGACGGCGCAGGCGTCATTCGCTCGCGCATCGGTCTTGAGGCAAATGCGCAGATCATTGGTGCCGAGACCGACATTTACGCGGAATTTGCCGCGCACAAGGATTGCCACGTCATCATTGCCGACGAATGCCAGTTCTTTACCGAAGCCCAGATCGATCAGCTGCGCCGCATTGTGGACGAGCTGGATCTGCCCGTGCTTTGCTTTGGCTTGCGTACCGACTTTATGACGCGCCAGTTCTGCGGCAGCCGCCGTCTTTTCGAGGTGGCGGATTCGATTACCGAGATCAAGACCATTTGCACCTGCGGCAAAAAGGCGATCGTCAATGCGCGCATTGACGGCGCAGGTCGCGTGGTGACCACGGGCGGACAGATATTGCTTGGCGGCAACGATTCTTACGTTGCCATGTGTCATAGCTGCTGGAAGCAGGCGATTGCCGCGCAGGAAAGCGAGGCAGCGCATGGCTAAGCCCATGATCGTTGGCGTTGCGGGCGGCACGGGATCGGGAAAGACCACGCTTGCCGAGCATATTGCGGCTGCGTTTGGCGAAAACGTGACCGTGATCGCGCACGACAGCTATTACCGTCTGCAACAGGGCATGACGTACGAGCAAAGAGCTCTGACCAATTACGACCACCCCGACGCATTTGAAACCGACCTTTTGTGCGCGCATCTTGACGCGCTTTGCAAGGGGCAGAGCGTAGAGGTGCCCGTTTACGATTACACCATTCATAACAGAAGCGAGCAGGTCACGCACGTAGAGCCCACGCCGCTGATCGTGCTGGAGGGCATTCTCATTTTCTCGGATGCCACTCTGCGCGAGCGCATGGATCTGCGCGTTTTCGTGGATACCGATGCGGACGAGCGCATCCTGCGCCGCATTCTGCGCGACACCAAGGAAAGAGCGCGCAGCCTTGATTCGGTCATTTCGCAGTACTTAACCACGGTCAAGCCCATGCACGAGGCGTTTGTCGAGCCGTATAAGCGTTATGCGGACGTCATCGTTCCGGGCGGCGGCAATAACCCCGTGGCACTGGAAATGATCGTGCAGTGCATCTGCAAGCAAACGGGCTTGCATACCGTATAACCAATCCGAATATATTGCATAAGAGCGGGAGGTGAGGGCATGAGATTCAAAAGACTTGCAAGCATTGCAGCGTTGCTGCTTGTGCTGGTGTTGTCTGCCTGCGCAGCAAGCAATCGTCCTGCCCCCGGATCGATGCACCCGCAGCCGTACGGTTCAGCGGTACGGGAGGGGTCGGCACTTGTGCCGCGCGTTCGTGCGCCACAGGCGCGCGAGCAGGATCTTGCAAGCATGCAGGAGGCAGAGCAGTACATATACGAGTGCCTGCTTGCCGAGCAGACCGAGATCGATCTGAGTGCTTACAAAGTTCCCGTCGAGTCGATCACGGCGTTGTTTACCGACGTCATGAACCGCCATCCCGATCTGTTTTTCGTACAGTCGGGCATTTCCTACAGCTACACCGCAGCAGGGCATATCGTCACGCTCACGCCCTCCTATTACATGACGGGGGAGCAGCTTGCCAAGGCACGCGCATACTGCGCGCAGCGATTGGACGAGATCTGTGCGGGCGTGGATGAGAATTGGAGCGATTTTGAGATCGCGCTGTACCTGCACGATTATCTTTGCCTGCATTTCTCGTATGATACCACGTATCAGATTTATGATATGTACACCTTCCTGGCCGAGGGCAGGGGCGTTTGTCAAGCGTATACGCTGACCTATACCGCGCTGCTTGCACGCTTTGGCATTCACTCGGACGTGGCGGCAAGCATGGAAATGAATCACATCTGGAACGTGGTGACCTTGGGCGGCAGAGCCTTTCACGTGGACGTGACGTGGGATGATCCCATGCCCGACCAATCGGGGCAAGCACTGCACCAAAACTTTTTGCGCAGTGACGCAGGCATTGCGGGGACGGGGCATTACGCCTGGGTTTCCGATCAGGCGTGCACCTCGGATGCTTATGAGAGCACCTTTACGCCAAGCGTGGCTGCTCCCTTCGTGTATACGGCAGGGCAGTGGTTTTGCGCGGACGGCGAGCAACGCGCCATCTTTGCAGTCGATTTTACCACCATGAGCACGCAGCGCGTGCTGGAAAGTGACCACAAGTGGCTGACGCCGGACGGAGGCTCGTATTATCTGGATGCCTTTTGGGGCGTGGGCACGTACCGCGGCAACCTGATCTACAATACCCCAAATGCGCTGCTGGCGCATAATCTGCAAAGCGGCGTGACCGTAGAGATTGACGCGGATCTTCCGCGCGGCATGCAGATCTTTGGGCTTTGGGTGGACGGTGATACGGTATATTATACCGTGTCGGATACGCCCGACGGCAGCATGCAGGTGCTTGCGTGCAGCATTGCGGATCTTGCCGATTATATCCCGGGAGATGCCGATCAGAACGGCACGGTGGACGGACGCGACGTCACCGCCATGCTGCGCTATCTGGCAAATCTGCCCACCGTATGCCACACGGGCGCTGCCGATCTTGACGACAGCGGAAGCGTGGATGCACGCGACGTACAGCTGCTGCGTCGCTATATCGTAGAAAATAATTAAAATTTATAAATCTGCGTTGAGGGTAATTGACCCACAGCGTCAAAGGAGGACAAAATGGATTTTAAATTTGTGGACAAAAAGTACCGTCCCGTACCTTTCTGGTCTTGGAACGAGCGTCTTCGCACAGAGGAAACGCGCAGACAGATCGGTATGATGGATGACGTGGGCATCGGCGGCTTCTTCATGCACGCACGCGGCGGCCTGCAGACCGAGTACATGGGCGAGGAATGGTTTGAGAACGTTTCCGCATCCATCGACGAGGCAGGAAAGCGCGGCATGCACGCATGGGCTTACGACGAGAACGGCTGGCCCTCCGGCTTTGGCGGCGGTATCGTCAACGGCAAGGGTCTGAAGTACCAGCAGAAGTATCTGCGCGTCAAGACCTTCACGCCCGATCTCGAAGACCCCAGAGGCCCCGAGGTCATTTACTGCTTTGAAAATTACTGCTTCTACTATGACGTCAACCCGTTCTACGTAGACACTCTGGACGGCGAGGTCATTGCTGACTTTATCAATGAAATTTACGAGCCCTACTATGCAAAGTACGGCACCACCTTTGACGGCTTCTTTACCGACGAGCCGCAGATTTCCCGTAACGGCATTCCGTGGAGCTTTATTCTGCCCGAGGAGTACGAAAAGGCATACGGCGAGCCCATCTACGATCACCTGATCGAGCTTTTCATTGAAAGAGGCGATTGGCAGCAGACCAGAATGAACTTCTGGAAGCTGGTTACCGAGCTGTTCTCCAAGAACTACAATAAGCAGATTTACGATTGGTGCGAAGCGCACGGCTTGCTTTATACCGGTCACCTGGTACTGGAGGAATCGCTGGAGTCTCAGCTGACCAGTAACGGTGCATGCGCGCCCCACTATGAGTACTACCATATCCCCGGTATGGACTGGCTGTGCCGTCCCATTTTCCCCTGCCTGACCATGGCGCAGCTTTGCTCCACCGCAGCGCAGACCGGCAAAAAGCAGATCCTTTCCGAGACCTTTGCACTTTGCGGCCACAACGTCGGTCACGAGGAG
>JAZRDG010000021.1:0-34307 GCA_045660125.1 Eubacteriales bacterium | reverse complement strand
GGGTTCCTCGGTGGGAGCCTCGGTGGAAGCAACAGTCATGGAGCCCATGCCGCTGAGCTTCAGGGTCATACCTGCGCTCTCGGGATACCAGCCGTCGCCGCCGGGGCCCAGAGAACCGAGTGCGTGGGAGGTGCCCCATGCGCCCTGTACGCCTGCAGCGTCAGACTTGCAATCCAGGTAGCAAACCAGCATGTTCAGAGAAACCTCGTTCTCGCCACCGGTCCAAGAGGGAACTTCCAGCTCATCGTTGAGCAGCTTGTTGGAAATATCGTTGTACAGAGTCTGCCAGGAAATAGCGAACTCAGCGTACCAACCGGAGCCGTCCTCAGCCTTCTTGGTAGCGCCCTTAACGTGACCTTCTCTCCACTCTTCCTCATCGTCGGAAGCCATGGTGTAGTCAATGGTAGAAGAAGCGTCGCCGTAGATGCACTGTACAGTGATATCTACAGTTTCGTCTTCCTGCAGACCGAAGGAGTAGAATACTGCTCTTTCGAAGCTTTCGGTTTCAGCTGCCCAGCCGTTGAAGTCGAGCTGGATCTGGAATGCGTCACCGTTGTACAGGCCGTCATCGGAATAGGTTACGTCGCTGTCATTGATCTTGAACGCGATGTAAAGGAACTCAGCGTCAGCGCTGAACCACATGTTGATAGACCAGTTCTCGTCAACTTCGCCTACCCAAGGGTCGAGGTTGTACTGGTCGATATCGTATCTCTGGAAACCGTTAGCCTGCCAGTCAGAAACATCGCCGTCGAGCTTAATGTACTGAGACAGCTCTTCCTTGTACTCAGCAGTAACTTCGCCAAATGCGTTCCACTCGGACTCGTCAACTGCAGCATTAGCAGTCAGCGCGCACAGAGAAGCCAGCAGAGCCGCTACTACGAGCATTGCAAAAAACTTCTTCATAGTAAGTTTTCCTCCTAAAAATGATTTTTGTGTGTACCGCACGCATGGCGGTTGTTTACTGTACTATGGTAACGGAATTTTATGTACTTCGTATGTACTATTTGTTAACTGTTTGTAACCTCGGTGCTATTTTTTGTATAGCACGGTATATTTGACTAAACTGCGGGTTGTGCTTTTGTACACCTTGCACATCAAGCGTCAAATACGATCTGCAGCTTGGATTTGACGGCAGTTGCCTCGTCCAGCAAATAGAAGTCGCAAAGCGGGATCAGGTCGGCATAGCCGTCACGCAGGATGCGGTTCTTGTAGGGAGTCGGATCCTCTGCCTTGCCCAGCATCAAGTCACCCAGCATCAGCACCTCGCCCGTGCCCACAGCTGCCTTTTCCTTTATGATATGCAGCTTCTCGTCTACCGTGACTCTGCCACGCGCGTCGGGCGTAAAACGGCAAAGTCCTCTGCCGGGCAGGTAAACAGCAAGGCTGACGCCCTCGATCTGTCCGGACAGCGTGTACGTTGCGCGGCACGCATAGGGGTACTCGGTCTTAGCGGACACGTGCACATGCTTGCCGCCAACCGTCAGGTCCGCCTCGGACTCGGTCATGTACGGCACGATGACGGTGTTTCCTTCAATCATATACGCGTAACGCGCGCACGCGGATAACCCTTCGCCGCCGCGCATAGAGCAGCACCACCAAGCCTCGTAGCAGTGCGCACCCAGCACACCGTCCACAGCACAGGTATCACAGCCAAAGCCACCGTTGCCGCGCTGCGTGCGCAGCATGCCGTTGTACAGAATGCGGTTGATCACAGGCAGATACTTCTGCTCGCCTGTTGCGGCGTACAGCTGCGCTGCCACCATGAAGGAGTCTACCACCGCGCAGGGCTCGGTCCACTCGGGTCTTGCAAACCAGTTCTGATTTTCATAATTGACCGTCATGCCGTGCTCCAGATACAAATCAAAAATGCGCTTTGCGGCACTCAGATAGCGCGCGTTTCCGTTCGCAAAATACATGCGCAGAATGCCGCGCGTAGCGGTCAGCGTTGCGTGCGTCTGCAGCTGCATGCCAACGGGGTCAAGAGAGAGGAATTTGTCGATCATTTCGCCAAGCATCTCGCCAAGCTCCTGCTTGATGGGAGAGTCGGGCAAGGTGCAATAAGCGTGAGAAAGACCGTCCAGCGGAATGTACGCGCAGCCCGTGTCGGTGGACAAGTGCCACTTGCCCGTGGTGGAGAATACGTGCCCGGACATCTCACCGCCACCCGTGCGAAGCGCAGGGTCGGTGGGGTACTCGCGATAGGTCTCGCGCAGGGGCAAGAACAGATTGGCAACCACGCCCTCGATCAAAAACAGCGTGACGTCCAGCTTTCTGTATTCATAATATGCGCAAAGTGCACGCAAAAGCCAGCCGTGACCCGAAAGCTGCTGCTCATCCGCCTCGGGATGGGGCAGCACTCTGCCAAGGAATCCCTGACCGTTGAGTGCCTTTGCCAGAATTTCCATGGACGCATCCAGAGCGGCAGGCTCTCTGCCGGTTGCCATAGCGGTCAAGGTCTGCGAGAGCATGGCTCTGCCCTCCCAGTCACCGGGCCAAGTGTCGATGGATTGGCTTTCAAATACCAGCGGAGGCAGGTACATATCACTCTCAAGGCGTGCGATCTGACGTGCAAGTCTGTCTGCAAACGCGCCCGCGTGGCGCACGTCAGTGGCGGATACAAATTGCAATGCACTGTGTTTCATGGAAATTCTCCTTAGATTTATCAAATTTTATCAAAGGTTTCAACGATTTGTGACGGCGAGTGTGCCACGCGCGTTGCTCCCGCGCGCAAAAGCTCCTCCTCGCTGCCGTATCCGAAGGTCACGCCCAAGGTGTCCATGCCGTGCGCAGCACCGCCCAGCACGTCGTGCTCCCGGTCACCGATCATGACGCAATCGCGCACGTCGGGGTTACCCAAAAGCATCAGCGCACGCTCGACCACCTCAGCCTTTTTGGTGCGCGTGCCGTCCATATTGCTGCCCGCCACGGCGGTAAAATACTGCATCAGATCAAAATGCTCCAAAATCTGCTTTGCGTAATTCTCGGGCTTGGAGGTGGCAAGGCAAATTTTCACGCCACGCTCGCGCAGAGCCGCCAAGCACTCGCGAATGCCGCCGTATACCTCGTTTTCGAAAATGCCCTTGATAGCGTAATACTCGCGGTAAGCATCCACGGCGCGCATGGCATCGGGGCGCGAGAATCCGTAATAGACCTCAAAGGACTCGTGCAAAGGGGGTCCTATAAAGCAGAACAGCTCGCTGCGGTTTTCGACCACGATGCCGAATTTTGCAAGCGCGTACTGCACCGATTTGGTAATGCCCTCGCCGGGGTCGGTCAGCGTGCCGTCAAGGTCAAAGAGCGCGTATTTGTAGCCGCTCATACGCCACCCTCCTGCGCGCGACGCCACTCAATGAACTCCTCGTACGTGCCGGGACGGTCGCACCAAGTGCCGTCCTCGCGGATCTCAATAATGCGATTTGCCACGGTATTGACCAACTCATAGTCATGAGAACTAAACAATACGTTACATTTGAAATCAACAAGCCCATCATTGACCGCGGAAATCGACTCAAGGTCAAGATGGTCGGTGGGTTGATCGACCACCAGACAGTTAGAACCGAACATCATCATGCGCGAGTACATGCATCTTGCCTTCTCGCCACCCGACAAGACCTCAACGCTCTTGTACACGGCATCGCCCGAGAACAGCATTCTGCCAAGGAAGCCGCGCAGGTAGCTCTCGGTCTGATCCTTGGAGTACTGACGCATCCAGTCCAGAATGTTCTCCTTGTGGCCGTTGAAGTACGCACCGTTATCGTGCGGATAGTAGGAGGTGGTAATGCTCACGCCCCACTTATAGCTGCCGCTATCTGCCTGCTCTTCTTCCATGAGTACGCGGAAGAGCGCGGTGATCGCCATCTCGTTGCCCACGAACGCGATCTTGTCACCCTTGCCCACCATAAAGGAAAGATCCTTGAACAGTACCTGCCCGTTCTGGGACTTGCTCAGATCCTTGACGTGCAGAATGTCCTTGCCGGGCTCTCTGTCGGGCGTAAAGCCGATAAAGGGATAGCGGCGCGAGGACACGGGCAGCTCGTAGACGGTCAGCTTGTCAAGCAGCTTGCGGCGCGAGGTTGCCTGACGCGACTTGGACTTGTTTGCCGAGAAGCGCGAGATAAAGGCTTGCAGCTCGGCAATCTTTTCCTCGGCGCGCTTGTTCTGCGCCTTGAGCATCTTTTGCATGAGCTGCGAGGACTCGTACCAGAATTCGTAGTTACCCACGAACATGCGGATCGCACCGTAGTCAATGTCCACGATGTTGGTGCACACGTCGTTTAAGAAGTGACGGTCGTGCGAGACCACCAGTACTGTGCCGAAATAGTCGGCAAGGAAATCCTCCAGCCACATCACGGCATCGAGGTCAAGACCGTTGGTAGGCTCGTCGAGCAGAATGATATCGGGATTACCGAACAGAGCTTGCGCCAAAAGGATCTTGATCTTGTCCTTTTCGTGCATGTCAGCCATGCTCTCCCACAGACAGGACTCGTCAAGACCCAAGCCCTGCAAAAGCTTGGAGGCGTCGGATTCGCTCTCCCAACCGCCAAGCTCGGCATATTCGGCTTCCAGCTCGGAGGCGCGTACACCGTCCTCGTCCGAAAAATCCTCTTTTTCGTAAATGGCGTCCTTTTCCTTCCAAACGTCGTACAGGCGGCGGTTACCCATGATAACGGTATCCAGCACGGTGTACGCATCAAAAGCAAAGTGGTCCTGACCCAGCACCGACATACGCGCGTCCTTGGCAATGGACACCTCGCCGTGCGTGGGCTCAAGCGTACCGCAAAGCAGCTTTAAGAAGGTAGATTTGCCCGCACCGTTCGCGCCGATGACGCCGTAGCAGTTGCCGGCGGTAAATTGCAGATTGACGTCCTTGAACAGCACCTGTCCGCCAAACTGAAAGGATAGATTGTTAACTGTAATCATGTTATTTTAAATTCCTCGTTTTCTGTAGTCATATTCCATTTTATTATAGCAGAAACAAGCAGAAAGGTCAAGAGCAAAATGCAACGGACTCAAAAGAGCAAAATTCAACAACCGCAAAGAAAGATATTCAGCAAATACAATGTGAAATATGCAGAAACCCGAACCTCGGTCCATGGGGGACGCACAAGATTCGGGCTTTGCAATATTTTTATTTTATGTTACTTCCCTGCAATGCTTTTTTCTGCAGGGCTTGCGGTGTCAAAGCGCCTAAAGATTATTGTTCAACAGGCTTGGGTTTGTCCGACATAATAATCCGACCGCTCGAGGTATACTTCATAATCGTTCTCCATTTTTCATTATTCGAGTTCGTTAAGAAACGCTTCAAGGGACCGGTAAAGATCTTGCGAAGCAACCGCACAAGCACTATTCTTAAGATTTACTTGCGTATCACTTATGAGGTCCACATCCCAATACACCTCACAAAAACCATCCTCAAATACACAAAATCTCAACAAATAGCGATCTTCTACATCATAAAATTCCAACACGATTTCTCTTTTTCCATATCTTGTCTCCTGATATGAAAAAAAATCATCCACAGCCTTGGGCATACTATCCCAAACTACTTGCTGCTTGGAAAGGATATCAATCATTGAATCAATTCGTCCCTCATCTTCAAGGGTTATGTTCTGCGCTGATGATAACTCACTGCTATATGGCGATTGAACCACAAGGGAAGTAATTCGGATTTTTGCTATATCGCAATTTTCATTTTGAATAACCGACTCCCATTCCTGTGCGATTTGCACCAATTCTTGATTTTCAAGGAGCTCATTGGCACACCCGGTCAGTATTGGCAACGTAAGCAAAATACAGAGCAGCAGCATCCCTGTCTTTGCAACGTTAAAAATTCTCATAAATCTCCCCCTTCCATCTGTTTTACACTCTCATTGTAGCACGATAAACAAATTTTGTCAAGTATATAATATAACGCAAATTCGCACAACGTGAACAAAGTTTTCGCACAAATGTTTTTTCCACCGGCTCTTGACCATAGAAAGCCCCCTCTCGGCAAGGACTTTCCGTGTCAGATTATTCATTTGCATGTTGCATTTCTTCCCTGAACGCCCTGTGTGCGCTCGGTACCGGATACTTGCTGCCAAGCTCGTCAAGCGTTGCGCAGGTCAGCCTGTCCGCAACGGGCGTGACGTCATCCACGCGCACGAAATACCCCGTCATGTGCCATTCAAGATGGGTGAAGACATGCTTTGCCGCAATGGGCTGCCCGATCTTGGTGACCTCAAGTCCCAATGAACGCACGTGCTGCGCGACTTGATCGGCAGTTAAAGCTCCCTCGGTCTGATAAAATTCATACAGCCCTGCCAGCAAGCCGGTCTCGGGGCGTTTTCGCAGTACCACGCTCTCGCCGTCCCACAGCATCAGCACGGTCAGGGGCAGCACCTTGCGCGGCTTTGCCTTGGAGCGCACGGGCAGTGCGTCGGTCTTGCCCTCGGCAAGCGCGGTGCAAAATGCTTGCAAGGGGCACTGCGCACACCTTGCCTCGCCTGCAGGCACGCAGACGGTTGCGCCAAGCTCAATCATGGCTTGAGTAAACTCGGCAGCACTCTCGGCAGGAATTACCTCCATAACGTCCTCTCGCGCACGCTTTTGCACGGCTGGCTGTAAAATATCCTGCTCGCAGCCCACAAGCCTTGCCCATACGCGCAGCACGTTGCCATCCACGGCGGGCACGGGGATGCCGTACGCGATCGATGCGATCGCACCCGCTGTATACGCCCCGATTCCGCAAAGCCCAAGCAGTGCATCATAATCGGCAGGCAGCTCGCCCCCGTACTGCTCGCAAACCTGCCTTGCCGCCTTTTGCAGATTACGGGCGCGGCTGTAATACCCAAGCCCCTCCCAGAGCTTGAGCAAGCGCTCCTCGTCCACCTCGGCTAAGGCGCGCACGTCGGGCAGCTCTTGCATAAAGCGCGCAAAATACGGCTTGACCGCCTCCACACGAGTCTGCTGCAGCATGATCTCGGACACCCACACGCGGTAAGGGCTGATCTCTCTGCGCCATGGCAGATCGCGCGCATTCTCCCGATACCAGATCAGCAGCGGCTGCGCAATTTCCTTTGGCAACGGCATGATCAAAGCCCTGCAAATTTCTCGCACGCCTGCTTATACTGCGTGCGCGAAATGGGAATCAGATCTCCGTTTCGCATGGTGTATTCACGGTTATTGATGCGCGTGGTATGGCGCAGATTGACCGAATAGGAGCGATGGCAACGGAAAAAGGTATCTGCAGGGAGCTTTTCGCAAAACATCTCAAAGCTGCCCATAAACACGTATTGCTGACCGTCGCGCGCGTAGATCACGATATCGTGCTTCTGGCTCTCCAGATACAAAATATCGTCGTACTCCATCATGACCTGCCCCTTTTTCTTGTCGTTGATGACAAGTCCGGGCTGCTTTTCCATCTTTTCAAGGCACATCTGCACCGCGCGGCGCAGCTTGATGGGATCCACCGGCTTTGTCAGATAGGTCAAAGGGTACACCTCGTAAGCGTCCAGCGCAAACTCGGCACTCGAGGTCATAAACACGATATTGACGCGGCTGCCCGCACGGCGCAGCTCGCTTGCAAACTCAAGCCCCGTTTTCTTATCCATCACGATATCTAAAAGCAGAAGAGAATATTCGCATTTACGCATGGCTGCCTGCAGCTCCTCAGTAGAGCTGAAGCAATCGGTGCGGTGGGTAATGCCCTTTTCGTCAAGCACCTTGTCCAAAAGCTCCTTCGCCTTGGCACTATAGACAGATTCGTCGTCACAAATGGCGGTATAAAACATAAAAAATCCCCCTTTCTGTCTCGGCGTTTGCATTTTTCTGTTTTTATTATAACAGAAACGCGCCGATTTGTCTACAAAAATGCAAGAAATTTCTCGCAAGCTCTTGACAAAATCAGCCTTGCGTGCTACACTTAACTTATAATATATAGATTATTTATAGATATTCTGTATGCGCCGCACGCCGAACGCACACAGTCACGCAACTTGGCAGCCGCAGTGTGATCTGCGGTATTTTTGTTTTATGGAGGACACGGTCATGATCACACAGAGAGTCAAGGCTTCAAGGACCTATGAGGTATGCATTGGCAAGGGACTGCTGGCAAAGGCAGGCGCGCTTGCAGCAGCGGTGCTCTCTCCCTGTCGCGCGCTGATCCTGACAGACGATCACGTAGCCCCCCTGTACGCAAACGCGCTTGCAGATGCGCTGCAAGCCGAGGGCTTTGTGCCCGAAATTTATACGGTGCCGCACGGTGAGGGCGCCAAATCGCTTGAAACGCTTGGCAAGCTGCTGGAGCATCTGGCTGCCAACCGATACACGCGCACCGACGCCATGTTCGCACTTGGCGGCGGCGTGATCGGTGACCTTTGCGGCTTTTGTGCCTCGATCTATTTGCGCGGCATTCCCTTTGTGCAAGTGCCCACCACCCTGCTTGCCTGCGTGGATTCCTCCGTGGGCGGCAAGACCGCTATCAATCTGGACGCGGGCAAAAATCTGGCAGGCGCGTTTTATCAGCCCAGCCTTGTGATCTGTGACCCCGACCTGCTTGCCACGCTGCCGCCCGAGGTGCTTGCGGACGGCTGCGCAGAGGTGATCAAATACGGCGTGATCAACGACGCAGAGCTGTTTGGCTTACTGCAGGACGGCACCTCGCCCGCAAGCGAGCTTGTGATCGCGCGCTGCGTACAAAACAAGCGCGACTTCGTTGAAAAAGACGAATTCGACACGGGCGCGCGCATGCTGCTCAACTTTGGGCACACGGTTGCGCACGCTATTGAAAAGCTATCTGATTTTGAGGTCTCGCACGGCTCTGCGGTTGCCATGGGCATGGTAACTGTGATGCGTGCCGCGACCGCACACGGACTATGCCCCGCGGGTGACCTTGACGCACTGCTGGCGCTGACAAGCAAGCTCGGCTTGCCCGTCGAGTGCCCTTACGGCACAAAGGAGATTGCAGCGGCGGCTTGCTCGGACAAAAAGCGCAGCGGCGACACCTTGACGCTCGTAGTCCCCTACGCAATCGGCGATTGCCGCCCCTATCCCATGTCCGCAGACGAGCTGCAGGCATGGCTGGAAGCGAGGTAACGCGATGCAGCTTACGCTTCACACCCCCGCGCCGCACGGCACGCTGCGCGCCTTTCCCTCCAAATCCGAGGCGCACCGCGCCTTGATCTGTGCCGCTCTGGCAGACGCGCCCACGCATATTGCGTGCGACGCCACCAACGATGATATTGACGCGACCGTCGATTGCCTTTGTGCGCTGGGCGCAAGCATTGCGCGCACCGAGCAGGGCTTTACGGTCACTCCCATAGCGCACGCTTCCGCACACGCGGAGATGGACGTGCGCGAATCGGGCTCAACGCTGCGCTTTTTGCTGCCCGTGCTTGCCGCATTTGGCACAAGCGCACGCATTACGCGCCAAGGCAGACTCCCAAATCGTCCGCTCGCGCCGCTTGATGCGCTGCTGTGCGCGCACGGCGCCTGCATCACCGAGCGCGAGGACGGCACTTTAGAGATCTCGGGCAAGCTTTGCGGCAACGATTTTGCCATTGCCGCCAATATTTCCTCGCAATTTGTAAGCGGACTTTTGTTCGCGCTCCCCTTGCTGGGTCTGCCCACCGATTGCACCGTAAGTTTGATCGGGCAGGCAGAATCACGCCCGTATATCGATATGACCGTGGCATCGCTTGCCGCCTTTGGCATAAACGTTGCCGAGCGCGACGGCACGCTGACCGTGCCTGCGCACAGCCGCTACCGCTCCCCCGGTAGCCTGACCGTGGGAGGCGACTGGTCGGGTGCAGCAGCCTTTGCTTGCATGGGGGCTGTGGGTAAGCATCCCATCACGCTGAGCGGACTTGACGCGCATTCCGTGCAAGGCGACCGCGCCATTCTGTCCATTCTTGCGCAAATGGGCGCGCAAATAGAGATTGGGCAAAGCCAAATTACCGTCACCCCCGCGCCCCTGCGCGGCGTGGAGATCGACGCATCCGACATTCCCGACCTTGTACCCGTGCTGGCGGCTACAGCCGCGCTGGCGCAAGGTAAAACGCACATTTTCGGCGCGGCACGGCTGCGATTGAAGGAATCCGATCGCCTTGCCGCCACCACCGCGGTGCTGCGCGCGCTTGGCGCGGACGTGACCGAAACTGCGGACGGCTTGACCGTTGTGGGCAAGCCCACGCTTCGGGGCGGCGCAACCCACGCTTTTGGCGATCACCGCATTGCCATGGCTGCAGCGGTTGCCTCGCTTGGCTGCCAAGCACCCGTCATCCTTGAGGACGCACAGGCTGTCGGCAAATCCTATCCTACCTTTTGGGAGCAATTATCCGCGCTCAGCGCTCCCGATTCCGTGATTTTTTGAAAGGAGATTTCTCCAATGCCCTTTCCCTTTGGACACAACATCAAATTGGATATTTGCGGCGGCTCGCACGATCCCGAGATCTCCATGACCCTCTCGGGCTTGCCCTCGGGCATCCCGATCGACAAGGGCGCACTGCAAGCCCTGATGGCGCGCCGCGCCCCCGGGCAGAACGCCTGGTCCACCACGCGCCGCGAGGCTGATACCCCCGAGTTTCTTGGCGGTGTGAACGAGCGTGACGGTGTTTTGTACACGGACGGCACGCCCATTCGCGCGCGCATTCTCAATACCAACGTCCGCCCGTCCGACTATAACAGCGACGTTCCGCGCCCCGGACACGCCGATCTTGCCGCACGTCTGAAGTACGGTGAGGGTGTGGATCTGCGCGGCGGCGGTCACTTTTCGGGGCGTTTGACAGCGCTTACCTGCCTTGCAGGCGGCATTTGCTTGCAGTATTTGCAAGCGCGCGGCATTCGCATCGGTGCGCACGCGCTTTGCATCGGTGGCGTATATGACACCGCGCTTGACCCTGTCAGCAATGATATTCCCGCATTTGCGGGGGAGGATTTTCCCACGCTCAGCCGCGACGCGGGCGAACGGATGCAAGCCGAGATTGCCAAGGCGCACGCCCAGGGCGACTCGCTGGGCGGCTTGATCGAATGCAGAATCAGCGGTGCGCCCGCAGGACTTGGCGAGCATATGTTCCGCTCGGTGGAGAGCGTGATCTCCGAGGCGATCTGGAGCATCCCCGGCGTCAAGGGCATTGCATTCGGCGCAGGCTTTGACGCGGCAAGCATGCGCGGCTCGCAAAATAACGATCCCATTTTGACGGACGGTACAAGCATCTATACAAGCACCAATAACGCAGGCGGTGTGCTGGGCGGCATGACGTACGGCATGCCCGTACTGTTCACGGTTGCAATCAAGCCCACGCCCTCGATTGCGGTGGAGCAGCAAAGCATCAGTCTCTCGCGCATGGAAAACACCGCGCTTGCAATCAAGGGCAGACACGATCCCTGCATCGTGCCCCGTGCCGTGCCCGTGGTCGAGGCGGCAGCCGCGCTTGCCATGACCGATCTTTTACTTGATACGTAAAGGAGTTATTATGTACTATTTACCTACCGATTATCTGGTTTTGACCGCGATCCGCGACAAGAAAACCGCACTTGACGCGCTGCTGGAGGCAGCCTCTGCCGCCCTGCCCTATCCGCTTCCCAAGGACGCGTTGGCGTTCTCTCTTGGCAAGCTTGCCGCAGTCGGCTATATCCAAGGCTACGCCCTGACCGAAAAGGGTGCGGCGTTCTTTAAAAGCAACAAAAAATTCTTGGAGGGCAAATCGCGCGCAGACGCACGGTTGAGCGCACTGCTCTGCACCGAGCAAATCGAGGGGGCAATCACGCCCTACGAGCTTTCGGACGCAGCCTACACCGACGCATGCAACGCCCTGCGCCGCAAATATGCCATCCCCTCGCCCGATTTTGTTTTGGAGGCAGACGGCGACGACTTTATCTTGCGCTTTGGCAACACCCGTGCGGAGCAAGAGGACGCGGACGAGCAGGTGGGCGAAGATGCCATCAAGCTGAACGCTGCCTCGCTTGCAGCCCTTTGTGACGCGTTTGTGGGCTACTGCACGGACGGCAAGCTGCGAAAGTGCTGCCTGTATGCCAACGGTGCGCCCGCCTACGTTGCCACCGTTTCAACCAACGAGGGCAGCATGCGCACGTCCATCTGCAAGATCCTTTATAACCGCCAGCGCTTTATCGGCAAGAAAGACGGTGACCTTGACTACGCGCAATGCGGTGATTGCATTTTTGACCGTACCGCAAACGATATTGACGTCAAATTCGCCTGTGCCGTCAAGCAGATCGAGCATCTGCTGGGCGAGCAATTCCCCTATGCGCAGATCAATGCGCTGATGGCGCTTTGACACTATGGGAAAATACTATCTGATCGGCGAGCACCTCTCGCACTCCCATTCCCCCGCCGTGCACGCCATGCTGGGAAACGCCGACTACGCCTTAAAGGAGCTTGCGCCCGACGAGCTGGCGGACTTTATCAGGCACGGCGACTATGACGGCTTGAACGTGACCATTCCTTATAAAAAAACGGTCATTCCCTATCTTGACGAGCTGACCGACACCGCGCAAAAGCTCGGCGCGGTCAATACCATCGTGCGCATGCCCGACGGCAGATTGCTTGGCGACAACACCGACTATTTCGGCTTTTCCTACGCGCTTGCCTCTGCAGGCATTGCGCTTACGGGCAAAAAGGTGCTGATCCTGGGCTCGGGCGGCGCATCCAAAACCGCTGTGGCATATGCGCGTGACGCGGGTGCTGCTTCGGTTACGGTCGTTTCCCGCACGGGAGAGGTCAACTACCAAAACGTATACGAAAAGTGTGCCGATACCGAGGTGGTCGTCAACTGCACCCCCGTCGGGATGTATCCGCAGTCGGGCATCTCGCCCGTCCGGCTGATCAGATTCCCCCGCCTTTGCGGCGTTGTGGATATGATCTACAACCCTGCGCGCACGCTCCTGCTTGCCGCGGCAAAGGACCTTCGCGTCCCCGCGATCAACGGCATGTCTATGCTTGTCGCACAGGCGGCACGCGGACACGAGCACTTTACAAAAGAAGCTGTCAGCGAGCAAAAAATCAAACAGGTTGTACGTGCGTTGGCGCAGAAAAACGGCAATATCGTGCTGATCGGCATGCCGGGCTGCGGCAAAAGTACTATAGGTGCAGCGCTTGCGCGCCTGTCGGGCAAGACCTTTGCAGATACCGATGCACTGATCGAGCAAAAGGCGGGCATGCCCATTCCGCAGATATTTGCCGAACAGGGCGAGGAGGCCTTCCGCGCCATCGAGCACGAGGTCATTTGCGAGGTCGGTAAGGGACACGGGCAGATCATTGCCACGGGCGGCGGTGCCGTTACGTACCCCAAAAACCAATATCCGCTTGCACAAAACGGTACGGTCGTGTGGCTGCAGCGTCCTTTGGCAGAGCTGCCCACCATAGGCAGACCGCTCTCGCAATCGGTTACGCTTGCAGGCATGTACCGCGAGCGCGAGTCGCTCTACCGCGCGTTTTGCGATATCCAAATCCCCAATGACGGCACGCCCGACGAGGTTGCTGCCCACATTCTCAAGGAGTTACTATGAAATTTTTAGTCATTAACGGTCCAAATCTCAATCTGCTTGGCAGACGCGAGCCCGAGATTTACGGCAACCGTGATTATGCCGCGCTTTGTGCACATATCAAAGCCGCTGCCGCCGCCCAAAACGTTGAGATCGATATCATGCAGTCCAATCACGAGGGCGTGATCATCGACGCCATCCAGGACGCGCTTGACAAGTATGACGGCATTGTCATCAACCCTGCCGCCTATACACATACAAGCGTTGCCATTGCGGACGCGATTGCAGCCGTGGGTATTCCTGCAGCCGAGGTGCATCTCTCGGACGTGGACAACCGCGAGCCCTTCCGCCGCATCTCGTTCGTCACGCCCGTTTGCGCTCTGCGCGTCACGGGGCTTGGATTTGACAGCTATTCCAAGGCGACTGAGCAGCTTGCAGCTTATATTCGCGCAAAATCTTGACAAACGCTCCCAAGTCTGCTATAATAGTGGCATGAATACATGGAGGATATAACCGTGAAACATATTGCTAAGATCGTACTTGCTTTGCTGCTTTGCTCCACCGCACTGCTCTCTGCCTGTGACGGTGGCAACAATCCCGCTGACACAACGCCCACAGATACAGATCCCGCAACCGAACAAAGCACCGAGCAATCTACCGAACAAGAGACAGAACAAACCACAGAGGAAATTACCGAAATCGTGACCGAGGAGGAAACTATCGTGCCCAACGACGGAAAGCCCAAGAAGTTCTTTACACTCAGCTTTGACGATGGCATTACCCAGGACCTCAAGATCATTGAGATCCTGCAGAAATATGACGTGAAGTGCATCTCCTTTAACATCAACACCGGTCTTTACGGTGCAAACTGGACCTGGGTAGGCGAGGCGATCGGAGATCCCGAGATTCCTCACCAGCGCTTTACCGAGGAGGAGCTGAAATCCGGCATTTACGATGGCTACGAGGTGCTTGTACATACGCTCAACCACCCCTCGCTCAAGAATTACGATAAGCGCGCAAGCCAGATCAAGAAAGAGGTTGGCAAGGACGCTGACAATATTGAAAAGCTGACGGGCGTTCGCCCCATCGGCATGGCTTGGCCGGGCGGCGACACCGAATATACCGACACCACCATTGAGCTGGTGCTGGAGAACACCGACATTCGCTTTGCACGCGGCACGACCTCGACCTACAGCTTTGAGCTGCCCGAGTATTTCATGAAGTGGATGCCCACCTGCTCGGCAATCGATCCCCGGTGCCTGACGCTGGCACAGGAGTTTATCGATGCAGAGTGCACCGAGGATATGCTGTTCTACGTTTGGGGTCACGGCTATGAGTTCGATCTCAACAACGGCAAGGGTTACGAGACCTTTGAGCAGCTGGTTAAGATGATGAGCGAGGCAGAGGACGTCTACCTTGTCACCAACACCCAGTTCTACAACCTCTACAAGGATCAGATCCCCTCTTGGAAGGAAGCTGAATAAGCATTTGCGAAAGGCTGCTTTGCATACAAACAAACAATCAACCCCGACAGATTAAAAAAATCTGTCGGGGCTCGTTTTTTATTCAATATCGTACCGTAGGATTTTGCTCTTTTTTGCATCTATCTCTTGCACATGCCGCGCAAGTGTGCTATAATGATTTTAACCAATTAAAATCCTTTGTTTATAAGGAGGGCTTACGTATGAAAATCGTTGTCAAAATCGGCACTTCCACGCTGGCGCACGCCACGGGCAGGCTGAATATCAAGCGAATCGAGCAGCTTTGCAAGATCCTTTCCGACCTCAAAAACGCGGGGCATGAGATCATTCTCGTTTCCTCGGGTGCTATCGGCATGGGCGTGGGCAAGCTGGGGCTTTCCGCACGTCCGCGTGACGTGGCAGGCAAGCAGGCAGCGGCTGCGGTGGGTCAGTGCGAGCTGATGTATACATACGACAAGCTGTTCTCCGAATACAATCACACGGTGGCGCAAATTCTGCTGACCGCGGACGATCTGCGCCATGTCGACCGCCACCAAAACTTTGAGAATACCATGAGCCGCCTTTTGGAGCTTTCGGTGCTGCCCATCATCAACGAAAACGATACGGTTGCCACCGAGGAAATTGAGATTGGCGACAACGATACGCTGGCTGCCATCGTGGCGCAGAGCGTGCGCGCCGACCTTTTGATCCTGCTTTCCGATATTGACGGACTTTATACCGCAGATCCGCACAAGCACGCCGAGGCACAGCTGATTGCCGACGTTTACGAGCTTGACGAGCGCATTCTCGCGTTGGGCGGTAGTGCAGGCTCCTCTCTTGGCACGGGCGGCATGGCGACCAAGCTGCGCGCAGCGCAGATTGCCACGGGCGCAGGCTGCGATATGGTGATCGCCAACGGAGCCGATCCCGAAGCCCTTTACCGCATTGCGGACGGCGAGGCGGTGGGTACGCGATTCCATGCTTGCAAAGGAGAGAGCGCATGAGAAGCACACAGGAAATTTTGGTTGCCGCCAAGCAGGCGAGCAGCATCATAAAGAACTACACCCCCGCGCAGCTGGACGCCGCGCTTTCTGCCATGGCGCAGGCTTTGGTAGAGAGCACCGACGCCATCCTTGCAGCCAACGCGCAGGATCTTGAAGCCGCACGCGGACGCATTTCCGACGTTATGCTGGACAGACTGCGTCTTGACGCAGGGCGCGTGCGCGGCATGGCAAACGGCATTTTGGACGTCGTTTCCCTGCCCTCCCCCTTGGGGCACGTGCTTGCAGAGTTTGAACGCCCCAACGGCATGACGGTGCGCAAGATCTCCTCTGCCATGGGCGTGATCGCCATCATTTACGAAAGCCGCCCCAACGTGACCTCGGATGCCGCCACGCTTGCCATCAAATCGGGCAGCGTTTGCGTGCTGCGCCCCGGCCGTGACGCGGCAAAATCCGCAGCCGCTATCGTAGCCGCTCTGCGCAAGGGTCTTGCCGATGCGGGACTTTGCCAGGATCTCGTCAACCTGGTCGAGGACACCTCTCGCCAGAGCGCGACCGATCTGATGAAGGCAAACGGCTACGTGGATATGCTGATCCCCAGAGGCGGCGCGGGGCTGATCCGCTCCTGCATCGAAAACGCTACCGTGCCCTGTATTCAGACGGGTACGGGCATTTGCCATATCTACGTTGATAAGAGTGCCGACCTTGACATGGCACTTGACATTCTGGATAACGCCAAGACCAGCCGCCCCTCGGTTTGCAACGCATGCGAGGTGTGCCTTGTGCACAAGGACGTGGCAGAAAAGTTCCTGCCTATGATCAAGCAGAGATTGGTCGATGACCGCCGCTACGCGGGCAAGATCCCGGTTGAGCTGCGCGGTGACGCACGCGCCATGACCGTCATTGACGCAACGCCTGCAGGCGAGCAGGATTTTGACACCGAATTTTTGGACTATATCCTTGCCGTGGGCATTGTGGATAGCACAGACCAGGCGATCGCGCATATCGGTGCGCACTCCACGGGGCACAGCGAGGCGATCATTGCCACAGACGACGCTGCCATTGACGCTTTTGTGCGCGGTGTGGATTCCTCCTCGGTCTACGTCAACGTTTCCACCCGTTTTACAGACGGCGGCGAGTTCGGCTTTGGCTGCGAAATGGGCATTTCCACGCAAAAGCTGCACGCGCGCGGCCCGATGGGGCTTTGCGAGCTGACCACGTATAAGTACGTGATCACGGGCAACGGTCAGACCAGATGAAAGTGATATATTTCGCCCCATGGCGAAATGTGATATTTTTGCTATCGCAAAAGTGATATTCGCACTGCGTGCGAGTGATGTGTTCCGCTGTGCGGAACGTTGCGGAAGAAATTTGCCAAAGGCAAATTTCAATTTAATTGTAATTTTTCTTTCCGACTTTGCAAACCGATTAAGGAGCGCTTATGAAAAAAATTGGATTTATCGGCGCGGGCAATATGGGCGGTGCACTTGCACTTGCCGCTTCCAAGACCGATTGCACGCTTTGCATTTATGACCCCGATACCGCAAAGGCTTCTGCCCTTTGCCGGCGCACAGGGGCTGCATTGACCGAGCGCGACGCGCTTTGCGCGACCTGCGACCTCATTTTCTTGGGCGTTAAGCCGCAAGTGCTTGCCGCGGTGGCAGCAGAGCTTGCTCCCGCACTCGAGGCACGCAGCGCACCTTACTGCCTTGTCAGTATGGCGGCAGGCGTAACGCGCGCACGCCTTGGCGAGCTGTTCCCCGGCGCAGCCGTCATTCGCATCATGCCCAACACCCCCGTAGCCGTGGGGCAAGGCATGATCCAGTACTGCTATAACGATAACACGACCCAAGAACAGATCGACGCTTTTTTGTACGCCATGACGCACGCAGGCAAGATCGACCTTTTGGACGAGGACTTATTTGACGCGGCAACCGCGGTTTCGGGCTGCGGTCCTGCATTTGCCTACCTGTTTGCCGACGCACTTGCCAAGGGCGGCGCGGATTGCGGCCTTTCCTATGAGCAGGCATCCGCTTACGCAGCGCAAATGCTGCTGGGCGCAGCACTCATGCTGCAAAACGATAGCCGATCTGCCGCAGAGCTGCGCGAGGCGGTCTGCAGCCCCGGCGGCTCGACCATCGAGGGCGTCAAGGTCATGTGGGCGCAGGGTCTTGAAGATACGGTGCGCGACGCGGTCAAGGCATCACACGAACGAAACAAGCAACTCGGAAAATAATATTATGGAGGTCAATATGATTAAAACAGCTCTTATCTCCAGCTTGGAAAAGTGCTTCCTCGATCAAAAGGTAGAGGATTTTGCACCCATCACCAAGCTCTCCGTACTCAAAAACGAACGCTTTTCTGTGCAGCTGATCCACCAAGGTGAGGAGACAGACCCCATCTGTCAGAGATTTCTGATCCGCGTGGACGGTGATCTTGCCCCCTTTGCCACCATGCGCAACGTGCGCAACGTGCCTGTGGATATTCCCACCTTCCAAGGATGTGACGACGGCAACTATCTGCGCCTGACCCCCGGCATGTACCCTGACGTGCTGCATCCCTTGCACTACGGCGGCGCGATCTCGGTGATGAGTCAGGAGCTCAACAGCGTGTGGATCTCGTTTGACCTTGACGGCAAGATTGACGCAGGCGCACACCCCACCACCGTGACGCTGACAGACGGCGAGGGCAACGTGATCGTGCAGCATAGCATTGAGATCACGGTTGTTGACGCGTGCCTGCCCGAGCAGGAAATGCGCCTGACCCAGTGGTTCCATTGCGATTGCCTTGCAAACTACTACCGCGTGGAGGCTTGGAGCGAGGAGCACTGGAGAATTGTGGAGAACTTTGCAAGCGTGGCATGCAAAAACGGCATCAATTTGCTGCTGACCCCCATTTTCACACCTGCGCTGGACACCGCGATCGGTCACGAGCGCACCACCGTGCAGCTGATCGACGTTTATAAGAACGGGGACGCTTATACCTTTGGCTTTGAAAAGCTGGCGCGCTGGATCGATATGTGCGACCGCGTTGGCATCAAGTATTTTGAGATCGCCCACCTGTTCACCCAATGGGGTGCGGAGCACGCGCCCAAGGTTATGGCAACCGTGAACGGCGAGTATAAAAAGATCTTTGGCTGGGAGACGGCTGCTACGGGCGAGGAATACAGCACCTTCCTGCGCGCGTTCCTTGGCGAGTTCCTTGCTTTCATGAAGGCGCGCGGCGACGATCAGCGTTGCTATTTCCATATCTCAGACGAACCCAACGAAATGCAGCTGGAATCCTATAAGGCTGCCAAGGCAGTGGTGTATGACCTGATCAAGGATTACCCCATCATGGACGCACTTTCCAACTTTGAGTTTTTCCAGCAAGGCATCGTGCCGCTGCCCATCCCCTCCAATAACCACATTGAGCCTTTTATTGAAGCTAAGGTGGAAGGACTTTGGACGTACTATTGCTGCGGCCAGTGCGTTGGCGTTTCCAATAGACTGATGGCAATGCCCTCCTGGAGAAACCGCTCGATCGGCTACCAGATGTACAAATATGACATTGCAGGATTTTTGCAGTGGGGCTTTAACTTCTATAATACCTGCGGCTCGCTCAATCAGCTTGACCCGTTCCTGGACGCCTGCGGCGAATACTGGGTACCCGGCGGCGACACGTATTCGGTTTACCCCGGCTATGACGGCAGCGCATGGGAGTCCTTGCGTATTGTGGTGTTCCACGAGGCAATGCAGGACGTGCGCGCGATGAAGCTGGCAGAGCAATATTACGGCAAGGACGCAGTTGTGGTAGCTTTGGAAGAGATCATTGGCGAGATCAAGTTTGACCGCTGCGCAACCGATGCAAATACGATTCTCGCAATGCGCGCAAAGATCAACGAGATGATCGCAAACGCAGTCAAGTAAACAATTCGGACGACCCAAACGATGAAAAGTTTGGGTCGAGCCTTTTCAAAGGCTCGCAGGGTCTTGGGGCAGCGCCCCAAGTCGCGCCCGCAGGCGCGAAACCCTAAACTCGCCGTTCTTTTTGGTTCTTTTTCTTGCGGCTACATAGCCAAGAAAAAGAACGGAAACAATTTTCTCACATAAAACCCCAACGGTCACGGCGGGCGGATATGGAATCCGCCCCTACGGCGTAACCGAATCAACATAATAACAAAAGGAGATTACCACCGCGGTAATCTCCTTTTGTTATACATATTCAAGAATCAAAAATAGATCGAAATCACATTGTTCACGCGCTCAAATCCCAGCTCAAACGCATCAAATCCTCCATGCTCTTGAGCGTATTCATCAAACTGTGCATCTTCAAACGGCACATACCCTCTTTCCATTACCGCATTGGTCGCAGCCAAATACAGACACTTAATCGCGTCGTTGGGGGTGTCGGGCAATTTCATAGTGTGCACACAGTTGTTCAAGCAGAATCCGTGTGTGCTCTGCAACGCATCATAGGCAATCGCAAGCAGCTTGCCGTCTTTGAACACGCCCATATACTGCTCAAGAGGTCTTTGCTCAACGGGTATTTGCAACATGTTTTTCAAACCATAGCCACCCGATCTCTTAAACGTTTCATTACTATGCTGCGCAATAAACGCCTCAAGCGCATCCGAATCGCTCTTGTCTAAAATATGCACGTCGTATTCCTTTGCCAAAGCAGCAAATGCGAAAGGTTCACCAAAATACATTGACTCAGTTCTGCTGCAAATTTTTTGATAAGGAATGTCACGCAACTCATTCTTGGCATCCTCGACCGACACATCAGTATGGAATATACAGTCAATGTTACCGGGCGAAAAACGTCTGAGCTTTTCGATATATTGGCGAAGCTCTCGGGCATCGTTGAGAACAAGATTGAGATACGGCTTGTCAAAGAAATTATCGATGGTCACAAAACAGCCATCCGTATACAAATCGCGATCGGACACGATCTTTGAGCCATTGATCGCAATCGAAATGGCAGTATAACCGTAACGCTTTGCATCCTTATCCAACAGCCAAGCGATTGCTTCGTTAGAATCAATCTCCAAAAAATCCGGCAAAACATGATGAAACTCTGCAACAGCGGTTGCATTCAGCTCGTGATCCGCCCAGATAAATTGCTTGCCCTTCATGCTCTCGCGATATTCGCTCGGTGTCTTTCCGTATTGCTCCTTAAATGCTCGGATAAAACCCTCGTGGCTTTCATATCCGCACTCCAATGCAATGGTCAAAATATCGGCATCGGGAGATTGGCGCAGCATGCGTGCAGCTCTGTTTAATCTTCTGAATCGCGAATATTCCATGACATTAAAGCCGGTATGTCTTCTGAAGATACGATTAAAATAATCCATCGAGAAGCCTGCATTTTTCGCCACCTCTTCAATTGTGGTCGTGTTCGCTCCTAACTTGTCAATATACTTTACTGCGTTTTTAATCAATTCAATATTTTCCATAAACAAACTCCTTTTTGTAAGTGTTCAAGCTTAAGCTGTACCCGTATTATAGCACGCCTATTTGTGTATGTCTTGACCAAAAACGACAAGTTTGGAACGTCAAACAATTATTTTTGTAATTCGTTTTTTTAATACCTATTGACAAATAATGCCGAATCATGTATACTATCAGCGGTGGAACCCCTCCGTTTGCTGTTGATTTTCCCACTTTGTAGACGGTGTGCGGTTTGTAATAGACGGTCGCCTCTAAAATGCCGCGGGAGCGGTAAGGAGGTTCTTTGCAGCCCTCGCGGATTTCAAATCTGAAAGCGAGGTGATTGTATGGCTTTTTCTATGTTTCTGAGCATTTGCACGATTATTGGTGCATTGGTTGGAATCATCAGCATGGTTGTAGGTGTTATTGCACTTGCACTGTACTTAGTTGATAGAGCAAAGAAAAAGTGAGCCGTCTGTTCCCAGCAGAGGCTCACTTTCGTGAAATTTAATTTCACAAATATTTAGTCATTTGTCAGGGACGACCATCTTGGGTTCCACCCTTCGCTTATATTATATAGCATTTTGACGCATTTGTCAATATCTTTTCTAAATATTTTAAAAATGCATAAATCGTCAACAAAATACATTCAATGGAACTGTCTTGTCACAGTTCCATTTTTTGTTTTGCCCGATCTTTCATATTTACTCTCCGCGCGCGCAAACTAACCTTGCATTAAAAAAATTTGGAGGCTTCCTATGAAAGATTTTATAGATTCCCGTGCATATTCGGGGCAGGAGCTGCTTGATATCGTTTCGCTCTCTTTGGCGATCAAGCGCGCCATCAAGCAAGGCTATTATCCCCCCTTAATGAAGGACATGACGCTTGGCATGATCTTTCAACAATCTTCTACGCGTACGCGCGTGTCGTTTGAAACCGCAATGAGCCAGATGGGCGGCCACGCCCAGTATCTAGGCCCCGGCATGATCCAGCTGGGCGGCCATGAGACCATCGAGGACACGGGTCGCGTGCTCTCGCGCCTTGTGGATATCGTCATGGCGCGCGTCATCACGCACGATACCGTCATCCGCCTTGCCAAGTCCTGCTCTATCCCGGTCATCAACGGCATGTCCGACTTCAACCACCCCACCCAGGAGCTTGGCGACATTTGTACCATGGTCGAGCATCTGCCCCGAGGCAAAAAGCTGCAGGATTGCAAGGTCGTGTTCGTGGGCGACGCGACGCAGGTGTGCGCGTCTTTGGGCTTTATTTGCACCAAGCTGGGCATGCATTTCGTGCAGTACGGCCCCGCTACGCATCAGCTCAACAAGGGCCACAGACAGATCATGCAGGAAAACTGCGACGTGTCGGGCGGCTCGTTTGAGATCTCGGACAAGCGCGATTGCGTAAGAGAAGCCGACTTTATTTATACCGACGTGTGGTACGGTCTTTACGAAAACGAGATGCCCAAGGAAGAGAGAGTGCAGGTGTTTGCCGACTATCAGGTCAACCGCGAGCTGATGCAGATGGGCAACCTTGGCTGCAAGTTCATGCATTGCCTGCCCGCAACGCGCGGTGAGGACGTGACCGATGAGGTTGCCGACTCCGAGGCGTCCCTTTGCTGGGATCAGGCTGAAAACCGCCTGACCGCTATGCGCGGCCTGCTCGTGTACCTGACGCACAACCGCAGAAAGCCCACCGAGCTGCAGGTAGCAGCCGCCAAGGAATCCCTGGACGCTACCATGTGCCGCATTTTCTGCGACAAAAAATAAGGTGGCACTATGACGGCTAAAAAATTCAGATTGATCGACGTCATTCTGTCGGTCATCTGCGTCGTGTTCGTGGCAGAGGCGGCAGCCCCCGTGGCATCGATCGGTAACAGCCAGTACTTCTGGTGGCTGCTCATGATCATCGCCTTCCTTCTGCCCTACGGCTTGATCTCATGCGAGCTTGGCACGGCATACGCAGGTGACGGCGGTCTTTACGATTGGATCAAGCAAGCATTCCCCGGCACAAGATGGGCGGCGCGCGCCTCGTTTTACTACTGGGTCAACTTTCCGCTCTGGATGGCATCCTTGGCGGTCATGTGCCCCGGCTTGATCTGCACGGCACTCGGCATCGAGCTTGGCACGCTGCCCTCACTTGCCCTGCAGCTGGGCTTTATATGGGTGGTGACGCTGATCGCGCTCTACCCCGTATGCGACAGCAAGGGCATTCTCAACGCAAGTGCCGCCATCAAGATCCTGCTTGCGCTGGTGCTGGGCGGACTTGGCGTGTATTACGTGATAAACAACGGCTTTGTCAACCCCATGACACCCGCCTCGTTTTTACCCTCGTTTGACCTGCATTCGCTTTCCTATATCTCGGTCATCATCTTCAATTTCCTTGGCTTTGAGGTGGTGTGCACCTATGCAGACAGCATGACCAGCCCACGCAGGCAGATCCCCGTTTCCATCATTCTCGGTGGCATTGTGATCGCTGCCATCTACCTGTTCTCGGCATTCGGCATCGGTGCGGCTGTTCCTGTAGCCGAGATCAGCCCGGATTCGGGTCTGATCGACGCGCTGGTTGCCATCACGGGCAATACGGGCGGCTGGTTTATCTCGATTGCCGCGATCCTGTTCCTTGTCACGCTGTTCGGTAACATGATCTCCTGGTCAATGGGCGTCAACTCCACCGCGGCATATGCCGCAGAAAGGGGCGACATGCCTGCGCTGTTCTCACGCCGCAGGGAGAAAAACAACATGCCCGTGGGCTCTGCGCTTGCCAGCGGCGTGGTTGCCACCATCGTCTGCCTTGCGGGCGCGGTCATGGAGTATTTCCTGCCCGATTCCTCGCTGTTCTGGAGCTTTTTCGCGCTTAACCTGGTCATGCTCCTGCTTTCCTATCTGCCCGTATTCCCCGCATTTTTGAAGCTGCGCAAGCATGACCCCGACACCCCTCGCCCCTTCCGCGTGTTCGGCGGCAAATTCCTGCTGCCCGTGATCGCGTATCTGCCCTTTATCATGATCATAGCAGCCATCATCTTCACCGCCGTACCGCTCTCGTTTGACGGGGAAACGCTTTCGTATTACCTGCCCATTACGGTGGGCTCTTTGGTGGCGGTGCTGATTGGCGAGGTGCTGATCGCCCTGCGCGAGGACGGACCCAAGCAAAAACGAATTGAAAGCACCCACGGTGCAAAAGGAGGCGCTTATGCCAACAAGAATTGAAAATTCCACCCCGCGCGCTGACGGCTACCGCATGCCCGCGGAATTCGAGCCGCAGGAGCGCATATGGATGCTGTGGCCCGAACGCCCCGACAACTGGCGCATGGGCGCAAAGCCCGCACAAAAGGCGTTTGCCGAGGTGGCGCGCGCCATTTCGGAATTTGAGCCCGTGACCGTATGCGTTTCTGCCGCGCAGTACGGCAACGCACGCAGACTCCTGCCGCCCCAGATCACGGTAGTGGAGATGTCCTCCAACGACGCTTGGGTGCGCGACTCGGGTCCCACCTTCCTGGTCAATGACAAGGGCGGTTTGCGTGCCGCGGACTGGGCGTTCAACGCTTGGGGCGGTCTTTACGACGGACTCTATTTCCCTTGGGACAAGGACGCCGAGGTGGCGCAAAAGATCTGCGAGCTTTGCGGCGTTGACCGATATGCCACGCCCGATTTCGTCTTGGAGGGCGGCTCTATTCACGTGGACGGCGAGGGCACGGTGCTGACGACCGAAATGTGCCTGCTCTCCCCCGGTCGAAATCCCGATATGACCAAGGAGCAGATTGAGCAGATGCTTTGCGAATACCTTGGCTGCACCAAGGTGATTTGGCTGCGCGACGGCATTGACCCCGACGAGACCAACGGACACATTGACGACGTGGCTTGCTTTGTCGCCCCCGGTGAGGTGGCTTGCATCTGGACAGACGATGAGGATCACCCCTTTTACAGGGAGGCGCGCGACGCTTACGAGTTTTTGTGCGAGCAGACCGACGCGCAGGGGCGCAAGCTCAAGGTGCACAAGCTGTGCTTGACCAAAAAGCCTGTGTATCTGGAGGGCGCGGACACCATTGATGCAGCGGACGGCACGCTGCCGCGCCGCGACGGTGAGGTGAGCATTGCCTCTTATATGAACTTTTTGATCGTCAACGGCGGCGTGATCCTGCCCCAGTACGGTGACGAGAACGATGCGCTTGCCATCGAGCAGGCGCAGGCAATGTTCCCCGATCGTAAGGTAGTTGGCGTGATGACGCGCGAGGTTGCGTACGGCGGCGGCAACGTTCACTGCATTACGCAGCAGCAGCCTGCTGCAAGGGGGTGAGCGCATGGAAAGAATTGCAATTGCCCTTGGCGGCAACGCGCTTGGCAAGGACAGCGCCCAGCAGCGCGCCACGGTGGCAAAGGTGTGCCGTACCCTGGTGGATCTGATCGAGGCTGGCAACGAGATCGTGATCAGCCACGGCAACGGTCCGCAGGTGGGCATGATCCAGCTTGCCTTTGATACGGGGGCTGAGCAGACCGACGCCGTATCCCCCATGCCCTTGGAGGATTGCACCGCCATGAGCCAAGGCTATATCGGCTACCATTTGCAAGCCGCGCTGCAGGCAGAGCTTGCAAAGCGCGGTATGCCCTGGCAGGCGGTCAGCGTGATCACGCAGGTCACGGTCAACCCCGACGATCCTGCCTTTTCCAACCCCACAAAGCCGATCGGTGCGTTTTATTCCAAAGCCGAGGCGGACGCGCTGGCAGCGCAAAATCCCGAATGGACGTTTGTCGAGGACGCAGGGCGCGGATATCGCCGCGTCGTGCCCTCCCCCGCCCCCGTTGAGATCGTGGAGCGTGACGCCATCCTCAGCCTGCTTGCAGGTGAATATATCGTGATCGCGTGCGGCGGCGGTGGCATTCCCACCGTCATGACCGAGCAGGGCGCGCGCCCCGTTGCCGCCGTGATTGACAAGGATTTTGCCGCCGCAAAGCTGGCAGCCGCGGTGGGCGCAGGCACGCTGCTGATTTTGACCGCGACCGATTGCGTGTACACCGACTTTGGTAAGCCCGAGCAAAAAGCGCTCTCGCACCTATCTCTTGCCGAGGCGAACGCGCTGACGGTGCAAGGACATTTTGCCAAAGGGTCGATGCTGCCCAAGGTACAGGCAGCGATGAATTTCGTCGCGTCCGCGCCGCACCGCCGCGCCATCATCACCTCCCCCGACGCAGCAGCAGACGCGCTGCTTGGCAAGAGCGGCACAGAGATTGTGGCAAACAAAGCTGCCTATGTAGAAAAGTGATCTTCACAAATATGAAGTCCCCGACAGATCTTGAAATCTGTCGGGGTTTCACATTTTCGCTATTGATGAGTTGCTTTGACAAAGGCGAGATACGCTTGATATATACTTTCCTGTTGCATTTTTATTATCTGTTCAAATGGGTATTGGTCACATAAGAACTGCACGAATCTGGCACCAATATAATATCCAACATCACCCTTATTATAGTAATTTGCCCAATCACCAAAATATCTTTGATTGGATCTGTTCATGTTCAGTAAGTCTTTATCAAAGTCGGCTACAATTTGTTGATAATGAATATCGCACCAATCCAGCCACCCATCCTTGTTTTGATGGTAATAATGATCATCACCTACAAGTGCCTGTTCAAAGCACATTGCCACACCTTCTGTAAACAATTGCCAAACAAAATATTGGCTTTCCTGATTGTCCGGATGCGCAAAGTTGCCATACCGCTTGTGATAAGCATGCCCTAATTCATGATATATCAGCCCACGCATTGAATCCTCATCATGCCAATGCAATTCGAGTATTTTTTCAATGCCTAACAGAATGGTTTCTCGACCGTTTATGTTGGTAACCCAACCGGCTGCATTACAAAAGCCAACATACAAAACAATATCAATATCCAATTCATGACCAAAGCAATTCAGGACTTTTTTATTCAGATCCTTTGTCACCGTACAAAATGAAGCGTGCAAAGCCTCCAAATCCGAATGCTCATACACTGCATTAAGAATGGGAAGAATATCTGCTTCATATGAGTAATCTCCGGTATTGAGACCGTCATTCATATCATTGATAAAAATAGTGGCAGAATCTGCGAATATTGCATTGATATATAACTCCCATTTGTCAAAACGGAATACCCCGTTTTCAAATAAGGAATCGATTTTTTGATACGTGTCAACAATATTTATCATTTAAAAATCACCCGGTTCATTTCTCTTTCTTTTGGTTTTATCAATCATTTTATGAATCTCCCAGTTGCGTGGTTTTATTCATCCGTGTATAATTCATCGTAATACCAACGCATAGGATTTTCATAGACGTATTTCACGTGTTCTTCATAATCTTGACGATTGCGGATAATATGCTCGAAAAATGAGGTTTGAAATAATTTATCCTTAAAGCCATATTGCCTGCAATCTCTTGTTGTTAAGGATTTATATGCGCAAACAATATCCATGAGCGTAGGGCGGGGGCTTGCTCCCGCAGCCTCCTCCAAAATCATAATCGCATGAATATGATTGGGCATAATTACATATTGGTCAATCTTCATATATGGATATCGTGACTCCAAAGAAAATAATTGTTTCTCTGCAATTTGTCCATACTTTGTGTATTTAATTTGATACTCGTCCGAAGTGTTCTCTTCTGCGGGAGCAAGCCCCCGCCCTACAATGTGTGATAGCACACATCGTCTGTTTTGTGTACAAATCGTAATGAAATAGGTACCGGTAGAACTATAATCATAATAGTCAAGACGAGGATGCTTCCTGTTCGGTAGTTCTTTGTTCTTATCCATTTCCATCACCTCACTCCATTATACCACAAAATCGGGAGAGGCGCAACGCCTCTGCCGATGATTCGTTTTATCTGAGGATAAAGATACCCTTAGGAGCCTGTACGTCAACCTTCTGGTTGCCGTCTGCGTCCTTGGTGACCTTGATGTAGATCTCGCCCTTGGGGGTGGGGTAGGTACCCTCTGCCCAATCAAGGTATGCAAGCTCGGGCTTGATCTCATAGGTGTTAGGCGACAAGGAACGTACGCCCAGCACGTAGTTAGACAGATACGGACAAGGACCGGAAGCCCAGCCGTGGCACAGCGAGTGACGGAACTTGATATAGCAATATGCGCCGTAGTCGCCGTGGATATCGATCTTGCCCTCGGGCACGACCTCGTCGATTCTGCCTGCATTTTCCATCCAGGAGAGGTGGAAATCCTCCCAGAAGGTGGTTGCGCCCATGTCAAGCATGCCGCCCCAGTATTCCTTGATATCGTCAAGTGCGCCTGCAAAGTCGCCTGCAAGTGCCTTTGCCTTGAGGATATAGTAACCAAAGAAGGTGGAATAGCCGTGTCCGCCGCCGGGAGCGATCATCTTCTCGTTGATCTCCTTGGCATCTGCCAAGCCAGCCAGTACCAGCAGTGCTGCTGCCTGCTTGGAGCCGCAAGGATCCGGCACGTGATTTCTCATGCGCATTGCTGCGATCGCGCACTTTTCAGCAAGAGCAACGTCGCCCAGCGTGTAGAGCAGCGAAGAGCCCTTATCCAGCGCGATCTTCAAAAGACCCTGCAGACCTGCGTGGATTGCACCGGGGTTATCGTTGTTGGGCCAGTCCATAAATCTGCTCTCGGGCATATGCTCCACGCCGTCCTCGTCTACGCAATCAGCCAGCACGTTCATCAGGTCATGGATATAATCTCTCTGCTGAGACAGATATACGGTATCGCCAACAGTTCTGTACCAGTCGTGCTGAATGATCAGCCACCACATAGAGTAAGAGGAAATGCCGTTCATCCAGTTGCCGACGGGCGTTTCGTCACGCACAACGTCCAAGGACTTGGGCACGATATCGGTATAGCCAAACGTGGTCAGAATGGTCTTGACCTCGGTGTGCATGTCACCGATCCAAACAAGGCGGTCGCGCTTGATGCCGTCCCACAAATACTCCTGCATGTTCAGGTGTGCGGTGTAAGCAGCGGTATCCCAGATCTGATTGAGGCGGTCGTCGGAGCACTTGAAGGAGCCCTTGTACTCCAGATCAAGGTAGTGGAATACGCCCTGAATTGCCTTAAAGGTAATAAAACCGGTCTCTTCAAGCAGCTCGATGTAAAGGAAACGGTAGCCGGTCTCGTTGGTCTCCACGCCGGAGTACATGCCGAGATCGTACGTGTTATCACGAATTGCATGGTCATTGGTGGTGTTCTTTTCACCCAGAGGCGTCAGAGCCTCCATTACGCTCTCACCAAAGCGGACAGCGATCTTTGCAGCACCGTTGTAGCCTGCGCCGTTGGTCATCCAGGTGTGGAAGCGTGCAGAGCCTGCAAACTCAATGCCAAAGTCAAGCAGGATTGCAGCGTGGGGCTTGCCGGGCTCATTCTTGAGCGTGCAGTTATCCTTGCCCACGACCAGCGTGATCTGGTTGCTCTTTTCGTCAAGCAGATGCTCCGCACCCGTGACGTCACCCTGCGTCATCACGATTCTCTTGGGAACCAGATATCTTCTTGTACGGGGGTCTACGTTGACGCCCGCCAGATCCGTAAATTTGTCAATTACCTTTTTAGCCATTTTAATACCCTTTCTGTGCATGGTTTGGTATTTTATGATTTGATTATACCATATACTTTTGTCAAATGCAATAACATTGGGAATTTTTTCACAACTTTTTTATCCCGATCATTGCACGCCGTGCGGCCAGAGTGCATCGTCAAGATAGCACTTGATCGACTCCTCCAGCCAATAGGTATATTCCATATCGGGCGCCAGCTTTTCAAGCGATTTAAAGCGCAGATAAAGCTCCTTGCCGTCCGAAACGTCATGCCAGATGTCGGCAAAGACAAAGTCAAATTCGCCCTTGGGATAGTGCTGCTCGGCAAAGGCAAACGCGTCAGCGTGCACGATTTTGATCTTATCCGCACACTCCATCTGCGGCAGCAGGTTTTGCTCAAACAGCGCAATCGCGTCCGCACCGATATCCACCACGGTCACCGACTCGACCTCGGGCTTTCTTGCCGCCATGTAGGCAAAGTAGCCAAGCCCCAAGCCAAAGGTCAGCACTCTGCCGTGCGCCGCATCCAGCGCAGGCTTGGTAGTCACGGTCTCGTTGGGCATCAGCGTCATCCATTCCCTGCCGTTCTCCAGCACGCCCGGAAAGGCAAACTCGCGCATGAAAAAACCGAGCTGGGGGATCATGCGCCCGTCGCGCGTGACCAAAAAGTCGTTGCAAACACACGCCTCGCAGGGCTTTAGCTTCATCTGCCTGTATTCCCACTTGCCGCTCTTGCCCGGCTTGATCTTGATATTTTGATAATACGCATCGTTCTCAAACTCCGCGGGGTCAAGCTCGTGGATCATAGGCACGAAATAATGGCGGAACAGATCGCGATCGCGTCCCGAGCTGTCAAGTCCGCAAAGCGCAGCCAGGCACTCGGCATACGCATAGGCACGCGACACGCCGCACTCGCGCGCGATCTCGTCCACCGTTTTGGCGTCCAGCGCGTCGGCTGCCAGATTGAGCACCACGCTCATCATGCGCACCACGCCGTCATTATAGGTGCGAATCCGCTCGGGGCTCATGCCCGATATTTGCTTGATGGGTGTTTCCATAATTCCCTCCACTGTTCCGATTGCTTTCATTATAGCACAGTTTTGCCTTGCCGTCAAGTTTTGCCGCGCACTTGACAAGCGCGCGTTATTTTGCTAAAATAGTACATATCAAACAGGTAAGGAGGGCTTGGCATGAAAGGCTTTTTTGCGCACCGCCGGGGGCGGCTTTGCTTGCTGCATGCGGGTATTATTGCAACAATGGCTGTGGCGATCGCACTGCTTTCATGGATCTTTGAGAGTGCGTGCCCGACTTATGCGATATTTGGCATCTGCTGCCCCTTTTGCGGCATGACGCGCGCGCACCTTGCCGCTCTGCGCCTGGATTTTGCTGCGGCATTTGCCTATCACCCCGTCTTTTTTATAGGGCTGCCCTTTTTGTGGCTGATCGTTCACGAGCAGCTTTTCCAAAAAAGCAAGAGCCGCAAGGTGCTTTGGTGGGTGCTCACCTCTTTGATGATCGCCCTGCTGCTTGGCACGTATATCGCACGCGTGATCATAACGGGCGGCTTTGATTTCTTTGCTTAAAGACCACCATGGATTAGGCTCATCTTAAAGCGTCCGCTTGACAGCGGACGCTTTTTATTACCATAATCCTGCCTTTGAATATTGACAAACATCGCGCGACAATATATAATGATAGTAATGATTTTTTGCACGAAACGGAGCGGCAAATACAATGCAAAGACACAAGATGACCTTGGGGCAGGTATTTAACTTCAAGGATCCCAACGCGCGCACGCGCTGTATTTTAGTCATATCGGTAGCACTTGAGGCAGTGATCACCTATATCACCACCGGCATTTTCTGGACCGAATTTTTGCGCGGCTACCACATGGAGCCCGAGGAGATCGGCATTCTTGCCTTCTCTCCCTTTATCGCGGGTCTTTTCGTCATCTTTGCGCCCTCGCTGCTCACGCGCTTCAAAAAGCGTCGCTTTGTACTGGCCGCCTGCAAGCTCTTGTACTACGTGTGCAGCATTTTCGCGCTGACGCTGCTGCCGCGCCTTGTTCACGACGTCACCGTGCTGATCATCTGCATGTCGGTGCTGCAATTCTTTGCCTACATATTCAACATCATTGCCGTTTCGGGCTATGCCGCATGGCACGTCAAGTTCCTGCCCGAGCGCATGCGCGCGCATTACATGACCTTCAATCAGTTCTCAGCGGCTCTTTTGCCGGGTATTTTGATCATGGTTGCCGCCGTGTATGCCGACAAGCTTGCCGCCATGCCTGCCGATCAGCTCGTGTTCCTTGAATGGGTGCGTCACTTCGGATTTCTTCTTGGCATTGCCGACGTGGTGCTGCTCTCGCTGCCGCGCGAGGTGGATTACCCCGTCATTCGCACGCCCAAGTTCCGCGACATTATCACCATTCCGATCTCCAACAAAAAATACATGCTTGTCATGATTCTGGTATTCGCATGGCAGTTCTCGCTTTACTGCCACAATACCTTCCTGCAGGTATATCTGATGGACACCATCGGCATTACCTATTTCCTTTACTGCTTTATCATCTTCGTCTACCCCTTCTTCTTCCCGTTCTCCATGAAATTCTGGCAGAATCGCATTGGCAAGACCTCATGGCTGCGCGCGCTGGCGCTTGCTCTTTTGATCGAAGCGCCCCTGCAGCTTGTATACGCGCTCATTCGCCCCGATCTTGCCCCTTGGCTGTTGGCAGGCATGCTGCTCTTGATTCGTCTGCCGCAGCACTTTGCAGGCGTTGGACGCAACACCATCGTGGCAAACATGCAATACATCAACATGCCACAGGTCAACCGCACCTGCTATACCTCGTTTTATCAGATCGTGTACAATCTGGGCGCGGCTGCCGGACTTTTGTTCGGCACGGTGTTCGTGGCACTTTCCAAGAACCTTGCCCTGCCCCTGTTTGGCTACACGTACAAGGGCGGTATCCCGTGGCTGATCGCGCTTTCGGGTATCATTCAGCTTGGCATCGTTGCCTACGTGCTGCTCATGGGTGACCGACTGGAGCCCAAGAGTGAGCAAAAGGAGGAAACATGAAACACAGAGCTTTAAGCCTTGCGCTGCTTCTCTGCCTGATCTTGCCCGTGCTTGCCGCTTGCAATCAGGATACGCAGCAAAATCAGCCTGCCGATACGACCAACGAAAATCAGACCGAAACCGAGATCGAAACCGAGACCGAAACCGAGACCGAAACCGATGACGGTCGCACTGTGGTCGAGATCATCTGCCCCATTGCAGGCGCAGTCACCTTCAGCGGCGGCGAGACCGTGCAGGACGTGACCGACACCGATTTTGTGCCCGTATCGTTCGAGATCAAGCGCGGCTATACCTACAAGGGCTACGAGATCGACGGCGTGCTGTATACAGGCACCGAGATCGATGTGAAAAAGGTGACCAAGGACACCAAGGTCAATCTCGTGCTGGACTACGCCACGCGCGAGCTGCCCATCGTGCATCTGAACGTGGGGGATGCAAGCATTGCCTCGACCGAAGAATACGTGGACGTAACCTTTGACCTCGTCAACACCGACGAGGAGCTGCACGGGCTGACGGGTGGCATTCGCCTGCGCGGCAACTCCACCTCGGGATATCCCAAAAAGCCTTACCGCATCAAATTTGACCAAAAGCAATCGCTCTTTGGGCTACACGAGGCAAAGAGCTGGGTGCTGCTTGCCGAGTATCTTGACCCCTCCTGCATGCACAATTACACCGCATTCCACCTCGGTGCTGCCTCGGATGCGTTTGACTTTACGCCTACCGTGCATCACGTCAACGTCTACCTCAACGGCGAATACGTCGGTCTTTACACGCTTTGCGAGCAGGTGCAGGAAAACGAGGGACGCATGAATCTTGAGCAGACCATCACGCCCGACATGACCGACCTTGACCAGTTCAATTTCTACGTTTGCCTGGACGAGGACGTGCAATTTGACAAAAACGCAATCAGGGGTGAGCACTACTTCTACGTTGCGTGGTGCAACAAGTATTTCACACTCAAATACCCCGAAAAGGCGGATTTTTGCTCGGACGAGCAGTTTTATTCGTTCTTTGAGCAGCTGGAAAAGCACTACAACAAGGTGCTTGACGCATTCCACGACGGCAACACCAAAAAAATTGAGCATTACGTGGACACCGACTCGCTGATCGACCATTTGATCATTGATCAGATCATGGGCGAGAGAGACCACGTGTGGAAATCCTTCTACACCTATCAGATCGCGGGCGAAAAGCTTGCGTTCGGCCCCATCTGGGATTACGATTACAGTTTGTACGTGCCTTGGACAGACGCGCCCAACGAGTACTATACCGTGGATAGTAAGATAGAATACTCCAACGAGTTCTTCCGCGGCGTGGCACGCTCGGACGAGCTTTACGA